>JBNMMB010000156.1:0-1405 GCA_050875105.1 Prevotella sp. | reverse complement strand
TGTTCTTTCATAGGTATAAAGGTACGAAAAATATTTCAAATACGCAAGAAGATAAGGCACTTTTTGCTATGCAAAATCAATGCGTTTTATTGGGCTTTAAGGATAAAAAGCACCATTTGTTCCTACCGCTGAATAGTTACTGGTCTGAAAGGGACGGATAGACAACTACTTTTTCGTAAATTTGCAACCATATAATATATTAGGTGTAAGATGAAAATACAATCTGTCGTCTTGTCCGCCCTTGCCTTCTTGGGCGCGTCGGCCGCTACGGCCGCCGACTCCATTGCTTACCGTCCGCAGACGGCTGTGACCCAATATGACGGCTATCGCCTGGTGTGGAACGATGAGTTTGACCACGATGGACTGCCCTCGGCGGAGTGGGATTATGAGCATGGCTTTGTCAGAAACAATGAGTTGCAGTGGTATCAGGAGGGCAACGCCTTCGTGAAAAATGGCACGTTGGTCATCGAGGGGCGACGTGAGACGGTGCCCAACCCCGACTATCGTGATGGCAGCCATTACTGGGCCACGTCGCGCAAGGAGGCGCATTACACGTCGTCGAGCATCACCACCAGGAAAAGTCACACGTTTCGTTATGGCCGCTTTGAGGTGCGCGCCAAGATTCCCACGGCCTCGGGCGCATGGCCGGCCATCTGGCTCTTGGGCAACCAATGGAGCTGGCCCGAGAACGGGGAGATCGACATCATGGAGTTTTACATCAAGAATGGCAAGCAGTCTATTCTCGCCAACACCTGCTGGGGATCTGACCGGCAGTTTGATCCTGTGTGGAACTCTTCAGTCACGCCGTATGAGCATTTCACCAGTCAGGACCCTCACTGGGCTGAAAAGTTTCATGTGTGGCGCATGGATTGGGACGAACACTTTATTCGCATCTATCTCGATGACGAACTGCTGAATGAGACCGATCTCTCTAAGACTGTCAACGGTGGGGTGGGAGGCAACCGCCAAAACCCGTTCAGCAACCAGGTGGATGGCTTTGGCGATTACATCTTGCTCAACTTGGCTATCGGAGGCAATGGGGGCGTGCCCGATGACGCGCAGTTCCCGTTGCGCTATTATGTGGACTACGTGCGGGTGTACGAGAAGATTTGAAAGCTTCATTTTTGTCTTGGAAATTCTGAAAAAACAGGCACCTGGCGACTGCACCTTCTAGAGAAAAATAAATGACTTTTGTCCGATTAAATTTCGTTAAAAGTCTTAATGTCGGTTAATTTGTATGAAATTGTTCGGCGAAAGAGGCCTAATCGAGTTGCGATAGATATCGAATCGAGACTCGATAGATATCTTATCGAGTCTCGATAGATGCTTAACGGAGACTCGATAAGATATCTATCGCAAAACTCTGAGCATGCGCAAAGTTTTCTACAAGGCTCATTTTCGCATA
>JBNMMB010000155.1:0-1942 GCA_050875105.1 Prevotella sp. | reverse complement strand
GGCCCAAGCTTTGCCTTATGATTTATTTTATTTTAACGGTTTTAATGTTATTTAACGTGTTATGGCTCCTATCATCATTTGCGGAGCTGCTTGTGCAGGAAGTCGAGGGCCTGCGTCATGGCGTTGTCGCGCTTGTCCTTGAAGTAGGTCTTGTAGGTCTCGGGGGCGGAGATGTCGGGGGTGAAGCCGTGACCCACGAAGTCGGTGCCGTCGGGCGCATAGTCGTGCTTGGAGCATATCTTGGCGAAGCACACGCCGGGGATGACGTCTACCCGCACGCCATTGCCCGTGCTGCCGCCTGTGGGCTCACCCACGAGGGTGCAATGGCCCGTGGCGCGCATGAGCGCGGTGAAGTCTTCGGCGGCCGAGAACGTGCCGCGGCCCACGAGCAGGGCCACGGGGTGCGTGTAGCGTGGCAACGGGTCGGAGGGATCGACCTTGAACAGGTGGCCCTCCTCGCGATAGGTGCGCTCCTTGTAGCCCCATGAGGCGTAGGCGGGGATGTACTCGCGGCTCTCCCAGGCGCCACCACGCAGACTGTCGGTGATGAAGTGACAGGCGATGTGGTCGCCGTTGCCAGAGTTGCCGCCGTGGTTGTCGCGTATGTCGATGATGAGGGCGCGTGTCTTGAGAATCTGGGGATAGAGCTGGTCAAACTGGTTGCGGAGCTGGCCGTCCATGAAGTTCTCGATGCGCAGGTAGCCGATGCCGTCGGCCAGCAGGCTGAACGTCACGGTCTGTGGCCGGGCGGGCATGAGGTCGAAGGCTGCGCCGTTGAAGTCGTAGCTGACGCTCACTTCGCGCTTGCCGTCGCGCAGCAGGAGGGTCATGGTGCGATCGCCCTCGCCCCGGGTGAGACTGAGACCGTCGTACATCTCATGGATGAGCCACTGGGGCGTGGAGGTCGAGATGTAAGGGGCCAGTTCGCGCTGGGCGTAGGTCTCGGGGGCCTCGCCGTTGATGGCCACCACCTCCTGGCCGCGGCGCACGCCCTGCTTGGCGAAGTCGGAACTGTAGACCTGGTCGACATACACCTTGCCGCCCACCCAGCGTGTGGTGAGGGGCATGGTGCGGTAGTCGTGCCCCTGCAAGCTACCCACATAGGTGTGGCCGTCGCCCAGCTGGGCCATCATGCGCTGCAACAGGCGTGTGGCCTCAGCATCGGTGCTGACGGCCTGCATCTTGGGGATCATGGCCACGTAGAGACTGTCCCAATTGACCTTGACGCGGTCCATGAACACGAAGTTGCGTTTGACGGCATTCCACAGGTGGCTCAGGCCGAGCAGCCGTTTGGTGGGCGCGTCGACATACGCCCATGGGTCGGGATTCGGGCCCGGACCTTTGTAATAGTTGCGCGTGGGCCAGTCGCTGGGCACGGTGAACTCGTCGGCCTCCTTGCGGGCCTTGAGGAAATACAAGGTGTCGCCGTAGAACCGCATGCCATAGAACAGCTTGCTGTCGTTGAGTCCCATGCCGGCATTTCCGTCAGACAGGCTCACATGGGTCTGCTCCTTATATTTCTTGAACACCTCCATGTAGCGGTCCACCTCGTCTTTCTTCACGCCCGTCAGCCGCAGGCGGTTGCCCACGGTCCAGCCTCGGCCCTCGCCTTGGCTCCAGGCGAAGCCCGACAACTCTCGCGACCAACCGCCGGTATAGCGCACGGTGGTCTGCACGACGCCCTTTCGGGCCAACAACTGTTTATAGATGGCATCGGCGGCCAGGGTGTCCACCGGGGCTGCCTTCACGCTGGCTGCGGCCAAGAGGGCAAACGCAAGCAACAAGGGTTTTCTCATGAGATAACCTTAATTCCGCAACACTATAGTTTAACATTATTTATAAGTGCCTGAGCAACAAAAAGTTGCCCAGGATTTTGCCATGTCAGAATTTTCACTTACCTTAGTGTTGCGAAAAGAAGACAAGCAAAACTCTAATATGACAT
>JBNMMB010000154.1:0-1949 GCA_050875105.1 Prevotella sp. | reverse complement strand
GGCTTCAGCATCTATTCGCAGCCATCGGAGCAAGAGCAGCGTGCGGCGTTTGTCAAGGACTCCACAGAGCAGGCAAACCGTGCAAAGGCTGAGAAAGCCGTGAAAGCAGCTGAATACAAGCAGCGCCAGGCCTTAAAACAGAAAGTGGCGGAGGACACGACCGCCCTCTTTCATAAGGCTCTTGTAGGAAAGGCCAAGAATGTTGTCTTGAGTAACAACAAGGTGGCCCTTACGCTTTCAACAAAGGGTGCGACGGTTGTGAAGGCATATCTGAAAAACCAGAAAGGCTCAAAGCAATTCGTGGGTCACAATATGGCTGACAGGAGCGGGAAGCATGACGATGAGAATGGCGTGACGCTTTTTGAGGGTCAGCGTCAGTCGCTCAACTACACGCTTGTGGCTAAGGAGTTGAACATCAGCACCGCTGACCTTTACTTCACTCCTTCAGCCGTCACCGACTCTACCGTGACGCTTACTGCTGATGCAGGACAGGGAAAGACGCTCGTGTTCAACTATCGCTTGGGCAAGAACTATATGCTGCACCTCGACATCAAGGCGACGGGAATGAGCGGTTTGTTTGACCCTAACGCCTCACGCATAAACGTGGATTGGCATGAGACGGTCAGGCAGCAGGAGAGGGGGTTCAATTTTGAGAACCGCTACGCGCGTCTCGACTGGAAAAACACGGATGGTGGCACAGACTACCTCAGCGAGGCTTCGTCGAAGCAAGAGACTGTGGACGAACGTATGGACTGGGTGGCCTTCAAGAACCAGTTCTTCTCTACGGTGATTATTTCCAAGGATGGCTTCGAAAAGGGCGCCGACCTTGAGAGCACTGTATATAACAAGGAGTCGCAAGACAACTGGAAGGTGCGCTACCTTAAAGATTTCAAGGCCAACATGAAGACCGCTTTCGACCCAAGTGGAAAGAAAGCCACGGAGTTGGAGTTCTATTATGGCCCCAACGACTTCTATACCTTGAAGAACGTGGAGAAGGAGAGCTCTTTCGACAAGGATCTCGAGATGGAAAGGCTTGTCTACCTTGGCTGGCCACTCTTCCGTATCATAAACCGCTGGTTCACGATGCCTGTGTTCACATGGCTTACATCGTGGGGCTTCAACATGGGTATAGTGTTGATTCTCATCACTCTCCTCTTGAAAGCCATCACTTATCCAATGGTGAAGAAGAGCTACATGTCTTCAGCGAAGATGCGCGTGCTGAAACCGAAGCTCGACGAGGCTACAAAGCAATACAACAAGCCTGAAGATGCCATGCAGAAACAGCAGGCGATGATGGCTGAATACGCCAAGTATGGCGTGTCGCCACTCAGTGGCTGCCTGCCGATGCTTATCCAGATGCCTATCTGGATCGCCATGTTCAACTTCGTGCCAAACGCAATACAGTTGCGTGGCGAGAGCTTCCTTTGGATCAACGATCTCTCAACATTTGACCCGATAATTGAGTGGGGCAGGACCTTGCCCGTAATTGGTGACCATCTGTCGTTGACATGTGTGCTATTCGTTGCCGCACAGCTCATTTACTCATGGTTTACGATGCAGCTGCAAAAGGATCAAATGGTAGGACAGCAGGCTGAACAGATGAAGACAATGCAATGGATGATGTACTTAATGCCATTGATGTTCTTCTTCATCTTCAACGACTATTCGGCTGGTCTTAACTTCTATTATTTCATATCGCTTCTTTTCTCTGCGATTATCATGTTCGTGCTCCGCAAGACAACCGACGATGAAAAACTTTTGGCTATCTTGGAGCGTCGCTACAAGGAAGACAAGGACAATCCGAAGAAAATGAGCGGTCTCGCTGCACGTATGCAGGCTTTGCAGCAGATGCAGCAAGAGCAGATGAAACAACAACAGAATCGTAAACGGTAGACCATTTTTTATTTAATGTTAGGGAGGCCCGTTTGAGCCTCCCTATACTGTTTAAT
>JBNMMB010000153.1:0-2141 GCA_050875105.1 Prevotella sp. | reverse complement strand
CTCGATAAGATATCTATCGAGTCTCGATTCGATATCTATCGCAACTCCATTAGGCCTCTTTCGCCGAACAATTTCATACAAATTAACCGTCATTAAGACTTTTAACGAAATTTAATCGGACAAAACCCATTTAATTTTCTCTAGAAGGTGCAGTCGCCAGGTACCTGTTTTTTCAGAATTTCCAAGACAAAACGGATTGGAGCAGCGGTCACGATGGCGAGTCAACTACACTTTTGCTCGAGTTTGTGAGTTTTCCTATTAAGGACTAAGAAGGTCAGTTCGTGACGCTCGCTTGTTTCTTCCTTCAGGCCCTGGCGAGCTGTAGGCCCAATGAGTTGCCTGTGCGGCCTGAAGGGCCATCGATTACCTAGCCCAGGGCAAGCGAAGCGACACCCTGGGTAGGTTGGGCAATGGTGGTCTGCGCACTGTAAGGGCAAAAGTATAATAAATCAATGTGTTGTAGGCAACGGACAAATGGGACGACTACACTTTTGCCCTTACAGGGCGCAAGCTCACGCAAACCGCGGCGACCCAGGGTGCCGCTTCGCTTGCCCTGGGCTATGTACTTTTGGCCTTTCAGGCCGAACTGTGCAACAAAGTGACAGGTGGCTCGTCATGACATTTCGCAAGTGCAGAACCTTTAGTTATTATATGATTATGGTGTATTTCAAGATTGAGTTTGGCAGGGGACGTGGCCCGCGCAGGCCCGACGCCCCTGCGACAAAAAGAAGAATGGAGGCCGACGGCTGGACGGAAGTGACGGCCGAGGTGGAACGGATGCGAGCGGAGAGACGGTTCAAGACGGCGGCCAACTACCTGACGGCGGCACGCTCGTGGTCCCGCTACTTGGGGCTGTCGTCGTGGCGCTTCTCGCAGATGACGGCCGAAGGCATGGAGCGCTACCAGCGGTGGCTGTGCCAGCAGGGCCTGTGCCACAACACCGTGTCGGCCTACATGCGTTGCCTGCGGGCCATGTACAACCGAGTGACAGGCGACGGCCAGGGGAAGCCCTTCGCCAAGGTGTTCACAGGGCGCGAGCGCACCTGCAAGCGCAGCGTCACGGCCGACGTGATGTTGCGGCTCCATCGGTTGGCGCTGTCCGAAGGCTCGGCGTTGGCCTTGGCGCGCGACTTGTTTGTCTTTGGGTTCCAGGCCCTGGGCATGCCCTTTGTCGACATGGCCTACCTCAAGAAATCGCAGGTCTGCGGTGGCGTCATCCACTATGACCGCCACAAGACGGGCCAACACATCCTGGTGCCTGTCACGGCGGAGATGGCACGGCTGATGCGCCGCCATGCCTCGCCCACATCGGAGTATGTGTTTCCCATCCTCACGGCCCAGGAGCTCGAGGCCCGCCACCGCCAGTACCGCCACGCGTTGCGCCACTACAACTACCTGCTACACAAACTGTCCGCAATGGTCGATGCGCGAGTCCAACTGTCATCGTATGTCGTGCGCCACTCGTGGGCGAGCATCGCCTACCAGCACCACATCGACATCGGGCTCATCGGCAAGGCGCTCGGCCACACCAAGACCTCCACCACGATGGTCTACATCAAGAGCCTCTTCGACAAGGATCTGGCCACCGCCAACGAGGCGCTCATGTGCGAGATAGGGCTCAGCGAAGGCAGTGGGGCGACCGTCGGGCCACAACAGCCGCACCCCACTGGCATTTAACACTCCCATTTTCTTTCAAAACGACCACCATTTTCTTGATATTCGTAACCAAAATAACACAAAATGGGTATAATCGTTATAAAATGTTGGTCGGATTGTGGTTTTTGTGAAAAAATATTTGGTCAAATACTAAATAATGCTTAATTTTGCAACCAATTGAAAAGATTGTTAAAATTATGCTAAGGCTTAGCAAGCTTCGACAATGCCCCGAAGGCATGCATATTATATAATAAAATAGGTGCTTTTTCCACCTCGCGGCGCGAGGTGGAGAGCAATAAGGCATAGGCATTCGCCCGAGGAGGTGGCCGTTGAAGGCCTTGATTTTATGGAGAGAACAGAACAAACATTATATTTTCATTTACTAAAAAGAGAGATTTTATGGAAAAAAGACTCATGACGTTTATCGCCTGCCTGTTCCTGAGCATAGGAATGGCCTTGGCGCAAAGTCAGGTTTCCGGCACAGT
>JBNMMB010000152.1:0-2143 GCA_050875105.1 Prevotella sp. | reverse complement strand
GATATCTATCGAGTCTCGATTCGATATCTATCGCAACTCGATTAGGCATCTTTCGCCGAACAATTTCATACAAATTAACCGATATTAAGACTTTTAACGAAATTTAATCGGACAAAAGCCATTTATTTTTCTCTAGAAGGTGCAGTCGCCAGGTGCCTGTTTTTTCAGAATAATCAAGACAAATGTTATCGCGTCTTCTGTCTGAACCGCCACCACATCATGATGCCGGCCGACGTCAGGCCGAAGGGGAACGCCATCCACACGCCCACCAACCCGAGGCCGAGCACGAAGCCGCAGAGATAGCCCACGGGCAGCGAGATGACAAAGAAGGCGATGAAGGCGATGACCATGAGCGGCTTCACGTCGGCGATGCCGCGCAGGGCGTTGGCATAATTGATCTGCAACCCGTCGCCAAACTGATAGATGAAGAACGGCACCATCAGTGTGAGCACAGCCTGTGACACCTCGGCCGAGTCGGTGAACCAACCGCCGATGTGGTAGCGCAGGAGGAAGATGATGCCGCTCAGCAGCAGTTCCAGCGCCACCATGACGTGCAGGCCTGCCGTCACGGTGTCCTTCATGTTCTGCTGGTCGTGCTGGCCGTTGAAGTAGCTTGTGCGCACGGCAACGGCCGCCCCGAGGCCATAGTAGACCATGAAGGTGAACTGCGAGATGGTGATCATCACCTGGTGGGAGGCCAGGGCGATGGTGCCGAGCCAGCCCACCATGATGATCGACAGCGAGAACGACGCTGTCTCCATGCCCATCTCCAAGGCGATGGGCGTGCCGAGGGCAAACAGGCGGCGCACCAGCTGGCGCGGCCAGCCCTGGCGGAAGAAGCCCTCATGATAGGGACGCATCTTCTTGCTGGCCATGAACACGGCGGCAAATAGCAGCACCATGACCACACGCGAGAGCAGCGTGGCCACGCCGGCACCCACCACACCCAGTTCGGGCAGGCCCGCCTTGCCGTAGATGAGCACGTAGTTGCCCAGGATGTTGATGAGGTTGCCGGTGAGCAGGATCCACATCGAGGTGCGCGTCTCGGTGATGCTGTCGGTGAACTGCTTGAAGGCGTTGAACAGCATCACGAAGGGTATCGACGCCAAGAGCACCAGGTAGTAGGGGCGCATCAGTGGCAGCAGCTCCTCGGGCTGCCCGATGTTGCCGAGGTTGAAGAAGAGGATGGCCAGCGCCGCCATCATCAGCAGGCCAGCAAGCGTGTTGGCCAGCAGCGAGCAGCGCAGGGCGTTGCCCGCCTTGGGCAGTTCGCCGCGCCCGAAGAGACCGCCCACGATGGGCGTCAGGCCATAGGAAAAACCCGTGCCGGTGATGATGACGAGGTTCATGATGTTGTTCACAAACGAGGCGGCGCCCAGCTCGGTGGTGCTGTGGTGGCCCACCATCATGGTGTCGGCGAAGCCCAGGATGATCATGCCCAGCTGTCCGATCATGATGGGCAGGCCCAGGGATAGAAGGGAGCGGTAGTGGTATGGATAAAATCTCATGTCTTTTGTTGGGTTGTTGATGGGTTGCCCATTGCAGCTGGGCACCAAAGTGCAAAGGTACCCCTTTTTATCCACAAAATGAGTATTTATCCACTCTATTTAAATATTATTAGGCTGGTTCGTCTAAGATATTATGTTTCTTTTCCATACACTTGTTAAGCGATTATGTGGTCAATATATCTATTCGTCATAGCTTGTTTTTACATCTTTATTGTCGTAACGCTCATCCACTGAATATTCTTCAGCTTTCAACTTTCCAAATCTCCATCGAAGACTTATTTCGAAGGACGCATGGAAACTGCGTCGGTGGGTAATCTCGAAATAGTTTTCACTGCTGCTTGTGCTGGAGTTCTTGTAATATATGGGTAAGAAGCTGTTTGCTTCCGCGCTTATGGTGATGCGCTGTTTGGGGAAGCTCTTGTAGACGCTGAGGTTGTAGTAGAAGTTCTTGCCGCCTTTTCCTTGCATGTAAATGTAGGGGGAATTGTAGCCAGCACCGATGTTGATGTCAAAGTTATGGGGCAATTCCTGCTCCACGTAGGCGGTCGTTGAGAAAGTGAAGCCTTTGTTCGGATCACCTGCAAAACCGTGTGGATTAAGCATAGATTCTCGTAAGTCTAAACAAGAAGAATTTT
>JBNMMB010000151.1:0-2516 GCA_050875105.1 Prevotella sp. | reverse complement strand
TTGCAATAGTTGCGTAGTCGGCTCCACGCTGCAACATTGTATTGATCAGTTCTTCTTTTCCTTGCATGACACCCTTTGCGATGCCTTGCTTCATGCCCTTAGCCATGCCTTGCTCCATGCCTTGCTTCATGCCCTTCGCGATGCCTTGTTCCATGCCTTGCTTCATGCCCTTAGCGATACCCTGTTCCATGGCTGTGTCAATGGAATTTTTCACATCGCGATAGGCCTTTAGGCTGTCTTCGTATTCCTTGAGCTCTTTTGGGGTGAATGTTGCAATCTCGGCCTCTTCAAACAACTTCTTGAAAATCTTCTCGCGCAATGAATCGGGGCGCTTGTCGAGCCGCGACAGGTTCTTCAACACGTAGAGCCACTTGTCGTAGAGCGTGGTGAGCTCGTTGGCCGTTTTGTTGAACTTTGCTATCTCAACATACTTGAACGACAGTTTGTCGTTGAACACATTGTGTGTCTTCTTGTCAAGCAAGCCCACGTCGTGCGTGATGTCATTCGGGTCGAAGGCAGGCTCCTTCAGATCGAAGTTGAGCAGGGCAATGGTGTAGACGTGTTCGAGTTCGAAGTTCCAATCGGCTCCCTTGGGCGCTTGCTCGCGGATGGGAAAGGTGGAATAGAACAGGGAGCGGTCCTTGAAGAACTTCTGGTAGGCATTCTGCATCTCGACAATGAACTTCTCGCCACGCTCGTTTTCGCAATACACGTCGAAGATGGCCTTGCGCTCAGCGTAGACGTCGCCCACGTGCTCGCTATTGAGGTATTTCACATTCGTAATGACCTGAAAACCCTCGAAGAGAGAGTTCAGGAAGTTGATGAGCAAGTCCTTGTTGGGCTTGGTGCCAAAAATACGCTTGAAGCCGAAGTCGGTCAGCAAGCTGATGTAGCGGTCTTCTGTATGTTGCATGAGTGAAATCTCCTTCTGATGAATGGTTTTTGCGTCCAAATGTAGCTATTTTCCTGCATCCCACCAAACATCGCGACAACTTTCTTTCCACAAAAAACATCAAGTACCACGATCGGGCACTCACGTAAAGGGAAAGAAACACAGAAAAAGAGGAAGAAAGAAACGCAGGCGAGTGATGGCTGTTGGCAGTGGGCGACGTGTCTCACGTCGCAGCTCTCACGACGCAGGTTACCAAGTGGTGGGAAAAGGCCTTGCGGCCTGTGACGTGGGACACGTCACCCACTGCACGTCACCCGCAAAGACAAAAAAGACTATCGAAATGTGCAAGAAATTGGGAGGAAACCTTGTGCGTTTGCCGCCTTTTTCCTATCTTTGCCGATAATATCACAAAGTGGCCTCAAGGGCCGATTGTCCGCATGGAGATGCGGGCGCCAATCGGTGGGGCCGCGAATCTTATGGAAATGACGTTTGCTAACGTTTGCTTCTGACACATTGAAAATTCGGAACTTTCAAATACACAATCGGAGGCGGATGGCAGTGGACGTCTACTATACGTGTATATATATGCGCGGCATGAGTGCGCCCTTTCCCTTGCATAAGCGGAGAGGGTGCGCCTTGTGCTATCGTTTCATATATCCGGCGTTGGCGTAGACGTGTTGTTGCTTCTGTTCTTGTTGTGTAAGGTTTCCGAATTACCTAATGTGCAAGAACGTGAAAAAGGAGCAATGACCCCTACGCCAATTTCTTTATCCATCCATCTCAAAAACAATCAATTGAGCCTTAGGGGGTCGGCCTACACCTAAAGGGAAGTCTGTCGCGACGACATGCGTTCCTCATGAAGACGACCGATTATGAACAAACATGAACTCGCGAAAAAGATAACCACACTCGAGGGCCTCACCAACGAGGAGAAGTCGGCGCTCCTCCAGCTGCTGCGCGCCCAGAAGAAGTACGGCCTCGTGTGGGAGGACAAGCCCGAGGAGATAGAGACCCGACTGGCCGACGAGCTGCCCGTGCTCGAGGAGGTCACCAGCCGTGCCCTCATCAGCGACGACCCCACAGCGCCCAACCACATCCTCATCGAGGGCGACAACCTCGAAGCACTCACCGCACTCAGCTACACACACAACGGAAAGATAGACGTCATCTACATCGATCCGCCATACAACACGGGTGAAAAAGATTTTATGTACAATGACTCATATGTTGATAAGGAAGACTCCTATTACAATAGCAAGTGGCTTTCTTTTATGAGTAAAAGATTGAAGGTTGCGAAAGGTCTTTTAAAGAATGATGGTATAATCTTTATTTCAATTGGAGACGAAGAAGTTTCACAATTAAAGTTGCTTTGTGATGACATTTTCTCTTGTCAGTGTTTGGGTGTGTTACCAAGAATCACAAAGGCAGGGTCTAAACAAGGTACATACTTTAGACCAACAAAAGATTATGTTTTAGTCTATTGTAACAATATTAGCTTGATTAGTAACTATTCAGCGGTAGGTGCATGACGAGTCGTCAAACCTCGAACAAGGCTTGAATGGCATTGAAAGGAGTTTGGTTGTGCTTTTTTGCTGTCTCAACAACAGAGTGTAATTCCAGAAAT
>JBNMMB010000150.1:0-2595 GCA_050875105.1 Prevotella sp. | reverse complement strand
CCATCGCACGCATGTCCGTGCTCATTCGCCAGGACGACATGGATGGCGCCTTGCAACTGCTACAGACCTTCCTCGGCACGGTGCCATACTGCAACGTGACCAACTATGAGGGTCACTACCAGCAGATGCTCTTCATCATCTTCACGCTTCTCACGGCCTATGTGGTGGATGTGGAGGTACACACCCCTAACGGCAGGGTGGACATCGTGTTGCTCACCACCACCCGCCTCTACATCATCGAACTGAAATTGAACAAGAGCGCCGAGGCCGCGGTGCAGCAAATCAACCTCAAGAACTACGCCCAGCGCTTCGCCCTCTCGGGCAAGCCGGTCACCAAGGTGGGCATCAACTTCGATGCAACCAAAGGAAACATCGAAGACTGGGTGATCGAATAGCCACACACACGATAACCAAAGCCCCCATCGCCAACATTGTCTTGGCGGTGGGGGCCTTTTCTTTCCCGATTTGTGACGTGGGACACGTCACCCACTATAAGCCGTCAGAGCAGGCCCTGCTTGCCGAGCACGATGAGCAGCGAGAAGCCGAGCACAAGGGTGATGAGACCCACCACCAGGCCAGCCTTCGACATGTCCTTCTGTTCGATGAGGCCCGTGGAATAAGCGATGGCGTTTGGCGGTGTGGAGATGGGCAGGCACATGGCAGCCGAGGCGGCCACGGCAATGCCGATGAGCACCGTCGACGTGCCACCGATGATGTTGAGCTTGTCGCCCATGCCCTCACACACCACAGCGAGGATGGGGATCATGAGGGCAGCCGTGGCGGTGTTGCTGATGAAGTTGGAGAGGAAATAGGTGACGATGCCTGCGATGACGAGGATCACCACAGGGCTCCACTCGCCAAAGGGTATGGCGGCAATGGCGGCCTTGGCCAGGCCCGTGCCGTTCATGGCCATGCCGAGAGCGAAGCCTCCCGCCACCATCCAGATGACGCCCCAGTCGATGTCTTGCAGGTCCTTTGCGGTGATGACGCCCGTGAAGGCGAAGACGGCGATGGGCAACATGGCCACCGTGTTGGCGTTGATGCCGATGGGCTTGCCGAAGACCCAGAGGATGATGGTCACGGCGAAGGTGATGCCCACCACGACGGTGCGCCAGTTGTGCTGCATGTCACCATCGATCTCCAGGTCGATGGTCTTCTGCTTGAAGGGGAAGAACAGGCGGAGCAACAGCCACGAGATGAGGAGCAGCACGAGCACCAGGGGCACCATGAACTCCATCCACTCGCCGAAGCCGATGTCCATGTTCATGCCTGTGGGGTCGTTGAGCACCTTATAGGCGAAGGCGTTGGGCGGCGTGCCGATGGGTGTGCCCATGCCGCCGAGGTTGGCACCGATGGGGATGGCCATGGTGAGGGCGATGCGGCCCTTGCCGTTGGCGGGCAGCGACTTGAAGACGGGCGTCAGGAAGGTGAGCATCATCGCCGCTGTGGCGGTGTTGCTGATGAACATCGAGAAGATGCCGGTGATGAGCAGGAAGCCCAACAGCACATACTCACTGCGATGGCCAAAGGGACGGATGAGGGCCTTCGCCATCCACACGTCGAGACCCGACTTCGTGGCGGCGATGGCGAGGATGAAACCACCGAGGAAGAGGATGATCGTGGGGTCGGCAAAGCAGGCCATGATACCCACTGAGTCGAGCAACTGGCCATACTGTCCCTCGGCGCCCTGCATGAAGGAGAACGACGAGTCGCTGACGAAGAACAGCAGCACGAAGATGATGGTGACCGAGGTGGCCCAAGCGGGGATGGCCTCGGTGAGCCACAACATGACGGCCATGACGAAGATGGCGATGACGCGCTGGTGGACGACGGTCAGGCCATCGATGCCGAAGACCGACGATGGCAGGTTCCACACGATGACGGTGACCAAGGCGGTCAGCAGAAACATCAGCGCCTTCCGCTTGTTGAAGTCGCCGCTCAATACTTTTTTAACCGTTTCTTGCATATACTTTTGGATTTTTAGTGTTTAGGTTCGGGTTAGGTGTATGCCCCAATGGGCAAAACTCCTACAAAGTTATAAGAAACCTTTGAAACATGGAGTCAAGAAATCGGAAAAAATGCTCGTCAGTTATGACGTTCACGACAAAAAAAGCAAAATTCCAACCGTGTGTAGTGGGTGACGTGTCTCACGTCACAAAGGCCGCAAGGCCTTTCCTCCATTTGGTTAGAGTGACGTGGGACACGTCACCCACTGCTGTTGAATTGGTTTGAGAACGGCGTGAGCGGTTAAAATAGTTAATGGGTGCGTGAGCGGTTTAATAAGGTTTGTCGCCTGTTGGTTTTCTGAGTGGCGCCCCAGCGCCACGGTCTTCTTGCCTGTGCGTGTCCGTCGTGAGCTCGCTCACGTAAGGGCACACACGGGCAAGAAGACCAAGCCGAAGGCTCAGAAAACCAACAGGGGTTTAACCTGGTTTTTGTCTCCCCGCTCCGTTTTGTCTTGAAAATTCTGAAAAAACAGGCACCTGGCGACTGCACCTTCTAGAGAAAAATTCAGGGCTTTTGTCCGATTAAATTTCGTTAAAAGTCTTAATGACGGTTCATTTGTATGAAATTGTTCGGCGAAAGAGGCCTAAT
>JBNMMB010000149.1:0-2656 GCA_050875105.1 Prevotella sp. | reverse complement strand
TATGAAATTGTTCGGCGAAAGAGGCCTAATCGAGTTGCGATAGATATCGAATCGAGACTCGATAGATATCTTATCGAGACTCGATAGATGCCTAACGGAGACTCGATAAGATATCTATCGCAAAACTCTGAGCATGCGCAAAGTTTTCCAGAGGGCTCATTTTCGTATAAAGCCCTGTCTGTTAGCTATTTGCGTAAAACTCTCTCAGAATCGCGTATTTGCGACCAAGGACTTTTATTTTTGAAGCGAGGCCCTTCCTGAGAGAACTTTTGTTCGATTAATTCTTCAAGTTTCGGATATGCTGAAACGGCTACCCCTTGGTTCTTTTTATTTTGCGCAGCTTGCACTCAGTTCAATGGCCTGGGGCGGGCTGAAAGCCCAGCGAGTCCATAGCCCAGGGCAAGCGAAGTGGCGCCCTGGGTAGAATCATCCCCTGTGATTACGTCCTGAAAGGACAAAAGTATAACAAGCATTGGACTGTTGTTGACTGTTAAATGGTGATGACCATGGTTTCGCCCTGATAGAGCGTAGGTGAAAACACCCAGTCAAGGCAAACTTAGAGAAACTTAAATGAATCCTTCTATAAGAGAATGTATACGCTTCAGAAGATGGGCGGCTCCATTCTTTTTAGGCATGTCGGACGGCCCTGTTTGCGAGCGCATTGCACAAAATATTCGAAAAATTTGTGTATTTGGAAAATATGCTGTAATTTTGCACCCGCAAATTGTGGCATCATGCCCTTTTGCGTAAGTTTAACATTAAAATTTTAAAACCAAAACACAATGATTATTGTACCCGTAAAAGATGGCGAGAACATCGAGAGAGCGCTGAAGAAGTTCAAGAGAAAGTTTGAAAAGACTGGTGTCGTCAAGGAGCTTCGCGCTCGTCAGCAGTTTGACAAGCCCTCAGTGAAGAAGCGCCTGAAGATGGAGCACGCTATCTACGTACAGCATCTTCGCGACGAGGAAGCATAAAAAACTTCCCAAAAAATTTGGTAGTTTCAAATAATCTCCGTATTTTCGTTGCAGAAAACCTACATAGGTAGGAAAACGTGACGTAAGGATGATCAAAAAGTTCTTGGACTATCTGCAATACGAGCAAAACCGCTCACCGCTCACCGTAGTCAACTACGAGGCGGACTTGCAGGCTTTCGAGCTCTATTTCAAGAACTTGGATAGTCAGCTCACCTGGCAGACGGTGGATACAGACGTGATCCGCGACTGGATGGAGAGCATGATAGACAGCGGCAACAGTGCCACCAGCGTCCACAGGCGCCTGTCGGCTCTCCGCTCGTTTTATCGCTTCGCACTCGCACATCAACTTGTCGAGCGCGACCCCGCCCACCAGGTCGAAGGGCCAAAGGAAAAGAAGCCGCTCCCGCAGTTTATGAGGGAGGACGAGATGGACCGGTTGCTCGACGACATGGAGTGGGGCGATGACTATCAGGGCGTCTTGGAGCGCACCATCATCATGACGTTCTACCAGACGGGCATCCGTCTGTCGGAACTCATCGGCTTGACCGATGCCTCGGTGGACATCGAGCACGGACAGCTGAAGGTGATGGGCAAGGGCAGCAAGCAGCGCCTCGTGCCGTTTGGCCAGGAGCTGTCGGGATGCCTCCGGCAATATGCCAGCGTGAGAGACGCGTCGGTGAGCAGAAGCGACCCGTCGTTCTTTCTCAGCGAGAAAGGCAAGCGGTTGCGTCCCCTACAGGTGAGAACCTGGGTGAAGGCGCGGCTGGCAGAAGTCTCCACCGCCAAGAAACGGTCACCCCACGTGCTTCGGCACACGTTCGCCACGGCCATGTTGAACCATGGAGCGAGCATCGAGAGCATCAGGAAACTCCTGGGGCATGCGAGTGCTTCCACAACGGAAATCTACACGCACACCACTTTCGAGCAGCTCAAGCGAGAATATCAAGAGGCCCATCCCAGGGCTTGAGTCTAACCTTATTAATATGAGGAGGTAACTATGGAGATTAAGATTCAGTCGATTCACTTCGACGCTACCGAGAAGTTGCAGGCGTTCGTCGAGAAGAAGATCGCCAAGTTGGAAAAATCATTTGAAGACATTCAGAAAGTAGAGGTGCAATTGAAGGTTGCCAAGCCCGCCACCGCATTGAACAAGGTTACCAGCGTCACGGTCACCGTGCCTGGAGGCAAGCCGATCTTCGTTGAGAAGACGTGCGACACTTTCGAGGAAGGTGTCGACCAGAGCGTGGACGCGCTGAAGGTGCAACTGGGGAAATTCAAGGAAAAATTAAGAAATCACTAAAATTTTCCGCGAAAAGTTTTGGAGATTAAAAAATAAGTAGTATCTTTGCAGCCGTTTTACAACAGGTCCTTCGACAAGTCGCAATGCGGCTGCAGGATTTGCCTCTTTAGCTCAGTTGGCCAGAGCACGTGATTTGTAATCTCGGGGTCGTTGGTTCGAATCCGACAAGAGGCTCTCCCGAAAGGGAAGACACAAAGGGTGGTTACCAGAGTGGCCAAATGGGGCAGACTGTAAATCTGCTGGCTCTGCCTTCGGTGGTTCGAATCCATCACCACCCACAAGATGTCGGAAACGACTCACGCGGAAATAGCTCAGTTGATAGAGCACTAGCCTTCCAAGCTGGGGGTCGCGGGTTTGAGCCCCGTTTTCCGCTCAACATCAT
>JBNMMB010000148.1:0-2949 GCA_050875105.1 Prevotella sp. | reverse complement strand
TCTCTGCCTTGCGCTCCTCAACGCCTTCAGCGATGGCACCGCAGATGGCGTCAAGAATCACCTCGATGCTCTTGTTTGAGTCATCGTTGGCAGGGATTACATAGTCAACAGAGTTGGGATCAGAGTTAGTGTCGACAATGCCGAATACGGGGATACCCAGACGCTGAGCTTCCTTCACAGCGATGTGTTCCTTGCATACGTCCACAACAAAGAGGGCGGCAGGAAGGCGGGTAAGGTCGGCGATAGAACCGAGGTTCTTCTCCAACTTGGCACGCTGACGGGAGATCTGGAGAATCTCGCGCTTCGAGAGGTTGGAATAAGTACCATCGTTCATGAGCTTGTCGATATTGGCCATTTTCTTCACAGCCTTACGGATGGTGGGGAAGTTGGTGAGCATACCGCCCGGCCAACGCTCAGTCACGAAAGGCATGTTCACAGAGGCAGCCTTGTCGGCAACCACCTGCTTTGCTTGCTTCTTAGTAGCTACAAAGAGGACACGCTTACCCTGCTTGGCGATAGCCTTGAGTTCTTCAGCGCACTCGTCGATCTTGGCCACAGTCTTGTGGAGGTCGATGATGTGGATGCCGTTACGCTCCATAAAGATGTAGGGAGCCATGGCGGGGTTCCATTTGCGCTTGAGGTGACCGAAGTGGCAACCAGCTTCGAGAAGGGTGTCAAAAGATGTTCTAGACATTTCTTGGAATGTTTGTTTTGTTCGTTTACTTTCTTGTAAGTTGTTGTGAGCTCCATTGTTGATGTCGTCCAGTATTGACCTGGGGCGTCAACCAGCCAGGAGGTAGTCAGGCTTGAGGATTCTCAGGCACAGAGTCCTTCTGGTTTAGATACTAAACGTAAATCCAGCAGCAACGGCCGAATATTAACGTTTGCTGAACTGGAAGCGACGACGAGCCTTGGGCTGACCCGGCTTCTTACGCTCAACGGCACGAGAGTCGCGAGTCATGAAGCCTTCAGCACGGAGTGCTTTCTTGTCGTCTGCGTTGATCTTCACAAGTGCACGGGCAATTGCGAGACGGAGTGCCTGGCTCTGGCCAGTGAAACCACCACCGCAGAGGTTCACCTTGATGTCATACTTCTCAGCCACGTCAAGAAGAGCGAGGGGCTGCTTTACGACAAACTGCAGGATGGGAGAGGGGAAATACTCCGTGAGGTCTCTCTTGTTAATGGTAATCTTACCAGTACCTTCTGTAAGATAGATACGGGCGATGGCGCTCTTACGACGGCCTAATGCATTAATCATTTCCATTACTGCTAAGCTTATTTAAGAAGGTTAATATCAATTGCCTTGGGTGACTGTGCTTCGTGCTTGTGCTCTGAACCCTCATAGATGTAGAGGTTGTCGAGGAGCTGAGCAGCCAGACGGTTCTTGGGAAGCATACCCTTAACCACACGGCGGAAGAGCTTGTCAGCGCCGTTGGGCTTAGCCATGATGGAAGCAGGAGTGTGCTCGCGCTGGCCACCGGGATAACCAGTGTAAGTCAAGTATACGCGATCAGTCCACTTCTTACCAGTGAGGCGAATCTTGTCGGCATTGATGATAATAACGTTGTCACCACAGTCTACGTGCGGAGTGAAGTTGGGTTTATACTTACCGCGCAGCAGTTTGGCAACCTTGGTGCAAAGACGACCGAGAATCTGGTCTGTGGCATCTACCACAACCCACTCCTTCTGAGCGGTCTCCTTGTTAGCAGAAATGGTCTTGTAACTTAAAGTGTCCACTTTTGTTTGTTTTAAATTGTGTAACTACTAATGTTTATCATTTTCCACAGCATTTACCTAACCATCGCGTCTTGGCCAATGAAATCAGGCGCGACTATTAAGCTATGGAATCGGCAGGTTAAGGACCTGCCTGATAATAATCGGCGTGCAAAAGTACCACTTTTCTCCGAAATGACAAATACAGCGTCCCTGTTTTTCTAGATTTTTAGGCATAAAATGCGTTTTTCCGCCATTCTTTCCGGCCTCAGCAGTTCTTTTTGCGCCCGAATCTGCCCTTGAATTCAGACAATGAGCGTGAAGCTAGACCTTATTGTATATCAGCGTGTATCAGCGTGAACCACTTCTCGCTCTTGATTCAAAAAAAACACTTAACTTTGCAGCAATCATTGAGTAAACCAATTTGATATGGAACACCCTGTAAAGCAAGTGCCCTACGGAATATCCGACTTTGAAAGAGTCATCCGGCAGAATTACTTCTACGTGGACAAGACCATGTTTTTGCCCGAGTTGGAGAAGCAGCCCAGCTACCTCTTCTTCAACCGTCCCCGCCGATTCGGGAAAAGCATACTGCTGAGCATGCTTCAAGCCTATTACGACTGCAAGCTGAAAGACAAGTTCGAAGAACTGTTCGGGCATTTGTGGATTGGCCAGCACCCCACCCCGCTGCAAGGCCACTACATGGTACTTTATCTTGATTTCTCGCAGATAACAGGAAGAATCGATGTTCTCGAGCAGCGATTCAACTCTTACCTCTGCATCAACCTGGATGCTTTTGTCCGCCACTACGAAGAATTCTACGACAAGGAAGAGATGGCGGAAATCTTGTCGAAAACAGAGTATGCAGACAAGCTCGAACTGATATTCAAGGCTGCCAAGAAGCACGCCCACGCTCTGTGCCTTATTATAGATGAATACGACAACTTCACCAACACCGTACTCAACGAGCAAGGCGAAAGCGTGTATCATGCCATCACACATGCAGAAGGATTTTACCGCGATGTATTCAAGAAATTCAAGGGAAACTTCGAACGCATCTTCATGACCGGCGTAAGCCCGGTCACCTTGGACGATGTGACGAGCGGATACAACATCGGGTGGAACATTTCCATCAAACCCGAATTCGACGAAATGCTGGGCTTCTCCACCAAGGATGTCATCGACATGTTCTCTTATTACAAGGAACACGGATTCCTTCCAGAGGACTGCGACATC
>JBNMMB010000147.1:0-3050 GCA_050875105.1 Prevotella sp. | reverse complement strand
GGGCAAAAGTATAGAAAAGCAATGCGCTGTCGCCGTCGGAAGACGCAAGGTGTAAGCAAAGCGCCTACACTTTTGCCCCTTCAGGGCGCAAGCTCACGCGCACCATCTCTACCCAGGGTGTCGCTGCGCTTACCCAGGGCTATGTACTTTTGGCCTTTCAGGCCGTTTTCCTAAATCACAAACTTGAATAAACCTTATTAAACCGCTCACGCAGCCGTTTACTATTTAAACCGCTCACGCAGCCGTTAACTAATTAAACCGCTCATGCCACCATCAACAGCAGTGGGTGACGTGTCCCACGTCACTTTAATCAAGTGAATGAAAGGCCTGTCGGCCTTGTGACGTGGGACACGTCACCCACTACAGATACCAACAGGCGATCCGTTGGATGAAACTAGGGGAGCGGTGGAGGATGGGGGCATGTAAAATGAAAATAGTGGCTGGCGGTGCGAAATGTAACAAAAAACTTTCGTAACTTTGCAAGCGTTAATGGAATGAAACACAGCAAAACAGTAATTGATGATGAATAAGATTTTGACCCTCCTGGGCGTGGCCGCCGTGGCGCTGACGCTCGCCAGTTGCAGTTCGAAGAAGTCGTTTACAACCCTTCCCTCGCCCGACGGATCGTTTCCCGTGGTGGTCGACACCCCTGCCGAGGTGACGGCCGACTCCAACGCCAGTCGCGAGTTTCTGACAGTGAAAGACGCCGCCGACATGGTGCTGGGCCGCACCGACCTGAAAGCCGTGGCCACACGCTATGGCTACAAGCGCCTCGACGGTTATGCCGTCTATCGCCTCGACAGCTACGACACCATGCTCTATAAGAACTGCCTGCCCGCCAAGAAGGTGGGGCAGGGCGTCTATGCCGACACGCCGAAGCCACAGAGCAAGGGCACGTCGAGCTATGTGGCCGTGAAGGGCGACGTGACGATCGGCGTGTTCAACCAGAAAGCCTACGACAACCTCGTCGCACAGGTGAAGAATGGCGGTTTCCACCTCGTGGAGCAAGGCTATGAGGACCACTACACCAATGGCCAGGTGGATGCCTACTGCTATGCCAAGCGCCGCACGGTGCGCCTCAGCAAGGCCGCACAATAATCCATAGACACACTTTCCTCCTTCGACCATGAACCTCTTCCAATCCAAGAAAAACGAAGGCAAGGTGCTGCGCCTCGTGCGCGACTATGCCATCATCACCGTCGCCATGCTCATGGGCGTGGTGGGCCTCAACCTCTTCCTCCTGCCCAACCAGATCACGATGGGCGGCATCATGGGTGTGGCCTCCATCGTCTATTGGGGCACGGGCATCCCCGCGCAAGACACCTATTTCGTGCTCAACGCCGTGCTGCTCATCGCCGCCCTGCGCGTGCTGGGCTGGCGCTTCTGTGCCAAGACCATCTACGCCGTCATCGTGTTCACCGTGGGTTCCACGGTGCTCCAGGGCATCATGCCACCCGACCTGCACCTGTTGGCCGACCAGAAGTTCATGGCCTGCATGGTGGGCGCCGTCTTCATGGGCACCAGCGTCGGCCTGGGCCTCTCGGCAGGAGGCTCCACGGGCGGCTCGGACGTCATCGCCGCCATGGTGCACAAGTATCGCGACGTGTCGCTCGGCCACATCATCCTCTTCTGCGACCTGGCCATCATCACCTCGTCGTATGTCGTGTTGCGCGACTGGGAGAAGGTGCTCTACGGCTACGTGCTGCTCTTCATCATCTCGTTTTGTGTAGACCATGTGGTCAACTCGTTGCGCCGAAGCGTGCAGTTCTTCATCATCTCCGACAAGTATCAGGAGATCGGCGAGGCCATCAACAAGATTGCCGACCGCGGCTGTTCGACGCTCAACGGCAACGGCTTCTACACGAAGAAAGGCATCAAGGTGATCTTCTGCATTGCCAAGAAGAGCGAGTCGAGTTTCATCTTCGACCTCATCGACGAGATCGACCCCAACGCCTTCGTGGCGCAGTCGGCCGTCATCGGCGTCTACGGCCAGGGCTTCGACCGCGTGAAGGTGCGCAAGAAGATCAACCTCCAGGAGATCAAGGAGAAGATCGGTGAGTGAGTTACGGCCAGTGGACCATCGCAATATTGGAAGAACTAACATTTTGCCTTATTATTTGTCATTTTATTGAAAATAATATCGTATCTTTGCCAACAAAATCAAAGCAAGTTTAAAATGACGATAGATGCTTATAGACTTACAAGCTTAGAGGAACCAACAGAAGCTATGCTCGGCCAAATCATGTGCGAGGCTGCTACTGAGGCAAGAAAAAAAAGTGAAGAAGCACATAAACGCTATTTCGATGAACTTCGCAAGGAGGCCGTGGAACAGAGCCGCCTTTGGTTGAAGGAGCACCCTCAATATTCCGTCACCCAATGATGTCCAAGCAGCATAAGCCTGTTCTCATTGTTATAGCCGGGCCTAATGGGTCTGGAAAGACAACCATAACTTCAAAAATTCTGCATCATGAATGGCTTGAAGGAGCGGAATATATAAATCCCGACATTATTGCACAACAACACTTTGGAGATTGGAACAGTAAGGAAGCAATCATGAATTCTGTAAGATACTGTGAAAATCTTCGTGAACAGTGTTTAGTTAAGAGAAAGAGTGTTATTTTCGAAACAGTTCTTTCAATTCCTCAAAAAATTGACTATATAAAAAGAGCAAAGGAAGCAGGTTACTTTGTTCGACTTTTCTTTGTGTCAACCATTAGCCCAGCTATAAATGCAGCCCGCATTGCGAAACGCGTCATGGAAGGGGGGCATGATGTGCCAATTCCTAAAATTATATCTAGATATCAGCGATCCATAGTTAATTGTCGCATTGCTTCTCTAATTGTTGATAGGACTTATGTTTATGACAATTCTGTTGAAAACGAAGAGGCACAATTGCTATTTCGTATGGTTGATGGAAAACTGTTCAAAACATATGTAAATGATATGCCAGAATGGGCACAAACAATATTGTAGATCAATAGAATTCACTTAGTGTGGCATAAAATTTATTCCTGTCCAACACAAAGAGCGGCGCCCGATGACCTATGAGT
>JBNMMB010000146.1:0-3103 GCA_050875105.1 Prevotella sp. | reverse complement strand
TGATGGTGCTCTACTTCATCGACAACTACATCCGCAACGACTGCGAGTTCCCGGAATACATGGTGGAGGACAACATCCGCGTGGACTACAACAAACTGCGCATGCTCATCCGACACGACAAGAACGTCGAGCACGACGCACGCGTCATCCAGCGCCTCGTGACCGAGGGCTTCGTGACCGGAGCGCTGAAGAAGGGCTTCCCCGCCGAGAGCATCAACGACCCTGACAACTTCGTCAGCCTGCTGTTCTACTTCGGACTGGTGACCATTGGTGGCACTTACAAGGGCGCAAGCAAGTTTGTCATCCCCAACGAGGTGGTGCGCGACCAAATCTACAAATACCTCATCAGCACCTACGACGAGAACGACCTCTCGGTGGACAACTATGAGAAGGGACAACTGGAGAGCCTTTTGGCCTACGACGGCAACTACAAAGACTACTTCCAATACATCGCCGACACCATCAAGCAATACTCCTCGCAGCGCGACCGGCAGAAGGGCGAGGCCTACGTGCACGGCTTCACGCTGGCCATGACCTGCCAGTGTCGCTTCTACCGACCCATCTCAGAGCTCGACAACCAGGGGGGCTACGCCGACATCTTCCTCCGGCCGCTCATCGAGAGCTATCCCGACATGGAGCACAGCTACATCGTCGAACTGAAATATTGCAAGGCCACCACCACCGACGAACAGGTGAAGCAGCTCTTCGAGGAGGCACGCGCGCAAGTGACGCGCTATGCCGAGAGCGGCGTGGTGGAAGACGTGGCGCGCAAGACCCACATACACAAGCTCGTGGTGATCTTCCGAAGCGTCGACATGGTGGCGTGCGAGGAAGTGTAAAATAAGAAAGGTCCCTTTGACCCAGTGTTCGCTAAGTCAAAGGGACCCTTTTTGCTATCCTGATCCTTCTTTCTACAACTTATATCCTAAACCCTTCAGCCACTGGTCGACCTTGCTCAAATCCTTGCGGCACTCGTGTCCATAGATGCTGAAGGCCGTCTTGAAGTGGGCTTCAGGATAGAGACGTTTGAGGTCGTCGACGACGTTGCCCAGTCCACTGCCCTCATGGGTGGAGAAGGGGATGATGGTCTTGCCGTTCAGGTCATGCTGGTCGAAAAAGGTGAACATCACCTGCGGATAGGTGCCCCACCAGATTGGGCCACCGATAAACACCGTGTCATACTGGTCGAGATGCTCCACATCTCCCTTATAGGCTGGCTTCTCGTGGTTGGCCGCCTCCTCCTGGGCCAGTTTGGTCAGGGCATCATAGGGCATGTCGTAGCTTTTCTCGGCCACGATCTCAAACTCCGTGCCGCCCGTCACGCGACGTATCTCGTCGGCAACAAGTTTTGTGTTGCCCACCTCGATGTTTCCCACGCCATAGTTCTCGCCAGCGTGCGAGAAGAACACGATCAGCACCTTTTCTCCATTGTTAGCATTCATAGGCTCGTTACTTTTGTTGTCTGCCACCTTGCTGTTGCACGACACTGAAAACAGCAGACCGGCAAGCAGCATGGTGATATACTTGAATAAATTTTTCATCATCATCTTTTTTATGGTTTCAGCGGTCCATAGAAGTAAGACGCCGTGGCGCCACCATCGGCCAGGAAGTCGGCTCCAGTGATGAAGGCCCCCTTGTCGCTCATGAGCAGTTCGGCCACATTGGCCACCTCGTCGGCTGTGCCCGGACGCCCAGCCGGACACTTGGCAAACATGTTCTTGTAGAATGCGCCACGCGGACCATTAAACTCATCGAGTGCCAACGGCGTGACGATGATGCCCGGCGATATGGAGTTGAGGCGCGCACCACGCTCACCCCATTTCACGGACTCAGCCATCACGCGCTTCACATTGCAGCGCTTGGCCAACTGGTAGGCGTGTAGGGTGTCGCGTATGTTCTGCGGTTGCAGAATGTCGAGCGAGAGCAGCGCCTCGGTGGGAGTGGTGGCCAGCAGGGCATCCTCCTCGGGAGTGAGGGCTGGCATGCGGTGGCCCGACTGACTCGAGATGGTCACGCCCACGCCACCCTCGGCTATCACCTTGCCCACCTCCTCAAGGAGCACGGCCGTGCCATAGAGATCCACTTTCAAGATGGCCTCGATGGGTGCCTGGCTGGGCGACACGCCAGCCGCATTGACGAGCATCTTGATTTCGCCATACTGCTGTGCCAGGGCGATCAGCCCCTTGACAGACACTCTCGACGACAAGTCCATCTCCATGCTCACGGCATCAAACCCAGCCTCATTCATCGTTTTGGCGATCAACTCGGCATTTTCCTTCTTTTTGTCTCCGATCACTATCTTCTTGCCATAGCCCATTCGGCGGGCTATCGCCATGCCAATCTGACCTGCACCAGTCAGAATCATAACATCTTTCTTCATTTTGCAAATCTCCTTCTTATTACGGTGATAATTTATAAAAATCACCCTTAATCTTTCACGGATGCAAAATTACAGGGTTTTGCCGACATAACGGTTAGCTACATTACTGATTGAGTGAACATGATTACGGATAATCTTTCGCCCCCTGTTACATCTCTCACCATAATGAGACTTGATTATCTGCATTTTATGAATAATGATGGTGTAGTAACAATAAAAGTCAAGACGTGGAGGCTGCCAACAAGTTTTTCTTTTTCTTCCGCCCTCGTCGTTTCGGCAAGAGCCTCACGATCTCCATGCTCCAAAACTACTACGACATCAACAAGAAGGACAAGTTTGAGGAGTTGTTCGGAGGACTCTACATCGGCAGCCATCCCACGCCCGAGCGCAACAGCTATCTCATTCTAAAGCTCAACTTCTCGGTGGTGGCGGCAGGACTGGATGACTATCAGCGCGGTCTCGACTCCACTTGGGCCATCCAGTTTTATGGGTTCTGCACACGCTACAAGAAGTATCTGCTCGAAGGAGCCACCGAGCGGGTCATGGCGCGCAAGGGCTGCATCGACCAGTTGGGGGCCATCTAATACTCCTCGCAGCGCGACCGGCAGAAGGGCGAGGCCTACGTGCACGGCTTCACGCTGGCCATGACCTGCCAGTGTCGCTTCTACCGACCCATCTCTGAGCTCGACAACCAGGGCGGCTACGCCGACATCTTCCTCCGGC
>JBNMMB010000145.1:0-3265 GCA_050875105.1 Prevotella sp. | reverse complement strand
ATGTAAATATCCATATTATATACGTAGATTTTTGCATTTTGCCGAAATCAAAATGACCTTAATGACCATGCCCAAAATGACCGCAGCGTTTAGTAAGGCTTCTCATTATAGTGTTACGAAAAAGACAAGTTGAATATTGACGGATAACGCTGATAATCGTTGTGTTAAGTATATTTTAAAGTTCATTTTGAAGCCTGAGGAAAACAAGAAATTATTAACTCGATTTACAAACACACAAACACACACAAAGCTATGATTAACTATTCTGTTTACATGATGTCAAACCCTATGGACAAGTGCGCAGCTGCCAAGGCGCTGGTGAGCAAGGGCACTGAAAGTTCGGAGCCGTGTTCACCGCATTGCAGATTAAGGCCGTCAAGCAGCAGGCTGCATAGCTCGATAATTATATTTACGGAGCTGCACGAAAATAAAATCGAGAGCCACAGGACGTATATTCTCAGGAACAACACTCAGCACTTCGCATTTGGCGAGCTCCCCAGTGCACGCCCTCCCCAGTGCCTTGTTCCATAAGCAACATTCAACACTTAACACTATGAGACTGAAAAACACAAAAAAGCGTTAGCAATCACAACTAACAGATTGCTAACGCCTTATATTATCTTGAGCGAGATACGGGAGTCGAACCCGCCTTTCAGGCTTGGGAAGCCCGCGCACTACCGATGTGCTAATCTCGCAACAAAGACGTGTTACTCGGAGAAAAAGAGTTACTTATCTTTCGTTAAGAAAAGAGCCACGAGCGGGACTCGAACCCGCGACCCACGCATTACGAATGCGTTGCTCTACCAACTGAGCCATCATGGCTTGACTTTTCTTAATTGGTTGCAAAGGTAATGAATTATTTTAATTCAATGAAATTGTTTTCGTTCATTAACCTATATTAACTTTGTAGAAAAAGTCAACTCTTCCTTATTTACAGTCTTGCCTATTACTATCGTCTCACCACCCGTAAGTGTCTGGCTCAACAAGAGCTCGCAGACACCATCTTCGATGTAGGTCTGGATGGCTCGCTTCAAAGGACGTGCGCCAAACTGAACATCATATCCCTTGGTGGCTACAAACTCTTTTGCCTTGTCGGTGATGCGGATATGATAGCCCATGTCTTCCACACGCTTGAAGAGTGAACAGAGTTCTATGTCTACTATCTGCTTGATGGCATCGAGCCCCAACTGGTCGAAGGTGATAATCTCGTCCAAACGATTGAGGAACTCTGGAGAGAACTGCTTGCTTAAGCTTTTCTGAATAATGCTACGCGCATACTCTTTATCTTTCTCGTCGAGCAGATTGCTATGGGCACTGCCTGCATTGAAACCTACGCCACGACCAAAATCTTTGAGCTGTCGGGTTCCTGCATTGGAGGTCATGATGATGACAGTATTGCGGAAGTCGATAAGACGACCATTGCCATCAGTGAGTCGACCTTCGTCGAGGACTTGTAACAAGAGATTGAAAACCTTCTCATTGGCTTTCTCTATCTCGTCGAGGAGAACGATGGAGTAGGGCTTGCGCCTTACGCGTTCGGTGAGTTGGCCGCCCTCTTCGTAGCCTACGTAGCCTGGAGGCGCTCCAACAAGGCGTGATGTATTGAAGCTCTCGGAGTATTCGCTCATATCGACACGTATCATGGCATCTGCTGAGCCAAACAACTGCTCCGCCAACATCTTTGCCAAATAGGTTTTGCCGACACCTGTAGGACCTAAGAACATGAATGCACCGATGGGGTGATTGGGGTCTTTGAGCCCGACACGATTGCGCTGAATGGCTTTCACCAGTGTGTCGATGGCCTTGTCTTGTGCAATGACGCTGCCTTTGAGTGCGGATTCCATCTTGCGTAGACGGCTGCTCTCTGCCTCCTCCATGCGCTCTACGGGTACTCCCGTGATGCGACTGACGACTTGTGCTACGTCGACTTCCTCGACAGGGATACGTTCTTGATTCTCGCCGCGTTCCCACTGTAGTTTCATGCTTTCCAGGCGATTCTCCAGTTGGGCCTGTTGGTCACGATAGCTTGCTGCCAACTCAAAGTTTTGGTTAGCAACAGCTTTCTGCTTCATACCCTTGGTCTTTTCGATGTCTTCTTGCAAGTCGAGGATGGGCTGTGGTACGGATGAGTGACTGTGGTGGATGTGCGATCCTACCTCGTCGATGATGTCTATGGCCTTATCGGGGAAGAAACGATCTGTGATGTAACGGTCTGCCAATTTGACGCACGCTTGCAAGGCATCATCGCTATATGTCACGCTATGATGTTGCTCGTAGCGTTCTTTCACGTTGAGAAGTATCTGAAGCGTTTCGTCGGGGGTGGTAGGGTTGACTATCACCTTTTGGAATCGTCTCTCCAAGGCTCCATCTTTCTCTATGCTATTGCGATATTCGTTGAGGGTTGTGGCGCCGATGCACTGTATCACGCCACGTGCCAGTGCTGGCTTGAGGATATTGGCTGCATCCATACTTCCCTGGGCGTTTCCTGCTCCTACGATGGTGTGGATCTCGTCGATAAAAACGATGATATCGGGCGATTCCTCCAACTCTCGTATAAGTCCCTTGATGCGGTCTTCAAATTGTCCACGATATTTAGTTCCTGCCACCATAGCCGTCATATCGAGTTGAATGACGCGCTTATTGAAGAGCAGCCCCGAGACCTGTTGCTTCTCTATGAGTTGCGCCAAACCTTCGACGATGGCGCTTTTACCAACACCGGGTTCACCTATTAATATAGGGTTATTCTTCTTACGGCGACCCAATATTTCGACTACACGGTTGATCTCCTGACTACGACCTACAACGGGATCGAGTAATCCCTCTGCTGCTGCCTGAGTGAGGTCGTGGCTGTAATGGTCGATGATGGGGGTCTTCGACTTCTTCTTGGTGTTGACAGGGCGGCTGCCTGATGCTGCGTTACTGCTGGCATGATCGCGCACATCGTCGTCATCGTTGTCTGAAAAGAGGCCATCCTCTTCTTCTTCAGGGAAAGAGAAGCCTTCATCACTTCTAAAGGTTTCCGCTCCATGCGCCTCGTGCTTGTATTCTTTCTTAGGATTGTCTGCTTGATTGATCATCTGTATATTTTTATGAACTTGATGAATTCTTTTTTTTTATTAACTTGTAGTGTTGTTGCAAAAGTTGTGCCACTTTTTGATGAGCAAAAGTACAAAATTATTCAGGAAAAACATACCAATGAGTTATTTTTTAGAGTTTTTTCATTAACTTTGCACGCCAAAAAATGATATTTCTATATGTTTATTAT
>JBNMMB010000144.1:0-3603 GCA_050875105.1 Prevotella sp. | reverse complement strand
TCTTTGGGTTAATGCTGCAAAAATACATATTTTATATGGAACCAGCGACAGGACGACGCACTTTTCTTAGCGAATATTTTCAGGGCCGCAACACTTTTCTTAGCGAATAATCGGATGAATACCACACTTTTCTTAGCGAATATTTGTTGACTGACGACATTTTTCTTAGCGAATGGCCCCAAGCCCTCGCCCAAACAGGAAGCGCCATGGCACGCTCCGGGGGTTCCTCACAGCTCGATTTGCCGGAATATTTGGTCATGCCAATAAAATCCTTTATCTTTGTGGGCAGATTTTGAACTCAAGTGAAACAGCTATGGTACAGAAGGTGAAGGAGGTTCCCTACGGCGTGTCTGACTTTCAGACAATGGTGGAACAAAACTTATACTACGTGGACAAGACCATGTACATCCCAGAGTTGGAGAAGCAGGCGCGTTACCTCATCTTCATCCGGCCGCGCCGTTTCGGCAAGAGCATCTTCCTGGGCATGCTCCATGCCTACTACGACTGTCGCACCAAGAGCAAGTTCCAGCAGTGGTTTGGAAACCTATGGATAGGCCAACACCCCACACCGCTGCAAGGCAAGTACCAGGTGCTGCACCTCGACTTCTCACAAGTGGGAGGAAACGTCGACAACCTGGAAGAGAAATTCAACACCTACTGTTGCATCTGCCTGAATGAGTTTATGGACAGGTATGCCGATTTTTATCCAGATGAAACGAGGCGAACTTTTTATGCTTACAAGGACGTTGGTGCAAAACTTGCCACCCTCAGTGAAAAAGCGAAAACGTTAGGCTATCCGCTGTATCTCATCATCGACGAATACGACAACTTCACCAACACCGTGCTCAACGAGCAAGGTGAGAAGGTGTATTGGGCGATGACGCATGCCGAGGGCTTCTATCGCGACATCTTCAAGAAGTTCAAAGGCTCGTTTGAGCGTATCTTTATCACTGGCGTCAGCCCCGTGACGCTCGACGACGTGACAAGCGGCTTCAACATCGGGTGGCACATCTCCACCAAACCGGAGTTCAACCAGATGCTGGGCTTCTCCACCGAGGATGTGCACGACATCTTCAACTACTACAAGCACACCGGGGAGCTGCCGGCCAACTGCGACGTGGAGGCTGTCGTCGACGAGATGAAGCCGTGGTACGACAACTATTGCTTTTCGAAAGACGCGTTTGACACACAGAGCAAAGTGTTCAACTGCGACATGGTGATCTATTACCTACGCAACTACATGGGCAGGGGCGAGGCGCCAGAGGAGATGATCGACCCCAACACGAAGACCGACTACAACAAGATGAAGAAACTCCTGCAGTTGGACAAGCTCGACGGCGACCGAAAGGGCGTCATACGCACCGTGGCCGAAAAGGGCGAGATGATCGCCTCGCTCTTCACGACCTTCCCCGCCCACGATGTGACTGACCCCGAGGTGTTCCCAAGCCTGCTCTTCTATTATGGCATGCTGACCATCAAGGGCGTACTGGGTAGCCAGCTCATCCTGGGCATCCCCAACAACAATGTGCGCAAGCAATACTATGGCTTCCTGTTGGACGAATACCAGGACGCACGGCATGTCAACACCAGCGAACTGGTCACGATGTTCACATACATGGCGTTCGACGGCAAGTGGCGCGACGCCCTGGAGCGCATGGCCGACGCCTACGAGCAAGTGTCATCCGTGCGCGACGGCATAGAAGCGGAGCGTCGCTCGGCCGAAGGACGCTTGCACAGCAAGAACTTGCAAGGATTTTTCATGGCCTATCTCAGTTTGAACCCTTATTACTACACCGCCCCGGAGCTCGAACTCAACCATGGCTATTGCGATTTCTTCCTCCTGCCAGACCTGACCCATTATCCCACCAAGCATAGCTATATCTTGGAACTCAAACTGATCCCGAAAAAAGAGAGGGGCATGACCAAGAAAGCACACGAGGCCAAGATCGCTGAGCAATGGGAACAGGCCGTGGAGCAAATCCAGCGTTACGCCAAGGCGCCCAGGGTGGAGGCGCTGCGCCAAGGCACCCAGCTACATCGGATCATCATGCAGTTTGAGGGCTGGAAGCTAAAGAGAATGGAGGAGGTCTAAATCCTGGCGCTGTGCTCAAATACATTATATGGAGCAAGCGACAGGAGGATTAGAAGGCTTTGCCAAGCTCGTAAGCCTGCTGCGGATACTCCGACTGCTCGATGTCCTCGCGCTTCCAGCTGTTGATGGCGGCTATCACGCCCCGGTTGTCCCACTTCATGTATTTCGTGAAGTTCTTGAAGAAAGCCATCGCTCCCTCGGCCGACTCCAAGCAGTTGTCGGCCATGGTGAGCAGCAATGCCGACTTGCGGCCGCCCTGCAACGCCGAGTTGTTGGCGTAGAAACGGTCGATGACCGCCTTCACCTGGGCGTTGATGTTGTAATAATAGATAGGTGAGGCGAAGACAATGGCGTCCGACTCCAGCAGGTGGGGGTTCAGTTCCACCATGTCGTCCTTGTACACGCAACCCTTGCCCTTGTTGATGCAGGTGTCGCAGCCAAGGCAACCATGAATGTTCTTGAAGGCCGCGTCGAAGCGGAACACCTCGTGTCCGGCTTCCTTTGCCCCTTCTATAAACTTGTCTGCCAACAGCGCAGACGTTCCATGCTTGTGGGCACTGCCCGTGATAACTACTATTTTCATGATGTTTTGTTTACTATATGGCTGCAAAGTTACTATATTTTTAGGGTTGCGTCTCTTTTCTTGGCGCATATTTGGAGTGACGACGCACTTTTCTTAGCGAATGTTTCGACATTTTCCTTGGCACAACCATGTGTGCAAGCAACACGATGGCTTGCCACAGGACGAACATCAGTGGCACAACGAAGATTTTCTCGGTTTTTTGCGCTTGATAAGAAACAAAACTCGTATATTTGCAAAAGAAACCAAACGCAGAGAAACGATGGCTGAGCAGAATGACAGAAGATTACCGTTGGCATCCAGTCTTTCTACAAAATCAGAGAGGATGGATACGTGTATGTTGACAAGACCGACTTGATTTGGAACCTTGCCAACAATGGTAAAACATATAACTACTTGAGTCGTCCGCGACGCTTCGGCAAGTCGGTGCTCGTCGACACGCTCCAAGCTTATTTCGAGGGCGAGAAGCGGCTCTTCGAGGGACTGCGCATCATGGATTTGGAAAAGGAGTGGACCAAGCGCCCCGTCATCCGGCTTGACATGAGCCGCGCGGGAGCCGAGGCCGACAGCATACGCTCTTACCTCAACAACAGCTTTGGTGACTACGAGAGCGAATATGGCATTTCGTCTCATCCGACAGACAGCCTTGCCGACCGCTTCCATGCCATCATCATGGCGGCATACCGGCAGACTGGCCAGCAGGTGGCGATACTCATCGACGAGTATGACTCGCCCTTGCAACACTCGTGGCTCACGCCCGAGCATGAGGCCTGCACGGCTGTCTACCGCCAGGTGTTTGCCATCCTGAAGGCCGACGACCGCTATGAAAAATTCGTCTTCATCACGGGCATCACCAAGTTCACGCAGATTTCGCTTTTCTCCGTGCTCAACAATCCGAGCAACATCAGCTTCGACGGTCCGTTTGCCCCAC
>JBNMMB010000143.1:0-3718 GCA_050875105.1 Prevotella sp. | reverse complement strand
GCAACAGGGCCTCGCCGGGTTTCAGGGCGGCTGCCTCTTGGTCGGCGTTGCCACAATCAGGGGCGAACTTCACATCTACACCCAGTTTTTCAGAAACTTTACCAACAATCTGCTTCAAGCTGAGCTTTGGGTTGACCTTGCCCTTAGGCTTGCCCATGTGGCTCATCATGATTACAGCGCCACCATCGGCGAGAATCTTCTTCAATGTGGGCAGAGCGCCGCGGATGCGGGTGTCGTCTGTCACGTTACCATTTTCATCCAATGGCACATTGAAATCTACACGAACAATGGCCTTCTTGCCTGAAAAATTGAATTCGTCAATTGTCATTTTGTCTTATGTGTTAAATGAATAAATGTTTCTAATCGCACCGCAAAGATAATAAAAAGATGAGAGACAGGGAAAGCGCAAGCGAGATTTTTTACTTTTTTATCAAAAGATGGCTCTTTTGTAAAATCCACTTTACACCTATTCTTGTTTGCGATGACAAAACAGGATACGCTTCGATTCTGGTGAAAATGAAAGTGCCAGATGCCTTAATATGCGGTGAGCAGGATGTACTTTGGGGCACTATTCCTCGTATTCTGTGGTATCTTCGATACCTGCTTCACGCAGGGCTTCTTTGCGTTCGCGGCATGTGCCACATTTGCCGCAATGCTTCTCACCACCTTTGTAACAACTCCATGTCTCGCTGTAGTCGATGCCCAATGCTTTGCCATGACGAGCAATATCGCTCTTGGAGATGTTGGTGTAGGGAGCCAGGATAGTGACATCCTCAAAGGTGCCAGATTGGGCTGCGCCTGACATGGCGCTGACAAACTCTGGGCGGCAGTCGGGATAGATGGTGTGGTCTCCACTGTGGTTGGCCATCATGACGTGCTTCAGGTGGTTGCTTTCAGCGATGCCTATGGCGATGCTTAACATGATGCCGTTGCGGAAGGGAACCACGGTTGACTTCATGTTGTCCTCATTATAGTTGCCCTCGGGAATGGCATCTGCACCTTCAAGCAGGCTCGACTTGAAATATTTGGGCATAAACCCAAGGTCTATGGTAATGTGGGGAATGCCCAAGCGCTTGCAGTGTAACTCGGCAAAAGGAATTTCTCGTTGGTTGTGGTTGCTGCCATAATTGAAACTCACGCCCAACGCAATTCGATCTTTAAACTCATAGAGCATGGTGATGGAGTCCATGCCTCCGCTGACAATGATAACAGAGTCTTTCATGATGATATTTCAATTTTAAAATCTAATTATCCAAACAAGCATCGTAGCGCTTCCTCAACTTTTCTGACATGGTGAAGCTGAATATGATATTTGTTTTTGTCTATTCCCTTCATGTTGTAGGAGGGAATAATCATCTGTGTGAAGCCCAACTTCTCGGCTTCGGCTATCCTTGTTCCACCCGACTGATGGGCCGCACCTCACCGCTGAGTCCCACCTCACCAGCCATGCACCATCCTGCTTCTATAGGTGTGTCGACATTGCTCGACAGGACAGCGGCAATAACGCTGAGATCCATGGCCATGTCGGTCACGCGCAGGCCTCCGGCGATATTTAAGAACACGTCTTTCTGGATGAGCTTGAAGCCCACACGCTTCTCCAAGACCGCCAACAGCATGTTGAGACGTCGTTGGTCAAATCCAGTGGCTGAACGTTGAGGCGTGCCATAGGCGGCTGTCGATACCAATGCTTGCGTCTCTACCATGAAAGGGCGAACACCCTCAATGGCTGAAGAAATGGCAACTCCTGAGAGCCCATCGTGATCTTCGGTGAGTAATAACTCGGAAGGGTTGGATACCTGCCTGAGCCCGTCCTGCCGCATCTCATAGATGCCTAATTCAGAAGTGCTTCCAAATCTGTTTTTGATGCTGCGCAAAATACGGTACATGTAATGCTGATCACCCTCGAACTGAATGACAGTATCAACGATGTGCTCCAGAATTTTAGGGCCAGCCAAAGTTCCCTCCTTATTGATGTGGCCGATGAGGATGACAGGAACGCCACTGGTCTTGGCAAAACGCAACAGTGCAGCCGCGCACTCTCTGACCTGTGTGATGCTGCCTGGCGAAGATTCAACTGTGTCGGTGGCGATGGTCTGGATAGAGTCGACAATTAACAAGTCAGGACGAAGATCCTGCAATTGTGTGAATATGTTCTCCAGTGAAGTCTCGCACAAAACGTAGACCTCACCTCGTTGCGTGTCGTGTAAGGGATCGGTAGGCTGTAACCGTTCGGCTCTCATCTTGATTTGGTGGGAGCTTTCCTCACCGCTCACATACAAAATATTGCGTTCTGGCATGCCCAATATGGTTTGTAGGGTTAGTGTCGATTTGCCAATGCCTGGTTCTCCGCCTAGTAGAATAATGCTTCCAGGAACGATGCCCCCTCCCAAAACACGATTAAGCTCCTGGTCATGGGTATCGATACGTGGCTCGTCTTCGTGGGAAATGTCTCGCAAACGAACGGGACGGTTATGTCGCGCATCGTCTGCAAGTGTTCCTCTTCCACCTTTCCTGACTGACAAAGCCGCATGTTTAGCAGTTGCTGTGCCATAGTCGGCGGCAACCTTTATTTCTTTGAATGTTGACCATTCTCCACAAGAAGGACATTTGCCCAACCATTTGACGGACTCGTATCCACATTGGGAGCAAACATACATCGTCTTGTCTTTTGCCATAACGTTGATTATTTTTAGGCAAAAATACGATATTTTTTCAGTATTACAAAATTTTTATTCGTAACTTTGCAAATATGAACCATATCAGAATCTGTTTATTGTTTACTATGCTTTCGCTTTTGGCCGCCTGCGGTCCAAGTGGCGAAAAACAGTCTAGGAAAAGTCGTGAGGAGCGAGTTGCCCAGTTGCGGGCCGATTCTGCGGCTCTCAAGATAGCCACTGTCCCCACAATGGATTGCCTGCCGCTCTTCGTGGCTGTGGATGACAGTAGCTTCAAGCGAGCTGGTGTGGATGTTCGATTGCGCCAATGCAATGCACAGATTGACTGTGACACGCTAATGATGGGGGCCCATGTGGAGGGCATGGTGTCTGACCTTGTCCGTACAGAACGCTTGCAACGCATGGGGACCCCGCTAAAATACGTGACGGCGACAAATGCCAATTGGCAATTGATTGGCAACAGGACGGCACGTGTGAAAAGCGTTGCGCAGCTTTCTGAGAAAATGATAGCCATCACGCGATATTCTGCAACAAGCTATTTAGCCGACTTGGCTATTAAAGAAGCCAAGCCCAAAGGCGATGTCTTTAGAATTCAGATTAACGACGTGAAGATAAGATTACGCATGTTACTCAATAATGAGATGGATGCCATGCTCTTGCCAGAGCCACAAGCAACAACAGCACGGTTATGGAAAAACACCGTCTTGATGGATGCTGCAAATAAAGACATACGCTTGGGCGTAATAGCCTTCAGTGCCAAAGCTCTGGAAAGTGAGAGACGAAAGGAACAACTGAAGCAGTTTGTTGAGGTGTACAACCAAACATGTGATTCCATCAATAAAAATGGAGTAAGACATTATGCATCGATCATTTCCAAGTATATGGGAGTTGACGAGAAAACCATAAAGGCATTACCTAACATGAGTTACCATCACGCTGTGCCACCTCGACAGAAGGACATGGCGCGAGTTAAATAATGATTTGAGACCATGCAAATTATAAACGGCCGTAAACGTTCTAACGGGCCAGAAACGCTTAATAAT
>JBNMMB010000142.1:0-3730 GCA_050875105.1 Prevotella sp. | reverse complement strand
GCGAGGGCGTCACTTGGTGGGCACCTGTTCGAGGGTGGCGGTGAGCAGGCGCCAGAACGGCTCGGCGGTGTCGACCTTGAAGCGCTCGCTGGTGGTGTGGGGCGAGAGCAGCGTGGGACCGAGCGACACGACGTCCATGCCCGGATACTTGCTCAGGATGACCGAGCACTCCAGTCCGGCGTGGTCGGCCTGCACGGTGGCTTCCTCACCAGTCTGCTCCTTGTAGACCTTCTTCAGCAGGTTGAGGATCTCGCTGTCGGGGTTGGGGTCCCAGCCGCCGTAGCTGCCGCTCAGTTCGGTCTTCATGCCGGCCATGTCGAAGCAGCTCTCCAGCGTGGTGGCCACATACTCCTTCATGTCCTCGCGGCTGGAGCGCGCCAGGATCTTAATGACGGCCTTGCCAGCCTCGATGTCGATGATGGCGAGGTTGGACGAGGTCTCCACGACATTGGGGTAGGCGGGGATCATGCGCACCACGCCGTTGTGGCAGGCGTAGATGGCGTCCACGAGGTTGTCTTGTATCTCCTGTGGCACCAGTTCGGCGGGCTTCTCCACATCCTCGACGAAGAACTCGACATTCTTCTCGATGCCGCGGAACTCATCCTCGATGATGGCGCGCTGCTTCTCCACGAGCTCCTTGAGCGCCTCCACCTGGTCGGCCGGCAGGGCCAAGACCACTTCGGCCTTGAAGGGGATGGCGTTGCGCATGTTGCCGCCGTGCCATGTGGCCAGGCGTGCGCCCAGCTGGGCGATGGCCTTGCGCACCAAGCGCACCATCTCCTTGTTGGCGTTGGCGCGTCCCTCGTTGATCTCCAGGCCGCTGTGTCCGCCGCGCAGGCCCTTCAGGGTGACGCGCACGGCCTTCTGCTGGTCGTTGGCCACGGGCTTGTATTCGAGCGAGGCGGTGACGTCGATGCCGCCGGCCGAGCCGATGACAAACTTGCCCCAGAGCTCCGAGTCGAGGTTCATGAGGATGTCGGAGTGCAACTCGCCCTTCGGCAGGTCGTTGGCGCCATACATGCCCGTCTCCTCGTCGCGTGTGATGAGGGCCTCCACAGGACCGTGCTTCAGGTCGCTGCTCTCCATGACACCCATGATGGCTGCCACGCCGATGCCGTCGTCCGAGCCGAGCGTGGTGCCGCGGGCGTGCACCCATCCGTCCTCGATGTAGGTCTCGATGGGGTCGGTCTCGAAGTTGTGTGTGCTCTCGGGGCTCTTCTGCGGCACCATGTCCATGTGGGCCTGGAGCAAGACGCCCTTGCGGTTCTCGTAGCCCGGTGTGGCGGGCTTGCGCATCACGATGTTGCCGGCGGGGTCGAGGAAGGCCTCCACGTTGTGCTCCTTGGCCCAGTCGAGCAGGAACTGCTGTATTTTCTCAAGATGTCCTGACGGACGTGGCACCTGTGTCAGCGCATGGAAGTTGCGCCAGATGGCCTCAGGTTTCAGGTTTGCGATTTCACTCATAGTTATTGTGTCTTTAAAAGTTAATGGATGCTTGTTGCGGGTGTGGCGGTGCGCTTGCGTGTGAACGACAGGGCCAGCCAGGCGTAGACGCCGAGGAGCACCACGAGCAGGGTCTGCACGGAGTGGACGATGAGCACGAAGAACAGTGCGTCGTTGGCGCCCACGCCATAGAGCATGAGCATGGTCTTCACAGCGAAGTGCCAGGGTCCGGCGCCATTGGGGGTGGGCACCACCACGGCGATCGACCCCACGATGAACGTGACCAGGGCGCAGCCCCATCCGAGATGGGAGGTGGCGTCGAAGCAGAAGAACGTGAGGTAATAGTGGAGGAAGTAGCTCAGCCAGATGGCCAGCGTGAAGCCCACGAAGAGCGGCACGTTCCTGACGTGGCGCACGGAGAGCACGCCCTGCCAGAGACCGAGGAAGATGCCCTTCACCTTATTATATATGGCCATGCGCCTCACGAGATACCACAGCAACACCACCACGGCCATGCCGCAGGCGGCCGTCACCAGCCATCCTGTGGAGGAGAAGCTGGCCAGGATCTCGTCGACGCGCGTGCCAGTCTTCTGGAAAAAGGTGTCGAACACCTTAAACTGGCAGAGCAGCGTGGCGCCCGTCACCACGAGGATGAGCAGCGAGTCGATGGCGCGCTCGGTGACCACGGTGCCCAGGGCCTTGGGAAACGACACGCCGTCCCACCGGCGGAGCACGCCACAGCGCGCAAACTCGCCGATGCGGGGCACCACGAGGCTGACGGCATAGGACAGGAAGATGGAGTTGACAGCCACCGAGGCGCGCGGCCGTTCGCCCACAGGCTCGAGCGTCTGGCGCCACCGCCAACCGCGGAAGGCTTGCGCCAGGATGCCGAAGGGGAACGACAGCAACATCCATGTCCAGTTCATCTCGTGGAGCAGCACGCGCTCCATGCTGTGGAAGTCGAAGTCGCGGTACATCCAGTAGAGTATGGCGCCGCCCAGGATGAGCGACAGCGCCACCTTGAGAATGTCGCAGATGGTCTTTTTCATTTGATTTACAAAGTTAGTGGAATTCGACCGAACGGCAAAAGAAATGCGTGTTTTTTAACCATCTGTTTAACAAGTTGTGCTCCCCGTGGCAGCCTGTCTGGGCGGCCGGGGTGGCAGAAACGGGTGACAGAATGGCCGATGGCGCGCCAAACATGGCGCTCCGATGGCGCGACTGACAAGGGCCTTGACCTATGTCAACCGGAGGCCTTGACTTGCGTCAATCGAATTGACTTCCATCAATTAAAACGCGAAAAATGAGAGGAAAAAGTGCCACTGTTTGCGCACACAGCACGAAGTTTGTACCTTTGCATCGTCGAAAGACAAGAGATTGTAATTCAAGGTAACGCCGCGCAAGCGGCAGATGAAAGGCCATCCGCAAGGGTGGTGATTTAAGAACATTAATAAACAGAGAAAGGAAAAAGTTATGAGTATGATGACATTTATTACATTCGCAGCTGTCATGTTCGTAGGTGCTTCAGCCCTGGCATTGGCCATGGACCACATGGTGGAGGGCACCAAGTAAGCGGACAGCCGCTTTTCGGTTGATTTTTAAAGTTCATTCTATACAAAAAAGGACTGGGATTCCCCTGTGGAGTCCCAGTCCTTTTTTTCTTTCTGCGAAAACATAGCCTGTTGGCGAATGGCGGCAGGCAGAGATCGGCGAGATCCGTGTGCCAACAGAACCATTGCGCCTTAGCGGTTTGTCTCGGTTTATGGCCACCGGTTTTGCAGTGGGTGACGTGTCTCACGTCACTCTAATATCCCGAATGCAGACGATTTGTCATTCGGTTAATTCGTTTAATTCGTGTTCGAAAAAAAAACGTGAGCGCCCAACGCACTTCCCATTACTTGTCATTCGCTATTTTAAACGAACACAAGTTATTTTGAACGAACACGAGACTTGTCGTAGACCCACTGACCAAAGGGAAGTAATAACCCGAATATCCCGAATGCAGACGATTTGTCATTCGATTAATTCGTTTCATTCGTGTTCTAAAAAAACAAAGCTCCGTGTTCTATTTTTGAACGCGAATAGCACAAATAAACCGAATGCCAACTGTCATTCGGGTAATCGTTCAACGCCACAGGTGTTCATCCCCATCGTCATTCGATAAATTCGAAAAATTCGTGTTCGAAAAAAAACAAAGCTCTGTGTTCTATTTTTGAACACGAATAGCACAAATAAACCGAATGCCAACTGTCTTTCGGGTAATCGTTCAACGCCACAGGTGTTCATC
>JBNMMB010000141.1:0-3839 GCA_050875105.1 Prevotella sp. | reverse complement strand
GTGTAGATAATACCATATTATAATAATATGAATACCATTTTATTTAAAAATGTCTTGCCCCATGTGTTTGACCAACGCAACGACATGCAGTCGGACGTGTGGAAGCAAGACCTGACCTTCGAGAAAGGTCATCTCTACCTCGTGGAGGCAGCTTCGGGAAAAGGCAAGAGCACTTTCTGCAGTTATGCCATTGGTTATCGTCACGATTACACTGGTGACATATTTTTCGACCAGGAGAACATCTTGAATTTCAAGGTCGAGGATTGGGTCAACATACGCCGCAGGAACATTAGCCACCTGTTTCAGGAGCTCCGTCTCTTTCCAGAACTGACAGCCATGGAAAACGTGAGAATCAAAAACGACCTCACGAAATTTAAGACAGACAAACAGATTAAGCAATGGTTTGAGATGCTGGGCATTGGCGACAAGCTAGACGCAAAGATAGGTCGAATGTCGTTCGGTCAACAACAACGTGTCGCCATGATACGTGCCTTGGTGCAACCCTTTGACTTCATCATTGTCGATGAGCCCATCTCTCATCTTGATGACCACAACTCCCAAATCATGGGAGACATCATGATGACAGAGGCGAAAGCCCAGGGCGCAGGCGTCATTGTCACCAGCATCGGTAAACATATGAACTTAGACTATGAAAAAACATTGATGTTATGAATTTGGTTTGGAAATTATTACGCCAGCATATCAGCATACCTCAGTTTGTAGGTTTTTTCTTCGCCAACCTGTTTGGTATGCTTATTGTGCTTTTGGGGTTTCAATTCTACAAAGACGTATTGCCGGTCTTCACTTCGGAAGACTCTTTCATGAAGGCCGATTACATGATTATCAACAAGAAAATTGGCATGGGAAGTACCATCTCAGGACGATCAAACGCCTTTGATCCGTCAGAGATTGAGGATTTCCGAAAGCAACCTTTTACCACCAAAGTTGGTTCCTTTACGACAACTGAGTACAAGGTGTCTGGTAACATGGGGGTCAATGGCACAAGTGTGCTCAACTCGGAGCTTTTCTTTGAGAGCATCCCCGACAGTTTTGTGGACGTCCCGCTCAACATGTGGAAGTATAAGCCTGGCTCCAAAGAGGTGCCAGTCATCTTACCACGGAGCTATATCGCCATGTACAATTTTGGCTTTGCGCAAAGCCATTCATTGCCAAGGATCAGTGATGGACTTGTTGGCATGATAGACCTCAAAATCTTCATTCAGGGCAATGGACACAAGGACGAATATCGAGGTAAGGTTATCGGTTTTTCAAGCCGTCTCAACACGCTCTTAGTTCCACAGTCGTTCATGGATTGGAGCAACCAGTATTATGCACCAGGAGAGCACTCTGATCCTACGCGATTGATCATGCAAGTTGACAATCCAGCAAACGAACAGTTCACTCATTACACAGAAAAGAAGGGGTATGAGATAGAAGACGACAAGCTAGACGCGCAAAAAACGACTTACTTCCTGCGCATGATGGTGTCGATGGTCATGGTGGTCGGACTGGTGATTTCCATTCTTAGCTTCTACATTCTCATGCTCAGCATTTACCTTTTGGTGCAGAAGAACTCCACCAAATTGGAAAATCTTTTACTCATCGGCTACAGCCCCAATAATGTTGCCAAGCCTTATCAATTGCTGACCGTGCTTCTGAACGTGGGCGTGTTGGTGTTGGCGTGGGTCATCCTGTTCTACGTCAGGAACTACTATATGGACTTCATTGAGACGCTTTTTCCCGACATCGATCGTGGAAGTGTCATGCCAGCCTTTGTGTTGGGCATTGTGCTGTTTGTGTTGGTGAGCGTTTGTAACTTGCTTGCCATTCGCCACAAGATTATACATATTTGGAAACACAGAGAAATGATATAGTAAACGGATTTATGGATACGCAAAACAAATACGACAAGTTTGTGGTCAACGAGGAGGCCCCCCTGTTGGAATGGCTTCTCGCCAACCTCCATCTGAGTCGCACAAAGATCAAGGACATCCTTCATGGACAGGGCATCAGGGTTAACGGAAAAGTAGTCACTAAGTTCGACTATTCTCTTCAGCCTGGTATGAAGGTGACGGTGAGCAAGTCGAAACGCAACAACGCCTTCCACAGTCGCTATGTCAAGTTGGTCTATGAGGATCCTTATCTGGTCGTCATAGAGAAGAATGTTGGCGTGCTTTCAATGGTAGCAGGCCATAGTACGCTCAATGTAAAGACGATCCTAGATGACTATTTCCGTTCCACCAAGCAACATTGCCAGGCCCATGTGGTACACCGTCTGGACCGCGACACCAGCGGACTCATGATTTATGCCAAGGACAAGCAGACTGAATTGGCTCTCGAGCGCGACTGGCACAACACTGTGTTCGACCGCCGATATGTGGCCGTTCTCTCGGGAGAGATGGAGCAAAATGAAGGCACAATAGCCAATTGGCTGAAGGACAACAGAGCGTATTACACTTTCAGCAGCCCAGTGGATAATGGTGGCAAATATGCAGTGACTCATTTTTTCACTCTCGATCGACACGAGGGACACTCACTCGTTGAATTCAAACTGGAGACAGGCCGCAAGAATCAGATACGCGTACATGCCGCAGACATGGGACATCCCGTGTGTGGCGACGTGAAATATGGCAATGGTGACGATCCCATTGGACGTTTGTGTCTGCACGCCTACGTGCTATGTTTCTATCATCCGGTAACCCACAAGCCGATGGAGTTTGAGACGAGCATCCCGCAGTCTTTCCGCTCTCTGTTTTAGATCCTTGCATTAATTCACCTACAAGATTTCAATATTCATATGAGCTCAAACATATCCCTTTACGTTTTCGTGTTCATTGCCGTTGTTGTGGCATTGATCGTAGTCAAGAAGGTGACCAGTTGTCTCTTCAAGACCATAGCCCTCTTAGCCGTCATTGCCCTGCTTGCATTTGTCTATTTCACCTACTTGCGATAAGCTAAAAAGAAAAGCCATGAGACTGTATTGGTCTCATGGCTTTTCTTTTTAGTTTAAATTATTGTCACAGAAGCAAGCCTTATCTATGGCCTTGACTCTTCTGCAATTACGTATTCGTCCTCCTTCTTAAGCTTTCGAATCAGCAACTTTCGGCAGTTTCTCTTCTTTTTCATCCTTCGGATTGCGTTCCTGACTAGTCTCCCGCGTCACATAGCGTTCCCAATAAGCAATGATGAGCGTTGTAAGGGGTAGGGCGACAATCAAGCCAATGAATCCCAAAATACTACCCCAAACCGACAGCGACAGCAACAGCACAGCAGGGTTGAGCCCCATTGCCTTGCCCATAATCTTGGGTGTAACCACCATGTCTGTGATGGCTTGCACCAATACAAACAATCCCACGGCAAGACCGAAGATCACCCAGAAGTTTTCCCCTGTGTCGGCAGCCTTGAGCATGGCTAAGAAGGCCGTAGGAATCAAGGCAAAAGTGTGCAAGTAGGGCACTAAATCCATAATGCCAATCAGAATTCCCAAGCCTATGGCCATGGGAAAATCCATCAATGAGAAGCCCACGCAAAACATGATGGCCATACAGGCCGCCACGGCACTTTGCCCACGAATGTAATTGTTGAGTTCTCGTTCCACATCTCCCATCAACTCATGCCAAAACGGGCGTACCTTCTTAGGGAAGATGCGTATCCAGTTGGCGGTGAGATATTCATAATCCATCAAGATGAAGAACATATATAATAATGTAATTAACGAAGCCACAATACTCAAGATGATGCTGGCCGTCTGGCTGAGCACGTTGAAGAATTTAGGTGCGGCGCCCTTGATAGTTGCAGTGAAATCGGGGCTCTTAAAAAACGCCTCGATGCGCTGTTGG
>JBNMMB010000140.1:0-3939 GCA_050875105.1 Prevotella sp. | reverse complement strand
GTGATGAGGTGATGGCCTACTCCTACACCTCGCTCTACGGCTTCCAGACCACGGCCCTGCGCTTCTTCACCGTCTATGGTCCATGGGGCCGTCCTGACATGGCTCCGATCAAGTTTATGGACGCCATCGCCAACGACCGTCCCATCAAGGTGTTCAACCACGGCGACATGCTTCGCGACTTCACCTACATCGACGACATCGTGGAGGGCATCTGTCTGGTCATGGGCGCCCACTACGACGATAAGGTTCCAGCAAGGGCTTACAACATCGGATGCTCACACCCCACCAAGCTCATCGACTTCATCACGACCATCGAACAGGTCACTGGCCACAAGGCACAAAAGGTCATGATGGGCATGCAGCCCGGCGACGTGACGCGCACCGACGCCGACACCTCCCGATTGCAACACGACTTCGGCTATGAGCCACACACCCTGCTCAGCGAGGGCATCAGTCGTCTGCACGAGTGGTATGAGACCGTGTGGACTTTCTTGCAACATTGATGCCATCAGATCGCACCAACACACACACATGAAGGCCGGCCTTGGAAGAGCATTGTCTCTCCAAGGCCGGCCTTCTCTTTTTCTGCTGGGTGCCATCGGCCGTTGGTGGTCAGGTCATTTGAACACCGAACGGACAGGGCGGCCCCGCCAGAAGTCGGGCGTTTGCAGGCCGAGGATGTAGGCGATGGTGGCTGGCGTGTCGTATTGCAAGGTGATGTCGTGGATCTCGCCACCTTGCTTGATGTTCTTGCCAGCGCTGAAAAGGCAAGCAACAGGCACAATGCAATCAGTTTTTTTCTCATATTGGTTAAGTTATTAGGATTACTATCACGACTCTGTCAGATGACCATCAGCAGGGCTGCAGCCAATGCCTTCAGTCCTTCACGCAGCGACGGCTCGGCGGCAAGACCGACATCGTCCAACTTCTGCACAATCTTCTCTTCGATGAGGTAGTCGCGCAACCTGTTGGCATAATCATCGTTGGAAAGCAATAGCCACAGTTCCTCATCCACATAGCCGTAGTCCACATTGCGCTCCAACCACGATCGTGTTGCCGAGTTTGTCGTCAACTGTCTGTGTCCCTTCCACGACAAATGCCAAAACTTGTCGGTTTGTAAGTGATAGAAGGGATAACTCATGGGCGTGAGGTTGACCTGTCGCCCTTGCACAAAATACTTGCGGAACAAGGCTTCATAGATGCTGTTCAATTTGTCGTATTCAAACCGGTTGGAGCTGAACACGCCCTCGCGCACGCCCTTGATGATCGACAGGATCATAATCGGTTTGGCGATGGTGCGCACGCTGCCTGGCTGGCCCGTGCTCCACTGCCGCATGTGGTCCATCAGCCCCTCATAATACTCCAGGGCCGCCTCATAATTGAAAAAACGAATCACCTTTCCCATGTCCTTTCTGGTTTAAGTTGGTGCAAAAGTAACCAAATTAATGGAAAAAGGATGGTTACGAACGTTTTATTTCAAGTTTCAAATGCCCTCCTTCTGCCATCCGCTGGGGACTACAGCACCAAACATTTTGGTATCAGACCGATTTTTGAGCAAAAAGATTTTGGTGTCAGACCGAAAAACGGGCAAAAAGATTTTGGTATCAGACCGAAAAACGGGCAAAAAGATTTTGGTATTAGGGAATATTGGCGTATCTTTGCGGGTAAGTTACAAGCTATAAGAGTGATGATATTCAAGCGCAAGATTTATACAAAACTTAAAGAGTGGAAAGAAACCTCCATCGGCAAGACGGCATTGCTCTTGGAAGGGGCCAGGCGTATTGGGAAATCAACTGTCGTTGAAGAATTCGCCAAAAAAGAATATCGTTCATATATATTGATTGATTTCAATGAAGCATCAAGAGAAATAAAAGGTTTGTTTGATGACTTGATGGACATGGATTACATCTTCCTGTACCTGCAAAACATCTACAAGACCACCTTGTATGAAAGAAAGTCTGTCATTATCTTCGACGAAGTGCAACAATGCCCCAAGGCTCGACAAGCCGTCAAATACTTGGTCAAAGACGGTCGTTATGACTACATCGAGACCGGGTCTCTAATCAGCATTCGAAAGAACACAAAGGACATCAGTATACCCAGCGAGGAATACCGCCTTGAGATGTTTCCGATGGACTATGAAGAATTCCTATGGGCGATGGGCGACGAGACCACCATGCTCTTGATGAGGAAATTCTTAGATAAGCAGACTCCTCTGGGTGACGGCCTCAACCGCCAAAAGATGCGAGATCTGAGACTATACATGTTGATTGGTGGCATGCCACAGGCCATTAACGCCTACATAGAAACCAACAACTTGCAGCAAGTCGACAAGGTAAAAAGACAAATCTTACAACTTTATGCTGACGACTTCAGGAAGATTGACCCAACAGGAAAAACTTCAAAACTCTTTATGGCCATACCTTCCCAGTTGAGCCGCAACTTGATGCGCTATCAACCGACACCTGTCATAGGTAAGACTGGAGCCGACAAGATCGACGAGTTGATTCTTTGTTTGGAAAACAGCAAAACCGTCAACGTGGCTTACCATGCTGACGACCCCAACGTCGGCATGTCATTGACGGCCGATTATGGGAAATACAAATTGTATGTCGGAGACACCGGTTTGTTTGTGACACTGGCCTTTTGGGATAAAGATTTCACAGAGAACATCATATATCAAAAAATGCTGAACGACAAACAGGCTGCCAACTTGGGCTATGTCTATGAAAACCTGATCGCCCAAATGCTGCGCGCCTCAGGCAACAAGCTGTTCTACTACACTTTCCGCAAGGACGAGACACATTCGTATGAGGTTGACTTCCTTTTGTCAAGAGGAAATAAACTTTGTCCGATAGAAGTCAAGTCTTCAGGCTACAAGACTCACGCTTCACTGGATGCCTTCTGCGCAAAATACTCAGACAGGATAAGCCAACCTTATTTGTTATATACAAAAGATCTCCACAAAGATGGGCAAGTCTTATTGGTGCCTGTCTACATGACCCCTATCTTGTGAGTCACAAAAAAAGAAAGGAATAAGACCATGAAGAAGAAAATCATCAATCCCTACATCGGCAAGGAGGGCTACAACTGCATCTGCTGCTGTCCCACCAACCCCGTAGGTCTCCACCTGGAGTTTTGGGAGGACGGCGACGACATCCTCACCACCTGGCAACCCAACGACAACTACCAGGGCTGGGTCGGCACATTGCATGGCGGCGTGATCGGCATGCTCATGGACGAGGTGGCCGGTTGGGTGGTGACGCGCAAGCTGCAGACCACGGGCGTGACGAGTCGCCTGGAGGTGAAGTATCGGCGTCCCGTGACCACCCATGAGAAGCTCATCACCGTGCGGGGCCACATCGCCGAGCAGCGCCGCAACATCGTCACCATCCACCTGACACTCGAGAACAGCCAGGGCCAAGTGTGCGACGAAGCCACCGCCGTCTATTTCACCTTCGACGAGCAGCGAGCCCGCGCCATGGGCTACTGCGGCTGCAAGGTCGAGGGCGAATGACGTATCCCAACTCCCTGAACAAAAAGCGGTTTATTTTTGACGACAATCGGAGACAATGATAGACAATCCTTTACTTTTGTCTCTTATTGTCTTCTATTGTCGTCAAAAAAACAGCATCTTTGTCTTCCTTTGTCTTTCGCCCGTCAATGCGCAAGGGAACGCTGGGGTATAGTCAAATACTTGCGTAATCAGAACACTGATTCAAGTTTAGAGAAACGGGCTGAAAGCCCAGTAAGTACATAGCCCAGGGTAAGCGCAGCGACACCCTGGGTAGAGATGGTGCGCGTGAGCTTGCGCCCTGAAGGGGCAAAAGTGTAGGCGCTTTGCTTACACCTTGCGTCTTCCGACGGCGACAGCGCATTGCTTTTCTATACTTTTGCCCTTACAGGGCGTCAGCTATATCTTGTCGTGTCTACCCAGGG
>JBNMMB010000139.1:0-3955 GCA_050875105.1 Prevotella sp. | reverse complement strand
GGCTCAGAAAACCAACAGGGGTTTAACCCAGTTTTTGTCTACTTCCTCCCCTGGTTTTTGTCTCCCCGCTCCGTTTTGTCTTGGAAATTCTGAAAAAACAGGCACCTGGCGACTGCACCTTCTAGAGAAAAATTCAAGGCTTTTGTCCGATTAAATTTCGTTAAAAGTCTTAATGTCGGTTAATTTGTATGGAATTGTTCCGCGAAAGAGGCCTAATCGAGTTGCGATAGATATCGAATCGAGACTCGATAGATATCTTATCGAGACTCGATAGATGCCTAACGGAGACTCGATAAGATATCTATCGCAAAACTATGAGCATGCGCAAAGTTTTCCAAAGGGCTTATTTCGATTTAACACCCTGAAGATTAGCTATTTGCGCAAAACCCTCTCAGAATCGCGTATTTGCGAGCAAAAGTAGGCTTGATTGATTTCGAGCGATTCTGGAGAGACTTTTTGTTCGAATAATTCAGCTGCGACAGCCCTACAGCCACGCCACGACGGTGGGCGTGCAGAGGGCGGTGAAGATGCCATTGAGCGTCAGGCCGAGACTGGCGTAGGCGCCCACAAACTGGTCGCGGTCCATGGCCACCGAGGTACCCAGGGCGTGAGAGGCGGCACCCATCGAGAGGCCCTTGGCCATCGGATTGTTGATGTGGCCCACCGACATGATCTTGAAGCCCACCACGGCACCGATGAGTCCCGTGATGACCACGATGGCGGCCGTGAGCGACGGGATGCCGCCCAGGGCCTGCGTCACCTCCATGGCGATGGGCGTGGTGACCGACTTGCTGGCCAGCGACACCACCACCACATGCGAGGCGCCCAGCAGGCGGGCCGTGACGACCACGCTGACGATGCCCACCAGGCAACCCACGAGCTGCGAGGCCAGGATGGGGATGAACTGCCGCTTGATCTGCGACAGTTGCAGATAGAGCGGCACGCCCAGCGCCACCACGGCGGGCTTCAGCCAGAAGTCGATGAGCTTGGCACTCTCGTGATAGGTGTCGTAGGAGATGTCGAAGGCCGAGAGAAAAAGGATGATGAGGCCTATGGCAATGAGGATGGGGTTGAGCAAGATGAGGCGTGTCTTGCGCTGCAGGAGCTTGGCGCCCTGGTAGGCGCCGAAGGTGATGGCCAACAAGAAGTATTGGCTGGTGATGATGTCTCTAATCATGGTTCTTTCTGTGCTCTTCTAACTTGTCTTTTATCTTGTGCGTGATCTTCTCTTCGCCCTTGGTCACCATCTGGTGGGTGTGGCCCGTGATGAGCAGCACCAGCGCCGTGCTGACGAGCGTGGCGCCGACGATGGGCAGCAACTCAGCCCGGATGAGGCGGAAATGGAGCATCAGCGCCACCCCGGGCGGCACAAAGAAGAAGCCGAGATTGGCAATCAAGAAATCGGTGAGGCCGCGCACCCACTCCAGTTTGATCACCTTGGCCTTCAGCAGCGCGGTGAGCAGGAGCATGCCGATGATGCTCGAAGGCAGTTTCAGACCAGTGACCATGACGATAAGCTCGCCGAGCGCCATGCATCCGAAGAGGATGAAACATTGTCGAACCATGTGTGTGTGTTTTCTATGCTTTTATGTGTGATGTTACCCCAGTTGACAATCGATATTTCGACCGTTTCCTCTGAAAACGGGTGCAAAGGTACGGCTATCCTGTGGATTATCAAAGCAAAGCCGCCGTTTTGTTGCGAACAAATGGTCTTTTAGGAAATGTACCTTATAAAGGCTATCATTCGCACCCATGCAGTTAAGAAGTGCCAGAAGTAAGAGAGTGTGCGGAATATTTTGTAATTTTGCAGGCCTAACAGAGAACAAGCAACAGCTAAGAGTAACCATGGACGAGGACATGACCGTGCGCCGCTGGGCGGCGCTGACAGGGCTGACCTTTGCAGCCTTCATCTTCAACACTTCTGAGTTTGTGCCGATCGGCCTGCTCACCGACATACGCGACGAGTTCCACCTGACGGAGGCGTCGGCCGGCATGCTCATCTCGGTGTATGCATGGGTGGTGATGCTGCTGTCGCTGCCGCTGATGCTCCTGGTGTCGCGCATGGAGATGCGGCGACTGATGCTCGGCCTGCTGGGGCTGTTTGGCGTCTGCCAGGTGTTGTCGTTTCTCTCTTCCAGCTACCCGATGCTCATGGCCTCGCGCATCGGCGTGGCCTGCGCCCACTGCGTGTTTTGGTCGGTGGTGTCGCCCATCGCCGTGCGCATCACGCCCGCGCGCCACAAGGCACTGGCGCTGAGCATGGTGGTCACGGGCTCGTCGGTGGCCATGGTGCTCGGCATGCCCCTGGGCCGCATGATCGGCCTGCACCTGGGGTGGCGCATGACGTTTCTGTGCGTGGGCCTCTTCGCCGCCTTCACCCTGATTTATATCGCCTTCTCATTGCCGCGCGTGCCCAGCCGCGGCGGCTTCTCGCCCCGCCGTCTGCCCACGCTGCTGGCCGACCGCACGATGGTGGGCTTCTATCTCTTCACGCTGCTCGTGGCCACAGGCTACTACGTGTGTTACAGCTACATCGAGCCCTTCCTGAAGCAGGTGGCCCTGATGCCCGACGACCTCGTGACGGCCATGCTGATGATGATGGGCGTGGCGGGATTTCTGGGCAGTGTGGTCTTCTCCCACTGCTACGCCCGCGCCCCACGGCTGTTCATCGGCACCACGGTGGCGGCGTTGGCCCTGACGCTGCTCGGCATAGGCGCCTCTGCCCCACTCCTCATGCTCCTCGTGGCGTTCGTCGGCCTGATGGGCATGGCCTCGACGGCCTACAACGTGGCCATGCAGTCGGCCCTCATCCAAGTCGTGCCCCAAGAGAGCACCACCGTGGCCATGTCGATCTTCTCGGGCATCTTCAACATGGGCATCGGCTGCGGGGCCTTCCTCGGCGGCCGCGTCTGCGCTGCCGACACCATCGCCCACGTGGGCCTCGTCGGTGGCGCCATCACCCTCATGGCCCTGGCCTATTGGGCCGCAAGGCTGGGGCGCAAAGTGTGCCCATGAGAGGAGGGTCACAGGACAAAACTTTTTTCAGACCCTGAAACAGTAGGTTATGGATTTTATTCGTAACTTTGCAAACAAACCAAACCGCATCACGAGATATGGCCCAGAAACTCTATCCTTTAGGAATACAGACATTCGAGCGAATCATCAAAGAGAACAAGCTCTATATTGACAAGACCGAATGCGTTTACCGTATGGCTCACACCAACGGAACGTATTTCTTCCTCAGTCGGCCGCGCCGTTTCGGCAAGTCTTTGCTCACCTCAACGTTCAAAAGTTATTTTGAGGGCAAGAGACAGCTGTTCAAGGGTCTTGCCATGGAGAAGTTGGAGACGGAGTGGACGGAGTATCCCGTGCTACATTTCGACATGTCGGGGGGTAAGCACATGGAGAAAGATCAGCTGGAGCGATATCTCGACTTTATTCTTCAAGTGCAAGAAAGAACTTTCGGCATAAACGGCGCAGGACTAGATGCTAACACCCGACTGATGAATTTGATCATGACCGCCTACAACAAGACTGGCCGGCAGGTGGTGGTGCTCATCGATGAGTACGACGCGCCCCTGCTCGACGTGGTGCATGAGGACGAGAAACTGCCCCTGTTGCGCAACGTCATGCGCAACTTCTACAGTCCACTCAAGAAATGCGAGCCATACCTGCGCTTCGTATTTCTCACTGGCATCACCAAGTTCTCACAGATGAGCATCTTCAGTGAACTCAACAACATCACCAACATCAGCATGCGCGATGATTATGCCGGTATTTGCGGAATAACAACGGAAGAGCTTACCACCCAAATGTCGGCCGATGTGGATGCATTGGCTGAGAAGCTTGGCAAGACGAGGGAGGAAACGCTTGACAAGTTGCGCGAGTATTACGATGGCTATCACTTCGCCGCCAAGTCGCCCGACGTGTTCAACCCGTACAGCCTGCTCAACGC
>JBNMMB010000138.1:0-4104 GCA_050875105.1 Prevotella sp. | reverse complement strand
GTAAAAAGATTGTTTTCAGGATAACTATTGCAAAGATAACACTTATTTTCAACAATCCAAATAATTTGCCCACTTTTTCTTCTAAATCGCGCATATTACCAATCCTTTTTCCTAACTTTGCCATCAACTAAATGACAAAACAAGAATAAGCAACACATGAAACCATCTCTGATAACCCTCTTGCTCCTCTCGGCCGCCACCATCGGCCATGCCCAGACGCGGCAGCAGCAGACGCTCCGCACGTGGCAGTTCTCTCGCGACAGCATCCAGTGGCAACCCGTCAGCGTGCCCCACGACTGGGCCATCAGCGGTCCCTTCGACAAGCAGTGGGACCTGCAGACCGTGGCCATCGAACAGAATGGCGAGAAGGAGAAGACTGAGAAGTCGGGACGCTCGGGCGCCCTGCCGTGGATCGGCCGTGGCTACTACGTCACGTCGCTCACCGTGGGCGACCTCTCCGGACGGCGCGCCACACTCGAGTTCGACGGTGCCATGGCCGAACCGGTGGTCTATGTCAATGGCCATCGCGCCGGCTCATGGGCCTATGGATACACACCCTTCCGCGTCGACGTGACGCCCTTCCTCCACCCGGGCGACAACACCATCGCCGTCAGCCTGCACAACCAGCCGGAGAGCAGTCGCTGGTATCCCGGCGCCGGCCTCTACCGCCCCGTCACGTTCGTCGTCTCGCCTGCGGTGAGCCTCGACCCCTGGCAGACGTTCCTGCGCACGGCGAAGGCCGACTCCACCGCCGCCACCTTGTCGTTCGACACGCAGGTGCGTGGCGCCGATGGCCAGCACGGACTGGCCGTGGAGGTGTCGCTCCTCAGCCCGAAGGGGTGGGTGGAGCAGGCGGCCCACGCCTCTGTCGACGACAGCGGCCGGGTGCATGTCGACTTGCCCGTGGCCCATCCGCGCCTCTGGTCGCCCGAGACGCCGCACCTCTATGATGTGCGCGTGGCGCTCTTGCAAGACGGACGCACCGTCGACGTGCTGCCGCTGAAGACGGGCATACGCACCATCGCCTTCTCTCGCGAACAGGGCTTCACGCTCAACGGCCAACAGCGCAAGTTCCGGGGCGTGTGTCTCCACCACGACCTCGGACCTCTCGGGGCGGCGGTCAACAAGGCGGCAATCATCCGACAGGTCAAGGCGCTCAAGGACATGGGCGCCGACGCCATACGCACCTCTCACAACCTGCCCTCGCAGATGCAGATGGAGGTCTACGACTCACTGGGCATGATGGTCATGGCCGAGAGCTTCGACATGTGGGTTTATCCGAAATGCAAGAATGGCTATGCGCAATACTTCAAGGACTGGAGCGACCGCGACATCACCCACCTGGTGCTGGCCAACCGCAACCATCCCAGCCTGGTGATGTACTCCATCGGCAACGAGATCCCCGAGCAGGGCAGTCGTGAGGGACGCGACCTAGCCGCCCACCTGCAGGACCTCTGCCATCGTCTCGACTCCACGCGCCCCGTGACGCAGGGCATGGATCGTGTCGACGCGGCCCTGAAGTCGGGCTTCGCCCAGGTGATGGACATCCCGGGGTTCAACTACCGTGTGCACCGCTATGATGCCAGCATCGGCCAACTGCCCCAGGGCTTCCTCCTGGGCTCCGAGACGGCGTCGACGGTCAGCTCGCGGGGCGTGTATAAGTTCCCTGTGGCGTTCAAGGTGGCCTCGGAGGAGGGCGACGGACAGGTCACGGGCTACGACACCGAGTGGTGCTCGTGGAGCAACCTGCCCGACCTCGACTTCATGATGATGGAGGATCGCAACTACACCATCGGCCAGTTTGTCTGGACGGGCTACGACTACCTGGGCGAGCCCACGCCCTACGACAACTATTGGCCGAGTCGCAGCAGCTACTTCGGCATCCTCGACCTGGCGGGCCTGCCCAAGGATCGCTATTATCTCTATCGCTCGGTGTGGAACAAGCAGGCCCACACGCTCCACATCTTGCCTCACTGGACGTGGCCTGGACGCGAGGGACAGGTGACACCGGTCTTCGTCTACACCGATTATCCCGAAGCTGAGCTCTTCATCAACGGCAAGTCGCAGGGCCGACAGCGCAAGGTCACGGCGCCTCGCCCCGACGACCACGGCGCCTCTACGCCGGCGCTCGCCCTCGAGCGTGCCAAGCGCTATCGCCTGATGTGGAACGACGTGCGCTATGAGCCGGGCGAGGTGCGTGTGGTGGCCTACGATGCCGAGGGCCGTCCGGCCGCCGAGCAGACCGTGCGCACGGCGGGCAAGGCAGCCGCCATCCGCCTCGACGCCGACCGCACCACGCTCTCTGCCGACGGCGCCGACCTGGCCTACATCACCGTGAGCCTCGTCGACAAGCAGGGCACCCCGCTGCCCACCGCCACCGACAACATCGATGTGGAGGTGCGAGGCGCAGGCTCGTTCCGCGCCATCTGCAATGGCGACGCCACCTCGCTCGAGGTGTTCACCGAGCCCCACATGCGTCTCTTCAGCGGCCAACTGGTCGTCACCGTGCAGACCACCGACCAGCCCGGCGACATCACCGTCGTGGTCAAGGACAAGAAGGCCAAACTCCAACAGACGCTGACCATCCCGACCCTGAAGCCCCGCCAATAACCCCATTGGGCTCATTAGGCCCATTAGACCTAATGAGCCCACTATACCTATTAGGCCTAGTGGGCCTAGTAAACCCAACAGCCCAACAGCCCAATGAGCCTAATATGCCTATTATGCCAAGTGAGCCAAGTGAGCCTAGTGTGGTAACCCCAATAGCCTAATGAGTCAATTGAGCCTAGTGAGCTAAGCCCACAAGCCCCAATAGACCAGCTCCGCCAATTGGCCAAAGTGCTGAACCGACAGCCGCCTATAGCTAATCATATCAGTACTCGATAGAGAAGCCAGCAGTACTCAGTAGAGAAGCCAGCAGTACTCGATAGAGAAGCCAGCAGTACTCGATAGAGAAGCCAGCAGTACTTGATAGAGAAGCCAACAGTACTCGATAGCGGGTCCCCAATAGTTAATCGCCCCAGCCGTATCACTCCTTCTACATCCGCATGCCCCGTTGCGCCCACCGCGCAACGATATTGTCCCTCATTGTCCCCGATTGTCGTCAAAAAACCAAGCGCCGACTGCGCTCCCCATCAGCTGTCATTCGTTAAATTAGAGCTATTCGTGTTCGAAAAAAACGTTTGCGCCCACCGCGCAACAATATTGTCCCCCATTGTCTATCATTGTCGTTAAATATCTGTGAGACCAAGCGCCCAACGCGCTCACCACCACTCGTCATTCGTTTAATTACTTCCCCTTTGGTCAGTGGGTCTACGACAAATCTCGTGGTCGACATATGAACACAAGTTATTTTGACCGAACACGAATATCCCAAATTTTCCGAATGCAGACGATTTGCATTAGTGTAATTCAGCGCTGAAAGCGCTCCCTAACACTCGTCATTCGGTAAATTCGTTTAATTCGTGTTCGAAAAAAATCCGCGTGAGCCGTTGCGCCCAACGCGCAACAAAGTTGCCCCTGTTGTCTGCCCGTTGGCCCCTCCCTGAGCAGAAATAAGTTGTATCCAGTTGTAAAAGTTGTCCGAGTAGTCTTCTCTGTTTTGTCAACCAAGTTTCCTCCTTGTCTTAGCCAGTCTCCTTTGTGCGAGCACGTGCGGTTTATCTCGGTTTATAGCCTGTTGTTTTTCTGAGTGGCGTGTGCGCCACAGTTTGCTTGTTTGCTTGTGCCCGTCGTGAGCTCGCTCACGTAAAGGACATAAGCAAACAAGCAAACAAGCCGCAGGCTCAGAAAACCAACAGGGGTTTAATCCTGTTTTTGTCAATCCCATTGTCCCCGATTGTCGTCAAAATAAACATTCGCGTAACCAAGCGCCGACTGCGCTCCCCATCAGCTGTCATTCGTTAAATTTGAGTAATTAGTGTTCGAAAAAAATCTGCGTGAGCCCTTGCGCCGAACGCGCAACAAAAGTTGTCCTTGTTGTCCGCCCGTTGGGCCCCTCCTTGAGCAAAAAAAATTGTAAAAGGTTGTAATCGTTGTATCGGTTGTCTTCAATCTCATGATTGCCAATCGTAGTGACGTGAGACACGTCACCCACTATTGATT
>JBNMMB010000137.1:0-4254 GCA_050875105.1 Prevotella sp. | reverse complement strand
CCTTAATAGTGGTTAATTTGTATGAAATTGTTCGGCGAAAGAGGCCTTATCGAGTTGCGATAGATATCGAATCGAGACTCGATAGATATCTTATCGAGACTCGATAGATGCCTAACGGGGACTCGATAAGATATCTATCGCAAAACTATGAGCATGCGCAAAGTTTTCCAAAGGCCTTATATTTGCATAACTTATTGATATTTAGCCACTTGCGTAAAAACGCAAAAAGAGCGCTTGTTTGCGGCAAAAGTATTTGCGTTTGCAAACAAGCGCTCTTTTTTGAGGCTTTTGTTAAAATATTTAGTCTTATCCGTTGATGGACATGAGGAACTCGTAGTTGTCCTTGGCAGTCGACAACGGGTCGTGGATCGTGCGCATGGCCTCGATGGGGTTCATGTCGGCAATGAAATTGCGAATGCCACGCATGCGCTGCAACGTGACCTCGTCTTGCAACAGGTCGTCGCGACGCGTGCTCGAAGCCACCAGGTTGACAGCTGGGAAGATGCGCTTGTTCGACAGCGAACGGTCGAGCTGCAACTCCATGTTACCAGTGCCCTTGAACTCCTCAAAGATCACCTCGTCCATCTTCGAACCGGTGTCGATGAGAGCGGTGGCAATGATCGTGAGTGAGCCGCCACCCTCGATGTTACGGGCAGCACCGAAGAAGCGCTTGGGCTTCTGCAGGGCATTGGCGTCGACACCACCGGTGAGCACCTTGCCACTGGCCGGGCTGACGGTGTTGTAGGCACGAGCCAGACGGGTGATGGAGTCAAGGAAGATGACCACATCGTGTCCGCACTCCACCATGCGCTTCGCCTTCTCGAGCACGATGCCGGCAATCTTGATGTGGCGCTCAGCAGGTTCGTCGAACGTGGAGGCAATGACCTCGGCGTTGACCGTGCGCGACATGTCGGTCACCTCCTCAGGGCGCTCGTCGATGAGCAGCATCATCAGGTAGGCCTCGGGATGGTTGGCGGCGATGGCGTTGGCAATGTTCTTCATCAAGATGGTCTTACCGGTCTTCGGCTGTGCCACGATGAGGGCACGCTGGCCCTTACCAATGGGCGAGAAGAGATCGACGATGCGCGTCGACAGGTTGGTGGTGGCGGGATCGCCACAGAGGTTGAACTTCTCATCGGGGAAGAGCGGCGTGAGGTGCTCAAAGGGCAGACGGTCGCGAATCTCCGACGGCTCACGGCCATTGATCTTGTCAATGCTGGTCAGGGGGAAGTATTTCTCGCCTTCGCGCGGCGGACGCACATGACAAAGGATGGCGTCACCTGTCTTCAATCCGAAGCGCTTCACCTGGGCGTTGGAGACATAGATGTCATCGGGTGATGACAGGTAGTTGTAATCGCTCGAACGGAGGAAACCGTAGCCATCGGGCATGATCTCGAGGACGCCGTTGGCGGTGATGATATCTGAGAAATCGTAGTCGGCGGCATCGTTGGCTGGAGCCTGCGCACGCATCGGCGCGGGGGCATTGTCCTGGCGACGGTAAGAAGTGGTGGGGTTGTCGAGCATGTCGTAGTTGGGAACAGCGCTCTGGTCCTCGATGGGCAAGTCTACAACGGTGATGAAATCGGTGCCGTCGCCCGGGTCGCCACTCCACACATTACCACTTGCGGCCTGTGGCTGGTTGTCTCTTGCCTCATTGTGTGCTTGCACCTTGGCCTGGAGCTGTGCAAGTTTGTCGTCATTGGGCGCATCAACATGGGGCATGGGCTGCATGTGCGAATAAGCCTCCTCGGGAATGGCCGGTTCGTCGGCGCGATCAACAGGTGCTGCGGACGCCACTGTGTCGGCCGGTGCATGATCGACCGAGGGATTGGACTGCTTGGCCTTGGCGATGAGCTCGAGCAACTCGCGCTCTCGCTTGGTCTTCGGTCCACGATGACGGGGAAGTGAGGCCAACTCATCCTCGAGAGCCTTCACATCGAGTGCGGGCGCAACGGCCATCTCCTCTCTGACGGTCTGGGGATCCTTGAAAAGTCGGGGTTGCTCCACGGCATTGCGTGCCTTCTTGGTATCGAAATTCTCACCAGACTTGCCATTGACCGAATAGACCTTGTCGGGCTCTGATTTGGTGATGCGGATGCGCTTGCGCTTCGATGAGACCAAGGGATTGTTCTTTCCTTCCTCTTCGGCCTGCTTGTCGAGAATGGCGTAGATCAGCTCGTCGCCACCGTTGGCTTCGTCAGCATTGACGCCAAGGGATTGGGCAATATCCGCAAGTTCAGTGGAACTCTTAGATAATAAGTCTTCTTTGCTATACATATGGTGTATAATGAATTTTTTCAGAATGAAAATGTTTCCAACGTGGAAACACAGGTGCATATGAAATACTATGCAAAGTTACATAAAATCAGTGAAAAATACATAAATGCGGATGGTATTTTTCAGCAATTAACAAACATTAATACACGGAGGTCACCATAAACAAAACCAGGCCGGCTCACGGGGAGTCGGCCTGGCATTTATGGTCTGTAATCAGAGATTACTTGTTCTTGTCGAGGTCAGCCTTCAGCTTAGCCAACACGTCGAGGTCGCCAAGTGAAGTACCGGCAGCCACGTTGTTGATGGCAGGAGTCTCGCTCTGCTTGCGGGGAGCGTGACGATGTGTCTTCACGACGTCGTCCTTCACGTCCTCGAAGGTGCGAGAGTGTGACAGGATGATGCGACGTGTCTCCTTGGCGAACTCAATCACCTTGAAGGGCAGTGTCTCACCCTGCTTGGCCTGTGTGCCGTCCTCCTTCTGGAGGTGCTTAGGAGTAGCGAAGCCCTCACCGCCCTCAGCGAGCGTGATGACAGCGCCCTTGTCCATCATCTCAGTGATGGTGCCCTCATGGACAGTGCCGGGAACGTAGATCTTCTCGTACTTGTCCCAAGGATTCTCCTCGAGCTGCTTGTGGCCGAGGCTCAGACGACGGTTCTCCTTGTCGATCTCCAGCACGACAACGTCGATGGGAGCGCCGACAGTGGTGAACTCTGAAGGATGCTTCACCTTCTTGGTCCAGCTCAGGTCAGAGATGTGGATCAGACCGTCAACACCCTCCTCGAGCTCAACGAAGATACCGAAGTTGGTGAAGTTGCGAACCTTAGCGGTGTGCTTGCTGCCAACAGGATACTTGGTCTCGATGTTCTCCCAAGGATCTTCCTTCAGCTGCTTGATGCCGAGGCTCATCTTGCGCTCCTGGCGGTCGAGTGTCAGGATGACGGCCTCCACCTCGTCGCCGACGTGCAGGAACTCCTGTGCTGAACGCAGGTGCTGGCTCCAGCTCATCTCAGAGACATGGATCAGACCCTCAACGCCCGGCTGGATCTCAACGAAGGCGCCGTAGTCGGCGATCACAACAACCTTACCCTTCACGTGGTCGCCCACCTTGAGGTTAGGATCGAGAGCATCCCAAGGATGAGGAGTGAGCTGCTTCAGGCCGAGAGCGATGCGCTTCTTCTCCTCGTCGAAGTCGAGGATAACGACATTAATCTTCTGGTCGAGCTCCACAACCTCGTGGGGATCGCTGACGCGGCCCCAAGAGAGGTCGGTGATATGCACCAGTCCGTCGACACCACCGAGGTCAACAAACACACCGTAAGAGGTGATGTTCTTGACAGTGCCCTCGAGGACCTGGCCCTTCTCCAAGTGGGAGATGATTTCTTTCTTCTGGGCTTCCAACTCGGCCTCGATGAGCGCCTTGTGAGAAACCACGACATTGCGGAACTCCTGGTTGATCTTCACAACCTTGAACTCCATGGTCTTGCCTACGAACACGTCGTAGTCGCGTATGGGGTGAACGTCAATCTGGCTGCCGGGGAGGAAGGCCTCAATGCCAAACACATCCACAATCATGCCACCCTTGGTGCGGCACTTGATGTAGCCCTGGATGATCTCGTCGTTCTCGAGAGCCTCGTTGATCTTCTCCCAGCTCTTGCTCAGGCGAGCCTTCTTGTGAGAGAGAACGAGCTGGCCCTTCTTGTCCTCCTGGTCCTCAACATAGACTTCCACCTTGTCGCCGATCTTCAGGTCGGGGTTGTAGCGGAACTCTGAGGCGGGGATAATGCCGTCGCTCTTGTAACCGATGTTGACAACGACCTCTTTCTTGTCGATAGAGATCACTGTGCCTTCGACGACCTCATGCTCTTGAATCTTGTTGAGGGTCTCGTCGTAAGCCTTCTCCAGGCTTTCCTTGCTGGCAGCGTTCAGTGAACCATTTTCGAACTCATCCCAGTTGAAATCGTCCAATGGCTTCACGT
>JBNMMB010000136.1:0-4790 GCA_050875105.1 Prevotella sp. | reverse complement strand
GCATGGAGTAGAAGATGACGTGCTCCATGACGTCGCCGAGTTCTTTCTTCACTTCCTCGAGGTTGCCGCAGGCCAGCGCGTCGGCCAGCTCAAACACCTCCTCGATGGTATAGGGGCGCAGGCTCTCGAAGGTCTGCTTCCGGTCCCACGGACAATCCTTTCTCAGGCGGTACTGCACATCCAGCAACCGCCCGAAAGCCTCAAGCTTTTCTTTTCTTGTGTGCATAAAAACCAATAATTTGCTGCAAAGTTAATGATTTTAGGTGGAAAAGTATTAATTTTGCATCGTTTTATTAAGATAATAAGGTAAAGACAGAATAATCACATGGAATTAGCAAGTAAGTACGACCCCAAGGAAGTGGAGTCTAAATGGTACCAGTACTGGCTTGACAACAAGCTCTTCAGTTCGAAACCCGACGGCCGCGAGCCCTACACGGTGGTCATCCCGCCGCCCAATGTGACGGGTGTGCTTCACATGGGCCACATGCTCAACAACACCATCCAGGACATCCTGGTGCGCCGCGCGCGCATGGAGGGCAAGAACGCTTGCTGGGTGCCCGGCACCGACCACGCCTCCATCGCCACGGAGGCCAAGGTGGTGGGCAAGCTCGCCGAGCAGGGCATCAAGAAGACCGACCTGACACGTGAGCAGTTTCTCGAGCACGCCTGGGACTGGACACGCGAGCACGGAGGCATCATCCTCAAGCAGCTGCGCCACCTGGGTTGCTCGTGCGACTGGGACCGCACGGCGTTCACCATGGACGAGACACGCTCGAAGAGCGTCATCCACGTCTTCGTCGACCTCTACCGCAAGGGCTACATCTACCGCGGCGCGCGCATGGTCAACTGGGACCCGAAGGCGCAGACGGCACTCTCCGACGAGGAGGTGATCTACAAGGAGGAGCACTCGAAGCTCTACTACCTCAAGTACTATGTGGCCCCTGAGGACCAGGCCTCGGTGAAGCGCCTCGACGAGGGCAACGTGATGCACCGCGACGACAAGGGCTACTACGCCGTGGTGGCCACCACGCGACCCGAGACCATCATGGGCGACTCGGCCATGTGCATCAACCCCGACGACGTGAAGAACACGTGGCTCAAGGGCAAGCACGTCATCGTGCCCCTCGTGGGCCGCTGCATACCCGTCATCGAGGACTCCTACGTCGACATCCAGTTTGGCACGGGCTGCCTCAAGGTGACGCCCGCCCACGACATCAACGACCACATGCTGGGACTCAAGCACCACCTGGAGACCATCGACATCTTCAACGACAACGGCACCATCTCCGAGGCCGCCGGCATGTATGTCGGACAGGACCGCATGGACGTGCGCAAGCAGATCGCCATCGACCTCGGGGCACAGCAGCTCATGGAGAAGATCGAGGACTACGACAACAAGGTGGGCTTCTCCGAGCGCACCAACGTGCCCATCGAGCCGAAGCTCTCCACACAGTGGTTCCTCAAGATGCAGCACTTCGCCGACATCGCCCTCGACCCCGTCATGAACGACGAGGTGGAGTTCTACCCCAAGAAATACAAGAACACCTACCGCTATTGGCTTGAGAACATCAAGGACTGGTGCATCTCGCGCCAGCTGTGGTGGGGCCACCGCATACCGGCCTACTACTTCACCACGGCCGACGGCAAGCGCGACTTCGTGGTGGCCGAGACCGCCGAGGAGGCGCTGAAACTGGCACAGCAGAAGAACGGCGCGCTGACGGCCGCCGACCTGGAGCAGGAGTCCGACTGCCTCGACACCTGGTTCTCCAGCTGGCTGTGGCCCATCTCGCTCTTCAACGGCATCCTCGACCCCGACAACAAGGAGATCAACTACTATTATCCCACGTCGGACCTGGTGACGGGCCCCGACATCATCTTCTTCTGGGTGGCCCGCATGATCATGGCCGGCTACGAGTATCGCGGCAAGATGCCGTTCCGCCACGTCTACTTCACAGGCATCGTGCGCGACAAGAAGGGCCGCAAGATGTCGAAGAGCCTCGGCAACTCGCCCGACCCGCTGGAGCTCATCGCCAAGTATGGCGCCGACGGCGTGCGCATGGGCATGATGCTCTCCGCCCCGGCCGGCAACGACATCCTGTTCGACGAGACGCTCTGCGAGCAGGGCCGCAACTTCAACAACAAGATCTGGAACGCCTTCCGACTGGTGGAGGGCTGGCAGACGGCCGACATCGAGCAGCCCACCACGGCCAAGACAGCCGTGGCCTGGTTCACGGCCAAGCTGAAGGAGACGGCGAAGACACTCGACGAGCAGTTCAAGACCTACCGCATCTCCGAGGCGCTGATGACCGTCTACCGCCTCTTCTGGGACGAGTTCTCGGCCTGGTACCTGGAGATGGTGAAGCCCGCCTACGTCGACGGACAGGCGCAGCCCATCGACAAGGCGACCTACGAGGCCACGCTCCACTTCTTCGAGACGCTGCTCCAGATGCTCCACCCGTTCATGCCGTTCATCACCGAGGAACTGTGGCAGCACTTAGGCCAGCGCCAGGAGGGCGAGAGCATCATGACCTCGCAGCTCCACCTCGACGAGCCCACGGCCGACGACGACGCCTTGTGCGCCGCCGTGGAGAACGTCAAGCTCATCGTGGCCGGCGTGCGCGCCGTGCGCAGCCAGAAGCAGATCGCTCCCAAGAAGGAACTCGAGCTCCAGACCGTCGGCGAGAACCACTATGCGGCCTTCGCCGACATCATCACCAAGATGGCCAACCTCAAGGCCTTCACCACCGTCGAGAGCAAGGCGGCCGACGCCAGCGCCTTCATGGTGGGCACCGACGAGTTTGCCGTGCCCGTGGGCGACCTCATCGACGTCGACGCCGAGATAGCCAAGCTCGAGAAAGACCTGGAGCACCTCCAGGGCTTCCTGACGGGCGTCAAGAAGAAACTGGCCAACGACAACTTCGTGGCCCACGCTCCCGAGGCTGTCGTCGAGCGCGAGCGCAAGAAGCAGAGCGACGCCGAAGAGAAGATCGCTGCCATCCAGGAGAGCCTCAACGCCCTGAAGAACAAGTAATCCGACACAAAAGGGCCAACGCCCGCGGGCCTAAGCCCCAGGGCCAACGCCCCCGCATCATCCACACACACAAGGCCTTCCGCCCGTCTCCCCCCAGCACAACGCTGGAGAGGACAGGCGGAGGGCCTTCTCCTTTTGCCCCCCCCACGCGCTCACGCCACCTTTGAGCAAGGCAGGCCCGACGGGCCTCTTTGTGCGCGTATAACTATTCGGCGGTAGGTGCGTGCGCGTGTCCGAAGGTTAAATTTTCTTATTTTAAATAATAGAAGAAGAAAATTGCCTAACTTTATCCACCCATATACGACAAGACGCCCCCTCCCCTACAAGGCGAACAAAGCAACCCACGGACATGATGACATACACACCCGAGCAAATCGCAAAGATGCGCCAAAAAGAAGACGCCCTGCCCTCAGCCCTCAGGCGCAGCACCCTCACCAACTACCGCGAGGGCTATTTCTTCATCACGCTGGGCACGCGCGGCGAAGCCCCCATCCTCAGCACCCTTGCCGGCAGTCCCGACGCCCCCGACGGCACCGCCGACGCCCCGCGGTGCGTATATACCGAACTGGGGAAAAGGGTGAAAGACAACTGGCTATGCATCCCCAAGTTCTATCCCCTTGTGGAAATCATAGGCTGCGAAGCCATGCCCGATCATTTCCATGGACTGCTGCACCTGAGGCCAGGGGGCAAAGCCCATTTGGGGCAGATCATCCGTGGCTTCATGGTGGGCTGCACCCATGCCTATTGGGACACCCTGGGCATCGTTTGGCGACAGCCAAAAGGTGTTAAAACACCAGACTACCGCGACCGCGACCACACGCGCTCCCTTCGCGGCCCCGCCCTCTTCGTGCGCGGCTACAACGACGTGGAGGCCATCACGCCCGAGCAGGTGGCCATCAAGCAGCGCTACATCGGCGAGCAGGCGCGCCGCGCCCTCATCAAGCGCCACACCCACGAGTGCTTCCGCATCCGCCGCCACTGCACCGCGCGCGGATGGACCGCCCAAGCCTTGCATCGCGCCTTGCTCCACGACCGTTATATGGCCCATGATGCCACGCGCCTGCAAGCAGCCTTGCAACAGCTCCGTCCGCGCATTCCCATACACCCCACCAACGGCAAGCCCACCCTCTCCTACGTCGGCTCCGCCAGCCTCCTTGCCGCCCCGCGCAAGCTGCCCCTGATCTGCCACCGCGCCGACGCCGCGCTCTTTCTGCGGCAGAAGGCGGCCGTCATACAGGCGGCACGCGAGGGGGCCGTCATCGTGTCGGCGTTCATCAGTCCCAGGGAGCGCGAGGTGCGCCAGCTGCTGCTCGCTGAGACGCTGCCCGTGATCGAGGTGACGGACAACGGCTTTGCCGATCGCCACAAGCCGTCGGGCAAGGCTTTCTACGCTTGCGCCGAAAACCGCCTTGTGCAAATCTCGCCCTGGACTTACGAATACAGCCGCAAGACAGAAGTGACCCGCCAGATGTGCCTGGTGATGAACGAGCTGGTGCGCGTCATGACAGGCATCGAGGACGACTGGTGGAAATGATGCTGCAAAGTTACGCCATCAAGAGTTCTGATAAAAGCATGCGGTTTTATCAAGGTGTTAAATCGTTCAAAAGGTTACATGGTTACATGGTTACAGGTTACAATAAGCCCCTTCCATATGCGACAACAGCTGCCAAGGCGCTCCTCGGAGGGGAGGGTAAAAAATATATATTATATATATAATATTATATATTATATATATAATATATATTTTCTATAACCCCAT
>JBNMMB010000135.1:0-4840 GCA_050875105.1 Prevotella sp. | reverse complement strand
TATCGAGTCTCGATTCGATATCTATCGCAACTCGATTAGGCCTCTTTCGCCGAACAATTTCATACAAATTAACCGACATTAAGACTTTTAACGAAATTTAATCGGACAAAAGCCATTTATTTTTCTCTAGAAGGTGCAGTCGCCAGGTGCTTGTTTTTTCAGAATTTCCAAGACAAAACGGGGAGGTTGACAAAAACCAACAGGCCATAAATCGATTTAAACCGCTCACGAAGTCGTTAACTTATTCAAGCGGATTTAGGAAGCCGAGCGCAGCCCGCATTGGACAATTCGAAGGGAGTCTGTCAAGCAAACTTAGAGAGACTTGAATAAAAAAGTAATCAACCTGTTCAATTTTTAATTTATTTTTTCTAATTTTGCAATAGAAAGATAAAAACCTTGCGACTATTTCTCGGTATGAAACGTAGATATTTGCTGATTGCGTTATTTATCGTTCAGTCTCTGTTGTCCTTTGCCTCAGAGACTGCCACATTGTATTCTTCCGTCCAGTTGCCGAGCACCCGGTTCACCCATATCATTCAAGACCGCATGGGATTCATCTGGATTGGCACGGAGAGTGGTTTGTGCCGTTTCGACGGTTACCAGTTTGTCACCTATCGTCATGATACTTATGATGGGTTGCCGAGCAACCACGTCACCAGTTTCTGCATCGATCATGGTGGTAACCTCTGGATCGGTACGACCAAGGGCATCTGCCGCTATGATGCGGCTGGCGATCGTTTCCAAAAGTATGTGATCAACAATGATCGAGCTGTCACGCCCCACATCGAATGCATCACGCAACTGCACGACGGCACCATTTTGGCCGGCACATCGGGATTGGGCACTTATACGGTCATACCCAACGACACGCTCATCGCCAAGACTTCCATTTTCTCTTATCACGACGAAGACGACTTCTATCGCAAGATGCACCAAGACCGCCAGGGCAACGTGTGGAAGATGATGCAGCCCGGCGAGTTCAGCCGTTTCACACAGGTCAAGGGCCATTGGCGCGAGACGTTGCGCATGAAGTCCCGCTTTGGCAATGTCATCGACTTCGTGGACCGTCCCGACGGTGGCCTGGTTGTCGTTGCCCAGTTTGGCTGTTATGCCTTCAGCCGTGGAAAGTCGCAAGCATGGGCCTTCACCGACTTCCGGTCGCCCGTCAGCAGCGTTACTCTCACGCCCCGCGGCCGCATGGTGCTGGGCACCGAGGGACAAGGCATGTGGATGGAACGCCAGCCCAATGCTGCACCGCGTCCCCTCGGCGACCGCCAGTATGCCGGCATGTTCGAGCAACTGTCCTCCGTCTCGGCACCCTTCGACTATAACACCTCCGACATACAAACCCTGGCCTTCGATAGTCAGCAGAATATCTGGTTGGGGTGTAACATGAAGGGGCTGCTCTTCATTCCACATGTCAACGAGCTGTTCTCCCAGTGGAGCCTCACGTGGCAAGGTCGAGTGCCGGGCACTGCTGTGTCGTCGGCCTGCCTCTTTGGCCCGGGCATCCTGTGCAATGTGAAGAGCAATGGCCTTTTCCTTCTCAACCGCTCCACGGGCGTCGTCGTCAGTGTGTCGAGCAGCGTCAAGGATGCCGACTGCGTCTATCGTGACCGGCAGGGCAACACGTGGGTGGCTGAGGAGAAGCGCCTCTTCACGCTCAGTCCCGCTCTCACGCCGCAGACTGTTTATCCCAAGGCCTTCGACGCGTCTGTCAACGTCATGGCCGACGATGGCCAGGGCCATTATTTCCTTTCCGCTTTCGGCCAGGGCCTCATGGTCTGGGACCGCCAGCATGGCGACACGACGCAATACACGATGTATCAGCGCGAGCGCAAGCTCGGCTTCCTCTGTAACGACTGGATCTTCGCGCTGCTCTACGACAGTCGTGGCCTGCTCTGGGCAGGCACGTCGTCGGGCGTCAGTTGTTTCAATCCGAAGACCACCTCGTTCAAGACCTTCGGATGGCACAACATCCTCGACGGCTACGCCTGTCAGTGTCTGACGGAGGATGCTGAGGGCAACATCATCATCGGCACCAACCGTGGTCTGATGATCTATCGTCCTGGCAAGCCCGACGCTGAGCCGTTCCCCCGTGCCGAGCAGATGCGCGTCAACACCATCGAGTCGGTCATCACCGACCGTCAGGGCAACGTGTGGTGCTCCACCGACAACGGCATCTGGGTCTACAGCAAGCGTTCGCGCCAGTGGTCGGCCTACGTCATGAGCAGCGGCCTTCATCATCGCGAGTATGCCCACAACATCGCCTTGTCCATTGGCGACGATCAGTTGCTGTTTGCCAACAGCGAGGGTCTCGTGTCATTTTCCCCGAGACAGGTTATCAGCTCCAAGCTCAGGGTGGGGCGACTCTGCCTGACGCGCTTCACCACCGCCAGCGACAATTCGCTCGACATCCGTGCCACACAGTTCAGCCTGCCTTATACAGACAACAGCTTCACCATGGCCTTCTCCACCTTCGACTATGGTCATGAGAACGACGTGCTGCTCGAGTATCATCTCGACAACGACCCCTGAACGGTCAACGCCCCAGGCGACAACACCATCTCCTTCCGTCGTGTGGGCTCGGGCACCTACAAGCTCCACGTGCGCGTCATGGCTGGTGGCGGCGCCTCGCCCGAGGTGGTCTACACCATCCACATCCGTGCCCCGTGGTACCGCTCGTGGTGGGCGTTCCTCGTCTATCTCCTCCTGTTGGCGGCTGGCGGTTATGGCGCCTTCACCATCTACACCCGCAAGAAGTCCATCGAGGCGCAGGAGTCGAAGATGCAGTTCCTCATCAACGCCACCCACGACATCCGCACGCCGCTGACGCTCATCATCAGTCCGCTCCACAAGCTCCTGTTGCGCCAGTGGGATGCCGACACGCAGGGCAACCTCTCACTCATCGACCGCAATGTGAGGCGTTTGCAGACCCTCGTCAACCAGATACTCGACTTGCGCAAGCTCGACAAGAGCATGTACACCCTCAACCGCACCGTCACCGACCTCACCCTGCTCGCCTCCGAGACGCTGAAGAGTTTCGCCGCAGCCGCAGAGGACAAGGGTGTCACCCTCAACCTCACCTCGCCGCAGCATGTCACGGCGTGGGTCGACGCGGGCGTCGTCGGCAAGGTGCTGATGAACCTGCTTTCCAATGCCTTCAAGTACACCGACCAGGGCTCCATCACCATCAGCGTGGCGCAGGAGAGTGGGAGCGTCGTGATCGAGGTGGCCGACACCGGCACCGGCATCAACCCCAAGGAACTGCCCCATATCTTCACACGGTTCTATCAGCCCAAGGGTTCCAAGGGAGGTTCGGGCATCGGCCTGAACCTCTGCAAGCAACTCGTGGAACTGCACCACGGCACCATCACCGCCCAAAACCGCACCGACACCCAGGGCACGGTGTTTCGGGTGTCACTGCCCCTGGAGCAGCCAGCCGTCGCCAATGCCTCTGCAGAGCCATCGGCCAATCCTTCTGTCGAACCAGAACCATCTGCCGAGCCTTCAGCCGCTCCCTCGACGACGCCCACCAAGTCGAAGTACCGCATCCTTTTCGTCGACGACGACACCGAGCTGGTCAGTTACCTCAAGGCCGAGTTCGCACCTTATTATCATGTCATGACAGCGGCCAACGGCAGCGAGGGCTTGCACGACGTGCTCACCGACGCTCCCGACCTGGTGGTCTCCGATGTCATGATGCCCGTCATGGACGGCTTCAGCATGTTGCGCTCCATCAAGACCAATCCGCAGGTCAGTCACACCCCCGTCATCCTGCTCACCTCCGAGACATCGGTGGCCAACCGCCTCGAAGGCCTCTCGAAGGGAGCCGACGCCTTCCTCAACAAGCCCTTCATCGCCGATGAGCTCCATGTGCTGATCGACAACATCCTGGAGCGCAACCGCCGCTTGCGCGGCAAGTTCAGTGGCGCCGTCAACCAGGCCGACAAGATCGAAGAGGTGGAGATGCAAGACAAGGACCAGGAACTCATGGACCGCGTGATGAAGTCGGTCAACGCCAACCTGGGCAACTCCGACTACACCGTCGACCAGCTCTGCTCGGATGTGGGCTTGAGCCGCTCGCAGCTCCACCGGCGCATGAAGGAGCTGACCGGCATATCCACCACCACCTTCATCATGAACATACGCCTGGAGCAGGCCGCCCGCCTGCTGAAGGAAAAACACGTCGATGTGCAACAGGTGGCATGGGCCACAGGCTTCACCAACCCCTCACATTTCTCGCGTGTGTTCAAAAAACGTATCTATTATTAGTTGATTATCAATGTCATACGCTCTAAACGGTAGAAAAGTGGCTGCGTGGATTCTGTGTAGATACGAAAAGGTGAAGATTTAACGTATTTAACTTTCAGTTACATCAAAATTACATAGATATGGATTGGATGGGTTCGTTTGAACCGACCCCGTAATATGATCAAAAGGAAACAAAGAAGACCATGTAAGGGAGTGAATGATTAGTAGCCATTCCACATGTTATTACCTCCATAATGGTTCCGTTTCCCATCCCTGCGGAAAGCCGAGAGCTTTTAAGTCAATTTCAGGAAACCGAATGAACAACCATGTTAGTTTGGACTGCATATCATTATTGGGGGATATAACATTAAGAAAGTACTTGATGATGCAAAGATCAAAGTAAGCACGCATGGAATCTGTTGGCTGCGTTATCCATTCTCCTGCGGGACTATTGGGAATTGCTGGCTGAATAGCATTCTGCTTGTTCCATACTCTTGAATGATGGCCACAGGCATTTCGAGTAACAGCAATAACCGTAAGCCATGACTCAAACACATTTATAGGTAAACCAAAACGTTTTGCTATA
>JBNMMB010000134.1:0-5052 GCA_050875105.1 Prevotella sp. | reverse complement strand
TGCCTAACGGAGACTCGATAAGATATCTATCGCAAAACTCTGAGCATGCGCAGGGTTTTCCGCAAGGCTTATTTTCGCTTAACGTTCTATCTATCAGCCGTTTGCGCAAAACGCGCTGAGAATCGCGTATTTGCGAGCAAAAGGACTCGTGATTGATTTTGAGCGATTCTGGAGAGACTTTTTGTTAAGAAAGTTATAAGTGATTGTAGACAAAACCAAGGATCACTTTTTCGAACACGAGACTTGTCGTAGACCCACTGACCAAAGGGAAGTAATTAACCGAATTAACCGAATGACGAGTGATGGGAAGGCGCTGGGTTACGTGAATGACAAACCGTCTGCATTCGGAGAATTCGAGTTATTCGTGTTCATTTAAAATAACGAATGACGGGATGCGTGTTAGTCGCCCACGTTTTTTTTCGAACACGAATTAAACGAATTAACCGAATGACAAATCGTCTGCATTCGGGATATTCGAGCTATTACTTCCCTTTGGTCAGTGGGTCTACGACAAGTCTCGTGTTCGTTCAAAATTACGAATGACGAGTGATGGAAGCGCATCTGGCGTCAGGACCGTGGGTGAAGTGTCTCACGTCAAGCAATGGATAGGCCCTGCGACCTGACATGAATGGTAAAAAACCTTAATGGATAGGTATTTGCGTGCATATCCGTTGCATATAACCTTCCTTTTTTTGTAACTTTGCATGTCAATTCGCAACATTACGGGCGGAAACGCTTGACAAATTAAACGAAAAGACGGCTTGCGGCCATCAATCATCGCAATCATACAATTAAAAATCGTAATATTATAAACCATCAGATGAAGAAAATAATCACTCTCACCCTGTTGGCGCTGGTCACACTTGTGGCACAAGCGCAGATGGTCAACCCCGTGAAGTTCAGTTCGCAACTGAAGACCAACGGAACGGCGGAAGCCGAGATCGTCTTCACGGGCAAGATCGAGAAGGGATGGCACATCTATTCGACGGGCCTCGGCGACAACGGACCCACCTCGGCCACCTTCAACGTGAACAAGCTCGACGGCGTGGAACTCGTGGGCAAGCTCACCCCGCGTGGCCACGAGATCAGCACCTACGACAAGCTCTTCGAGATGAACCTGCGCTACTTTGAGGGCAGCGCCCAGTTTGTGCAGAAGGTGCGGTTCACCAAGCCCAACTATACCATCGACGCCTACCTCGAGTATGGCGCTTGCAACGAGCAGAACTGCATGCCGCCCTCGGAAGCGCCCTTCAAGCATTCGGGCAAGAGTCCGGCTGTGGCCTCCACGCCCGACAAGAAAGCCGACGCCCCGGCTGACGCTGCGGCCGCCGACGCTGCTGTGCCCACCGCCGACACGGCCGCTGCGGCTGCCGCCACCGACTCTGCCGCCACCGCGGCCCAGGCTGTCGACACCACCGGCATCGACGAAGGACAGCTGTGGAAGCCTGTCGTCAAGCAACTGCAACAGATGACCGGAGGCAGTGACATCGCCAACATGTCGCTCTGGTACATCTTCCTCATGGGCATCGTGGGCGGACTGCTGGCCCTCGTCATGCCTTGCATCTGGCCCATCATCCCCATGACGGTGAGCTTCTTCCTCAAGCGCGCCAAGGACGACAAGCGACGCGGACAGCGCGACGCCTTGCTCTATGGCGTGTCGATCATCGTCATCTTCCTGCTCCTCGGCATCGGCGTGACGGCCATTTTCGGCCCCAGCACGCTCAACTCGCTGGCCACCAATGCCGTGTTCAACGTGTTCCTCTTCCTGCTCCTCGTGGTCTTCGCCATGAGCTTCTTCGGCTGGTTTGAGATCAAGCTGCCCGACAGCTGGGCCAACAAGGTCGACACCAAGGCGTCGGCCACGAGTGGCTTCGTGTCGATCTTCCTCATGGCGTTCACCCTGGTGCTCGTGTCGTTCTCTTGCACGGCGCCCATCATCGGTCTGCTGCTGGTGCAGACGGTGACCTCTGGCGACTGGGTGGCACCGGCCGTCGGCATGTTTGGCTTCGCCCTGGCGCTGGCCGTGCCGTTCTCGCTCTTCGCCATGTTCCCCTCGCTGATGAAGAAGAGTCCGCGCAGCGGCGCCTGGATGGACCAGATCAAGGTGGTGCTGGGCTTCGTGGAGCTGGCCTTCTCGCTCAAGTTCCTGAGCGTGGCCGACCTGGCCTACGGCTGGCACATCCTCGACCGCGAGACATTCCTCGCCCTCTGGATCGTCATCTTCCTGGCCCTCGGCTGCTATCTCGTGGGCTGGCTCAAGTTCCAGCAAGACACCATCGGCGGCGACATGAACAAGCCCATGCCTGTGCCCGCCATCATGCTCGGCCTCTGCTCGCTGGCCTTCGCCATCTACATGGTGCCGGGCCTCTGGGGCGCTCCCTGCAAGGCCGTGTCGGCTTTCGCACCGCCCATCAGCACGCAGGACTTCAACCTCAACACGAAGGTTGTGGAGGCCAAGTACACCAACTATGAGGAGGGCATGGCCGCCGCCAAGGCACAGGGCAAGCCCGTGCTGCTCGACTTCACCGGCTTCGGCTGTGTCAACTGCCGCAAGATGGAGGCATCGGTGTGGACCGACCCGCAGGTGGCCAGCAAACTGGAGAACGACTATGTGCTCATCTCGCTCTTCGTGGACGACAAGACACCGCTGGCCGAGCCCATCGAGATCACCGACGACAGCGGACAGCGGCGCACCCTGCGCACCGTGGGCGCCAAGTGGAGCTGGCTGCAGAGCCACAAGTTCGGCTCCAACACCCAACCGTTCTACGTGGCCCTCGACAACGACGGCAATCCGCTCACAGGCGCCTACTCCTACAAGGAGGATGTGCACGCCTACCTCGACTTCCTCAACAAGGGCCTGGAGCAATACAAGTAATCCCTGCCACACACGCACATACAAGTTAACGCAAAACGGCCTTCCCATCCATCGCGGTTGGGAAGGCCGTTTTTGCTGCGACAAAAACAAGCAATTTGTCTTGTAATCCATAAACATTTTTGCATTTTCCTTGGTGCATTTCACAAAAATGCCGTACCTTTGGGACATCATTTGACAAGTAGTTTATATTAATCACGTACAGGAGGCAACACCATGGCAGTTTTTGTAGCTAACCCACTTTATGATGCTGTGTTCAAATACCTGATGGAAGACGAGCGCATAGCGAAGACCATCTTAACGGCGTTACTGAAGAAAAAGGTAATCGAGGTGAAGATGCGGCGCAATGAGTATGCGAACACCACACGTCGCGAAGCCATTTCCATGTTTCGGATAGACTTTGCGGCAACGGTGCTAGATGAGGAAGGCAAGTCGCACCTGATGCTCATTGAGTTGCAAAAGACATGGCTGTCCACGGAGACCCTTCGTTTCCGTCGCTATCTCGCGTTGCAATACAACAACGAGGAAAACATGCGTAAGGAGGAGCATGGCAAGTATGCCATCCCCATGGTCGCCATCTATCTTTTGGGCCACCGTGTGGGCAAGGTGCGGGAACCCATCTTGTATGTGAATCACACGGCAACCGACTATAACGGAAAAGAGGTGAAGGTCGGCATGCCCGATCCTTTTGTGGAGAGCCTGCAACACGACAGCATCATCGTGCAGATACCCTTGTTGCACGGCAAGCTCAACAACCGTTTGGAAAAGGTGCTGATGGTGTTCGATCAGACCAACGCTTTCGACAACAATAAAGTCATCAAGTTGGAGGAGAGCCAATATGAGGGCGACCACGACTTGGAATACATCGTGCGTCGATTGTTGTCGGCCGCCGCCAATCCCGAGATGCGTTACCAAATGAACGCCGAGGATGAATTCTTCAAGGAATTGGAAGACCGTGACACCGCCATCATGGAGCGCGACAAGCGCTTGAAGGAGCAGGAAGGCCAGCTGAAGGAGCAGGAAGGCCAGCTGAAGGAGCAGGAAGGCCAGCTGAAGGAGCAGGAAGGCCAGCTGAAGGAGCAGGAAGGCCAGCTGAAGGAGCAGGAAGGCCAACTAAAAGAAAAAAATGATATGGTCAAGACGCTAATCCTTGGCATGCAAAAACAGGGCTTGTCTTTGCAAACCATAGCCACTATGTTGAACAAGACCATTGAGGAGATCCAATCATTGATTTGACCTTCTGGCGCCATTTTGACCTGGTCGTGCCTGTGGTAAAATCAAGATGAGGGCTATATCCCATTCTTACGGGATATGGCCCTCATCTTGATAATGGTCCAGTGCGATATTACTTGAGAATGACCTTGTGGCTCTTGCCACCCTGTCTTATGATGTTGCAACTGTTGGCACAGTTCACATGACGTGTTTCATCCAGTTGTCGGGTGTGATCACCATGGCATCCTTGATGTCGTAGGTCGACAGGAAGGTTGCGGGAAACTTCGTCTTGGCCCGTCGTGGGTTCCACTTGATCTCAAACAGCGAGAAGCGGCCGTCACATTCCTCTATATAGTCGATCTCTTGCTGGGTGGTGGTGCAACAAAAATAAGCAATTGTGCCGTAATCCCAAATTTATATATGATTTTTGGGATTACGATCCCAAAAGTTACAGATATTTTTAGGATTGGAACCACAAAAAGGGGGCGCGCAGGTATTTCCTGCGCGCCCCCATGCCATTAGGCGTCCTTCTTCGGTTGTTGTCCGCCCATTAACTTATTTCTTCATCATCTCCTCGACGGCGCGGCGGAGCTGCTGGTCGTCGCCGGAGAGTTGTTGCTCGGGCGAGTTGTAGATGGTGATGTCGGGCTTGAGCGTCTGGTTTTCGCTATACTTGCCGTCCATGCCCATGCAGCCCACCTGCGGGATGCCGAAGACGGTCTGGCCGTCGAGCATGGTCTCCCACCACACGGCGGTCATCGTGCCGGCCATGGGCGCGCCGATGACGGGGCCGATGCCGAGCTTCTGGTAGGCGTAGGGGAAGCCGTGGCCGTTGCTGTAGTCGTCTTCGCAGACCAGCACGCACGAGGGCTTGACCCACTTGTTCCACGGGTCCCAGCCGATGAACTGGCCGCGGGGCATGAAGCTCTGGTACTGGCGGCCGCTGAGCAGTGTGCAGAGGTCGTCGT
>JBNMMB010000133.1:0-5256 GCA_050875105.1 Prevotella sp. | reverse complement strand
TAGATATCGAATCGAGACTCGATAGATATCTTATCGAGACTCGATAGATGCTTAACGGAGACTCGATAAGATATCTATCGCAAAACCCTGAGCATGCGCAGAGTTTTCCAAGGGACGTATTTTCGCTTAACGCTCTGAATGTCAGTCGTTTGCGTAAAACGCGCTGAGAATCGCGTATTTGCGAGCAAAAGGACTCGTGATTGATTTCGAGCGATTCTGAAGAGACTTTTTGTTCAAATAATTCTGATTTTTGAAAGAGAGAAGATTTTGGCAAAATCCATTTTAGCCCCCTGCCGCCTTTGTAGTGGGTGCGGTGTCTCACCGCACAAGGCTGCAAGGCCTTTCCATTTGCCGTGAGACACACCCACTACACGCATTCAGCTTTTTGTTTCCTTCAAAGAGGAAGAGTACCTTGCTTATTTTCTCCGTTTAGCGATAAAATGGAACAAAAGTGGCGATTTCTTATATTTTTCCATTAACTTTGCACACAATTGGCGAAAGGCCCCGTAGGGGCATGTTGTGCGCCAAGTGATGATGGTTTATGAACTTTCGCATTAAGAAACTCGACATATTCATTGTCCGACAGTTCGGCCTCCTCTTCGTGGGCACGTTCTTCATCTGCCAGTTTGTGCTGATGATGCAGTTCCTGTGGAGGTATATCAACGTGCTGATCGGCAAGGGACTCTCTCTGGAGGTCATGGCCCAGTTCCTGTGGTACATGGCCCTGATGCTCGTTCCCCAGGCCCTGCCGTTGGCCATCCTGCTGAGCAGCCTGATCACCTTCGGCAACCTCGGCGAGAGCAGCGAGCTGACCGCCATCAAGTCGGCGGGCATATCGCTCATGCAGACCTTCCGCTCGCTGATTGTGGTGTCGGTGCTCATCTGCCTCGGCTCTTTCTATTTCCAGAACAACGTCGGCCCCAACGCCTACCTGAAGATCTCACAGTTGCTCGTGTCGATGAAGCAGAAGAGCCCGGAGCTCGAGATCCCCGAAGGCATCTTCTATGACGGCATCCCCAACTGCAACATCTATGTGCAGAAGAAAGACCTCAAGACCGGCAAGCTCTATGGCATCATGATCTATCGCATGACCGAGAGCTTCGAGGACGCCGCCATCATCCTGGCCGACTCGGGCATGTTGCAGTCGACAGCGGAGAAGAAACACCTGCAGCTGACCCTCTGGAGCGGCGAGTGGTTTGAGAACATGCAGTCGCAGTCGTTCTCCTCCAGTGCCGCCGTGCCCTACCGCCGCGAGAGTTTCATCGCCAAGCGCATCCTGCTCGACTTCGACGGCGACTTCAACATGACCGACGCGTCGCTGCTCTCCAACGACGCCCGCTCGAAGAGCCTCGAACAGATCCACCACGCCATGGACTCGCTCAACTGCACCTACGACAGCCTGGGCCGCGCCTTCTATGACGATGCCAAGCGACTCTATTATCAGACGCCCGTCGTCACGCCCAAGGACTCGGCATTGGCCGTCAGCCGAGGACTGTCGAAGGACTTCGACATCGGCAAGTTGCTCGAGCAGAAGAACCGCGACCAGAAGCAGCAGATCTACAGCGAAGCCCTCTCGCGCGTGCAAAACGAGGTGAGCGACCTTGAGTTCAAGGGCATGATCACCAAGGACAACGACCGCCTGTTGCGCGAGCACCAGATAGAGGCCATCAACAAGTTCACGCTGGCCCTGCAGTGCCTGCTGTTCTTCTTCATCGGCGCCCCGCTCGGTGCCATCATCCGCAAGGGCGGACTGGGCGTGCCCGTCATCGTGTCGGTGGCCGTGTTCATCATCTATTACATCCTCGACAACGTGGGCTACCGCATGGCCCGCCAGGGCACGTGGGACGTGTGGTTCGGCAAGACGCTGGCCATGGCGGTGCTGCTGCCCGCGGCCGTGTTCATCACCTATAAGGCTTGCAAAGACTCTATGGTCTTCAATGCCGACCTGTGGCGGAGCCTCTTCATGCGCGCCTTCGGACTGCGCGAGAAACGACACATCGCCGCCAAGGAGATCATCATCCAGGAGCCCCAATATGCCGCCGACGCCCGACAGCTCCGCGAGGTGAGCGCCAGTGTGGCAGCCTATGCCCACGAGCACAACCTCAAGTCGCCGCCCAACGTCGTCAAGGTGTTCTTCAAGTATCAACCCGACCACGAGATCGAGCGCATCAGCCAACAGCTGGAGACCGTCATCGAAGACCTCTCCAACACACGCGACCGACAGGTGCTCCACGACATCAACCGCTATCCGGTGCTCGCTGTCAAGGCCCACACGCGCCCCTTCGAGCGGCGCTGGCTCAACATCGTATCGGCACTCTTCGTGCCGCTGGGCGTGTTCTTCTATTGCCGCATGTGGCGGTTCCGCCTGCGGCTGTATCATGACCTGCAAGTCATCCGAAGCACCGACTCCAGCATCGCCAATTACGTGGAGAAACATCTCGCCAAGACCGACGAGTAAAGTGACGATATTATATAATAAGGTGTGACACCCAGTGGATAGCGAACCCCAACGAGGGTCACACCGCCAACCAATAAGCAACAAAAGAATATAGAATATGGCAGACATTCAACTCAGCAATATCGAGGAAGCGATCAAGGATTTCCAAGCTGGAAAATTTGTCATCGTGGTCGATGACGAGGATCGCGAGAACGAGGGCGACCTGATCATCGCAGCCGAGAAGATCACGCCCGACGATGTCAACTTCATGCTCAAGAACGCGCGTGGCGTGCTCTGCGCCCCCATCACCCTGTCGCGCGCCGAGGAGCTCGACTTGCCCCACCAGGTGGCCGACAACACGTCGATGCTCGGCACACCGTTCACCATCACCGTCGACAAGCTCGAGGGATGCACCACGGGCGTGTCGGCCCACGACCGCGCCGCCACCATACGCGCCCTGGCCGACCCCAGTTCCACACCCCAGACCTTCGGCCGCCCAGGACACATCAACCCCCTCTATGCCCAGGACAACGGCGTGTTGCGCCGCTCGGGCCACACCGAGGCCGCCGTCGACCTGTGTAAGTTGGCCGGCCTCTATCCCGCAGGCGCGCTCATGGAGATCATGAACGACGACGGATCAATGGCCCGCATGCCCCAGCTGAAGGAGAAAGCCAAGGAGTGGGGACTGCGCATCATCACCATCAAGGACCTCATCGCCTACCGCCTGAAGAAGGAAAGCAGCATCGAGGTGGGCGACGAGGTGGACCTGCCCACGGTCTACGGACACTTCCACCTCATCCCCTTCCGCCAGAGCAACGGACTCGAGCACATGGCCCTCATCAAGGGCACGTGGCGTGAGGATGAGCCCATCCTCGTGCGCGTGCACTCGTCGTGCGCTACAGGCGACATCCTCGGAAGCCAGCGCTGCGACTGCGGCGAACAGCTCCACAAGGCCATGGAGATGATCGAGAAGGAAGGCAAGGGCGTGCTCATCTACATGCAACAGGAAGGACGCGGCATTGGTCTGATGAACAAGATCGCCGCCTACAAGTTGCAGGAGCAAGGCCTCGACACCGTCGACGCCAATGTGCACCTCGGCTTCAAGCCCGACGAGCGCGACTACGGCTGCGGCGCACAGATGTTGCGCCACCTCGGCGTCCACAAGATGCGACTCATGACCAACAATCCCACCAAGCGTGTCGGACTGGAGGCCTATGGGCTCGAGATCGTCGAGAACGTGCCCATCGAGGTGACGCCCAACCGCTACGACGTGAAGTATCTCCGCACCAAGAGAGACCGCATGGGCCACACCCTGCATCTCTAATCACAAGGGCACAAGGTTACAGAATGGATACATTGTGATAAAGTATCATAAAATCATGACGGATTATTTCCGTATCTATGAATAAAATGCTACTTTTGCACAAAAGGTGTATTGACAAATATTAATCGGTTATTATGGCACAATTATCAGATCGACTCAACCGCCTGGCACCATCGGCCACGCTGGCAATGTCGCAGAAGAGTAACGAGATGAAGGCACAGGGCATCGACGTGATCAACATGAGCGTCGGCGAGCCTGATTTCAACACGCCTGAGCACATCAAGGAGGCCGGCAAGAAGGCCATCGACGACAACTTCTCCAAGTATTCGCCCGTACCGGGCTACATGGACCTGCGCGAGGCCATCGTCGACAAGCTCAAGAAGGAGAACCATCTCGACTACACCACCGGTGAGGTGATCGTCGGTACGGGTGGCAAGCAGGGCGTCTGCAACACCATCCTGGCGCTCGTCAACCCCGGCGACGAGGTCATCATCCCCGCTCCCTACTGGGTCAGCTATCCGCAGATGACCAAGTTGGCAGGCGGCACGCCGGTCATCGTCAGTGCCGGCTTTGAGCAAGACTTCAAGATGACCGCCGACCAGTTGGAGGCCGCCATTACACCGAAGACGAAGATGCTCATCCTCTGCTCGCCCAGCAACCCGACGGGCAGCGTCTACTCGCAGGAGGAGCTCAACGCCCTGGCACAGGTCATCCTCAAGCACGACGATGTCTTCGTGCTCTCTGATGAGATCTATGAGCACATCAACTATGTGGGCAAGGCCGCCAGCATCGCCAGCTATCCCGGCATGAAGGAGCGCACCATCATCTGCAATGGCGTCAGCAAGGCTTACGCCATGACGGGCTGGAGACTCGGCTGGGTGGCCGCTCCGGCATGGATCGTCAAGGGCATCAACAAGTTGCAGGGACAATACACCAGCGGCACATGCGATGTCAGCCAGAAGGCTGCCGAGGCCGCTTATCTCTCCAGCCAAGACTGCGTGGAAGAGATGCGCAAGGCCTTTGAGCGCCGCCGCGACCTCATCGTCTCACTGGCCAAGGACATCCCCGGACTGGAGGTCAACGTGCCGCAGGGCGCCTTCTACCTCTTCCCCAAGTGTAGCAGCTTCTTCAGCAAGAGCGACGGCGAGACGGTCATCAACAATGCCACCGACTTCGCCATGTATCTCTTGGAGAAGGGACACGTCGCCACGGTGGGCGGCGATGCCTTCGGCGACCCCGATTGCTTCCGCATGAGCTATGCCACAAGCGACGAAAACATCCGTGAGGCCATGCGCCGCATCAAGGACGTCACTTCACGTTTGAAATAAAAATTTGTTAAAAGTTAATAAATTCGCTTGAACTCACCTTTTAATTGTTATCTTTGCGAAAGAATTCCTTGCCGTGGGCAGCGAAAGCTGCATGACGTGGCAAGGTTTTCGAGTGAGGGGACAAACCAGTGAGGGAGACAAACCTAAGATTCTGACACAACTTAAAT
>JBNMMB010000132.1:0-5312 GCA_050875105.1 Prevotella sp. | reverse complement strand
TTGTTCTTTCATAGGTATAAAGGTACGAAAAATATTTCAAATACGCAAGAAGATAAGGCACTTTTTGCTATGCAAAATCAATGCGTTTTATTGGGCTTTAAGGATAAAAAGCACCATTTGTTCCTACCGCTGAATAGTTACGGTTGCGTTGGTAAATGTTAAAATTGTATATCGGTTGTCATTTTTGTGGGGGAAAAGGTTGTGATATTGATGTTTTTCTCCTATATTTGCAACGTTCATCCTTGCCGAAGTCTTTTGCAGATGGAGGCCAGGTGGACATACATTATGGTAAAGGGCGTTTTTGTACGCTTTGGTTCTGACGATTGATGAACTTCGCAAATTCACACTTCTTGTCAAGAACAAAGCAATGCAGAACGCCCCATGAAGGTGTATTGTATACCTCTCTAAACTTGATGCGGGTGCCTGTGGCATTCGTTTTGGGTGGAGTGGCTTCATATACTTACACTGGCGTGGGGCTTTCCAGCGTTGCTCGTTCCGGCAAGAAGGGCAATGCGAAGGCCTATCAATCGTGGAACGGGTGGCAAGCTGGCTCCGCGCTTTTTCTGTTTTGTATCACACCTTGTTCATTCATTCTGCTGTGGCAGCCGGGCGGACCATTAAAACGAAACAAGATGCGTGCATTCTCTTGTTCCTGTCATGTGGTTTTCCATCATCTTTTTGATGGAATGAAGGCGTGTGCTTCCTTGAGTGGATTATCACTACTGCTCACCTTGATGTTTTTGTCGTATGGTTCGTGTGTCTATGCGCAAAAGAAAAAAAACAGTCGGGCTTTCACGACAGAGCGTGTGGAACAATTAGTTGACAAGTATTTGGCTGATAGAGCAGAAGTGGGGGAGCGAACAACCACCCTAACTAACTTGGCCATGTATTATGGGGGATTGACGCAATCTCAAAAGACTTTGGTTCGCAAGTTCTTGGTGTCTAAGATTGATGCTTTGTATTCCGATGAAGCAATCGCAGAAGCTTTGGATTTGGCAGATGTATATGAAACCCTTGCTAAAGACGCTAAAGACGAAGCTCTGGTGAAGATATATTATTATAGAGGAGAAGATGCAGCCATGTCGCGAGGGGACACAGTGATGCTGAAGCAACAAATACACAACATAGAGGTTTTCCCAACCCAATCGACTGATTTGAAGTCGCAATGCTTGGTGGAACTCTATCGACAGTTGGAGCAAATAAGGAATTATGTGCCTGTTGACCAAACAGTGGGAGGAATGTGGATGTCGGGCACGCAAACTCTGAAAAGAAGCATACCTTATTTCTTTTTGGACGTCTCTGAAGGTGCTGATGGGAAGCCTAAGTTTACTCTAAATGAGAAATCGGCTTTCCTAACTTATGAGTTTAAGTCCATGGATGCCCAAGAGGAATACCTCACCACGTCCGATACGATTTATGTGTCATTCTCTAATGAAGACCTGTTCAAGCCCAGCGCCGAGTTGAACGAACTTTTCCGATATACTGGTAACACATGGGCAAGTGTCCAAACGATGAAAGCAGCAAGCAGTGGTGGTGACTTGTGGAGTGATGTAAAAGGAAAAGCGACGTCTGTGGCTGTAAATGCCTTGGCCGATGCCATTTTTACACCAAGGAAACGCACTTATATATTAAGGATGAAACTTGTAAAGGTCAATGACTGGCAAATGGAAGCCGTCATCGATTATGATGAAATAAGGGTCAAGGGCGACGGTGACAAGAAATTCACACAAGAAAGATGGTATACCGTGTTTACGAAAATGAACAAAGAGGATGGATGGTTTTGGTATGACAGCGATTATGATGCCTTCTCTCCGTTTGTTCTTGACAAGAAAGAGGCGAAGGCGTTCCGCAAAAGCCACAGGTTCCCAACGAGGTGGGGCTACAACTTGTCGTTGGCGCCTATATTCGGCAAGTTCAATTCTTTGCAGTCGGCAAAACTTCAATACTTGACAGAGGAACGGCTTCTTGCAGACGGCATGGCACCGTCGGATTCTGCCAACTGGCACAAACATAATCCTGTGTCTGTTGTAGGACTCGACTTGTCGGCAGAGGGCAAGAGCCTGGTTGTCACCAAGGTTTTGTATGCTTATCCTGCCGACATGGCTGGGGTGAAGAAAGGGGACGTGGTGACCCATGTGGATGGAATCCCTGTTGAAACCATCGAGCGATTTACAAATATAGTCAGACAGAAGCGACCTTATGAGAAAGTGACGTTGACCATCTTGCGTAAGGGGAAGAGTCAAGACATAACCATGGAGACCTGCGTCTATTTGGGTTGAGAAAGTGATAGGAGAAGTGTAATCTTTAAACAATTTATGAACTATGAAACAAGTGTTACTATTCATGTTATTGGGCTTTTGCGCAACGTTGCCCGTCTCTGCGCAGATTCCCAATGTGAGAAACGCAGTGGATCGGAAAGTTGATGAGGCATACGCTGCAATGCGAGCCAGACGTAAGGCTGAAGAGGCAGCGAAAACTAAACAGCGGCAGGTTGAGCAGCAGGTGGAGTCTACTGTCCAGCTTGGCGTACGGAAAAATCAACAGCAGGCAAAGAAGCTGGAGAATTCTTATGGCGTAAAGGACTTGGAGGAAATGGTGGAGGCGAAGCCGCAACCCAAGACTCGAGGGCGTGTCATTACGAAGTCGAGGGCTGACGCACCTTGGAAGAGAATGAATGGTGGTAATGCCTCAAGACAAGCCACCTCGGCGGAGATGGAAGAGCTCAAGGCAATCGAGAGTGGTAGTCGGCGAATTGCCACGTCTTTGGAACAAGGTGGATCGGTGGAAGAGGCCGATGCGGCGAACAAATATCTATGGCAGAATGGTTCTTTGGATGGGCTGGACAAAAAGGCTGCAGAAGAGCCACGGGCCGATAACGGCTCGAGTAGCCAACTGGCGACATCAGTTCATACTGCAAAATCTAAGACTCCTTTAGATTCTTTGAAGAAAAAAGCCAAGAGAGACAAGGCCGTAGCAGATTTCTTGAAAAACGGAGGCGCTTCTGAGGTTTCTGTGGCACTTATGAAGAAAGGTTATGTGGATGTTTCCTTTAAAAAATATGGGAAAAGCATACGAGCTGCCCAACAAACAGAAGGATTAGTGGTAAGGAGATTGAAGAATGGGTTGTTCCGCATCTTTTTCTCCTTAGATACCTTGAAAGGTAAATGATGCCTTTGTTTCGCGTGTGAATACAAACCTTCAATAAAATAGTAATCGAATGAAAACAAGCAAGATTCGCCTTTTGTCACTCTGTGCAGTATGTTGCTTTGCGATGGGGCTTAGTGCGCAAAGACCTCTCATAAAAGGCGTGAAAAGAGCAAAGGGCGCAGCGAAGGCTGTCAAAGTTCCCACTCAGAAATTTAAGCCAAACGTGAATGTGCCTGCAGTGCTGGTGCATGAAACCCGTAAAGCCAATGAGGCATATTCGCGGAGCAAGAAGGATGCTGTAGATCGTTCCGTCTTGCCCAGCGTCAGGCCTCATGTGCCTAGTAAGGTTCGGACTAAAACGCAACAATTTGGGAATTTTAGATCCTCGCTTTCGGCAAGCGGCTTGTATGTCCTTGATTCAATCAGAAGGGAAAAATGTGTGCGGCGATTTGTGAAATACGCAAAAGTCAATAACTCGTGTGCAGATGCTGGAGATACGTCTGTATCCCCGTCAAGTTTAGGCCAGCGAATGATGGCAAAACTGATCGAACAGGATATCCGGAAACTTGCAAAGGACAGTAAGAACATGCAGATTGCTTGTAACGAGGACGGCTGTGTGTATGTCAAGTTTCCTGCAACGACAACAGCCAAGAAACCGTCATTGATGTTTGCTGCTCACCTAGACGTTGCTCCCAATGGGGTGGAAGGAACCATTCATCCTATCGTCCATCGCAAATACAAGGGTGGCGACATCCAGTTGTCGTCGGGCATCGTGCTTAGTCCCAATGCTCCGCAAGGACGGCATCTGAAAAATTGCGTAGGTAAGACCATCATAACAGGTGATGGCGCTACGTCGCTTGGCGTTGGTGGCAAGGCGGGTTGTGTGGTGCTGATGTCTCTCATAGACAGGGTGGCTGGCCAAGGAGTTCTTGACCATGGTGACCTTTATTTTGTGTTCTCGCGAAATGCGAACATAGATTGGACCACAGAGCGATTTCCCCCTCAGTGGGGTGTCAATCCTGATGTGGTGATTGATGTGGATGGCGATGTCCCTGACCACTTTTCTGTTGAGGAGAATAAGACAAAGCACATGCAGCCCACTTTGGCCGATATCATCAAGAATGCCTATGCGTTTTGTGATAAGACAGCGACGCCTCACAGCGAACGCAGTGCGACGACATCTGGTGAGCGCGTGACCAAAGGAGTGTACGGACGCGCTTGCGTCTTTAGCGGCCAACAGGCTGTGAACAGTGCTTATGAATGGACTTGTGTGGAAGACATGCTTGATATGGTCAATATTTTGCATGGTGTTATCGTACAAGTAAAAAACATGTAGAAACGCTATGCTGGCGTAGAATTTGCGGGTCTTATGAGAAAATTCCGAGCTAAAAGCTTTGCGGTATGGGAAAATGTTCGTACCTTTGCACCCGCAATTCAGCGCACGGGCGTTTAGCTCAGTTGGTTTAGAGCATCTGCCTTACAAGCAGAGGGTCGGCGGTTCGAATCCGTCAACGCCCACCAGGGGTGTATCCTGTGGCCTTTCGGGGCTGCAGGATTTTTTTGTATCATGGCCTTCTCTGATGGTCCCCAATTAGTTTGCCGTTGCTACCTGCCAGCACTACGTGTAGTTTAGCTCTTTAGAAACTTATTAATTCAAGTTTCTCTAAGTTTCTCTTGTCTATAACTTCCTGTTTCATAGGTGCAAAGATAATTCAAAAAACGACAGATTGCCTTATTTTGCAAGTTTTCGCCATTTGGATTGCCTTATTTTGCAAGTTTTCGCCATTTGGAATGCCTTATTTTACAAGAAACAGCATTTCCTGTAAGCTGTTCAAGCGGATTTGCTCAAGCGGCTTGCACTCGGTGCTATCATCCTGTGCGGGGCAAATCGAACGCAGCCTGCCAAGGCAAACCCGACCATGGGCATGTCTGCCAACGGTTTATGCCTACAGGTAGATGGACATGGCTCAGGTATAAGAAAAAGGCAGCTGTCGTTGCTTAAACAACAGCCGCCTTTAGTTGATCACAGCAGTACTTGATAGAGAAGCCGGCAGTACTTGATAGAGAAGCCGGCAGTACTTGATAGAGAAGCCGGCAGTACTTGATAGAGAAGCCAGCTGTACTTGATAGAGAAGCCTGCAGTACTTGATAGCGGGTCCCAAGAG
>JBNMMB010000131.1:0-5448 GCA_050875105.1 Prevotella sp. | reverse complement strand
CAGAGAAGTTAAGCCCAGTGGCGCCGATGGTACTGCAATGCAATGCGGGAGAGTAGGAAGCCGCCTTTTTTCAATCAGACAGAAGCCCGAAGATTCACGATGAGTCTTCGGGCTTTGTTTGTTTTGGGGAGGGGGCAGTGATAGCGGTCACCAGCTTGGGCCCAATAGGCCCATTATGCCTATTAGGCCCATTATGCCCCATATGCCTATTATGCTCAATATGCCATCTACCCAATATGACCATTATGCTAATATGCCCATTATGCCTCTTATGCCTAATATGCCAAATAGGTCATTATGCTTATAAGCTTTATGCTTATTATTTTCTCTTCCCTTGTCTATTTCCTTTTTTTTTGTCCTTTTGTTGCGTGATTTCTTTCGCTCTGTCGTATTCTTTTATGAACAGTCATCTTTATATTATGGAGTTTTCTACACAACAGGTGCGAAGAGTATGTTCTTTTATCCTGACCTTTTTGTTTCTTGTGTGCCATGGGACTTTTGGACAATTGTCATTGAAGTCTCCTAATGGTTGTGTGCAGTTCCTTTTGGAACAAAAGAGTGGGCGCCTTTTCTACCAACTTCATTATGATGGACTTTCTGTGATTAATAATGGCGGGCTTGGCGTGAACATAGACAATCATTTGGTGGAGCAAGCAATGGGCATCCCCGTAGACACCAATCAAGTGTGGACCACTGGTATGGAGATTGTCGGTGTGGACACCAACCTGGTCAACCACTCTTGGCGACCCATTTATGGTGAGTGCGCACTGGTAAAGGATTGTTTTAACGAAATGACGATCCATTTGATGAAGGGTGCTCACCATCCCCATGACGATAAAGGTTATGATAAGCGTCGGCAATACCTATTTGATATTGTGGTGCGGGCTTATGATGAAGGGTTGGCCATACGCTATCGTTTTCCTGAGGCGACGAATGGGTTGTTCATGCATGTGACGGAAGATTTGACTACTTTCCCCTTCGCCCCGGTAGCGGTTGCGTGGCATTATGCATGGGCCCAAGCGCAAGCCAACAAGGTGAGACTCCTCAAGACTGAGAAAGCGTGGCATGACGAGGCAGAGCGTCCGTTGACCCTCCAACTGGCCAATGGTCTTTATGCCGCCATTGGCGAGGCTGCGTTGGTCGATTTTGTGAGGGGAAAACTCAAGTTGAATGCTGACAATGAGTTACAGATGTCGTTGTATCAGTCGGCAGACATCATCACGCCCTACGACATGCCTTGGCGCTATGTCTTGTTAGGCAGGAAGGCCGTGGACCTCATCAACAACAAGCAGATGGTGCTCAATCTTAATGCGCCCAATGAGATATCGGATGCGCAGGAGTGGGTGCGCCCAGGCAAAGCCTTCCGTGTTTGCCGCTTGGATATGAAGTCAGCTTTGGAAGCTGTTGACTTCTGTGCAGAGCGAGGAATGCAGTATATAGAACTGGATGCAGGGTGGTATGGGCCAGAGATGAAGATGTCGTCATCGGCCCTTGCGGTAGCGGAAAACAGAGACATCGACTTGCCTCGTCTGTGTCAATATGCCAAGAGCAAGGGCATCGGTGTGTGGTTGTATGTCAACCAACGCGCCTTGTACCAAGAGCTCGACAAGATCCTACCGCTTTATGAGCGATGGGGCGTCAGCGGCATCAAGTTTGGCTTTGTGCAGGTAGGTTCGCAGGAGTGGACCACATGGATGCATCGGGCTGTAAGGGAATGCGCGGCCCACCATCTTCTTGTCGACATCCACGATGAGTACCGGCCTACGGGTTGGAGCCGCACCTATCCCAATCTCCTCACACAAGAAGGAGTGGGTGGCAATGAGGAAATGCCCGACGCAGAACACAACACGACCTTGCCGTTCACAAGGTTCCTCTGTGGACCGGCCGACTACACTCCATGCTACTTCAATGGCCGTGTGAAGAACACCAAGGCCCACCAGTTGGCCATGCCCGTGGTGTATTATAGTCCGCTCACCTTCCTCTATTGGTATGACACGCCCGATGCTTACAAAGGTGAGCCAGAACTTGACTATTGGAAACAATGCCCATCTGTATGGGATGAGAGCAAGGCCTTGCAAGGTGAGATCGGTCAATATGTTGTGCAAGCCCGCCGCACAGGCAAGGTATGGTTTGTTGGGGCGATGAATGGCTTGGAGGCTCGCGACATCATCATCAACACGGCCGATTTCTTGCGGAAAGGCAAGAAGTATCGTGTGGAAATCCACAACGATGATCCGACGCTCAAGACGCGCACCCAGGTGTCTTCCACAGAGAAGACGGTTCGAGGCGGTCAGCCGCTGCGACTTCACTTGCAACCGTCTGGTGGCGCGGCATTGCGCTTTGTTCCATTACAATAAACGGACGTTGCGGGAATGGCGAGAACAGAAGTGGGGCTGTTGACCTGTTAGAACATGATAAATAGGAGAATGAAAATGGCGAAAACAAATTTGTTGCAAGGTGTGAAGCTGATGAAGTTGTGTGTAATGGCGTGCGTAGTCTTGGCGCTGCAAGGCTTGTTTGCCACGGCAGCACATGCCGTGGGTGTTGGCGGCAGTGGCATGTACCAGTGGTCGGTGGAGCTGCGCCGCTACATCTCGCCTGAGACAGGCAAGGCCCCAGTGGCTTACCTGTGGGTGCCGGAGGGCTGCGACAAGGTGAAAGCCGTCATCCTTTCTCAACAGAACATGACTGAGGAGGCGATCTATAAAAATCCACTTTTCCAAACCAAGATGAAGAAGTTGGGTGTCGGCATGATATGGGTCGCTCCAGCATTCGACAACAATTGGGATCCACAGTCGGCCGCCCAATCCCTCTTTGAGGAGATGATGACAAACCTTGCCGACAACAGTGGGCATCCCGAGATCGCCACGGTCCCTGTCGTTCCGCTGGGCCACTCTGCGCAAGCCACGTTTCCCTGGAACTTTGCCGCCTGGAACCCCGACCGCACACTCTGCATCATCTCCTTCCATGGCGACGCCCCTCGCACAAACCTGTGTGGTTATGGTGGTGCCAATGTGGAGTGGGGGCGCAATCGAAACATTGATGGCATTCCCGGCTTGATGGTCGAGGGTGAGTATGAATGGTGGGAGGCGCGTGTCAATCCGGCCCTCGCCTTCCGCATCATGTATCCAGAAAGTTGCATTTCGTTTCTTTGCGACACAGGCCGTGGCCATTTTGATGCCGACGAGCGCACGTGCGACTACCTCGCCAAGTTCATTGAGAAGTCGATGCAGCAACGGTTCAATGCCGATGGCACCTTGCGCCGCCTCAATCCTCGTGATGGCTGGCTTGCCGAGCGCTTCCATGCCGACATGCCGGGTACCGATGGGGCCGACAAGGGCAAGAAGCCCGCTGACACCGCAAGCGGCCTGCGGCCTGCGCCCGCCCCATATGCAGAATACACAGGCGACAAGCATGATGCCTTTTGGTATTTCGACAAGGAAATGGCCAACCTGACGGAGACGCGTTACAAGGAGACGGCAGGCAAACGTTTACAATATGTGGGCTTTGAGCACCAGGGACGCCTGTTGCCTTATAGCGACAAGTTGCAGGGAGGCATGCAACTAACATTCGAAGCCGACAAACAGGATGCTCTGACCCTCCGCTTGAAACCTGTCTATACCGATGCCACACACCAAGCACCCACCGATGTCCACGGCAAGGGCAGGCTCCACATAGAGGTGATATGCGGCCCGATCAAGAAGATCAGCGACACCACTTTTCGCATTGTCCCTTACGAGGCAGGATGGGACAACCCACGCCGCTCATTCACATGCTGGGTGGTAGCCGTGGCTGATGCCGACAACAAGTATAAAGGCGCTGTGCAACCATTGCGCATCGACCTGCCACGAGACATCTGCGAGCGAGTGGCTTCAAGTAACAAGAAGTAGACAGCGCAACCTTTTCGAACGTTTGCTGGCAAGGAGGGATATTGTCTCTTACTTTTTCACTTTTCCATTGAAAAATTTGCATTTCTCAATGATTTTAACGAAATTTGTATGTGTGTAATGGATCGCCTGACATATTGGGCGATCGATACACACTGATACAATCTGATCACTTAAACGTTTTTAAAGTATGGATACAATGAATCCTCGGCCCGACAGCAATTTGGTTTGGGCCATCCTGTGTACTGTTTTATGCTGTTTGCCTTTGGGCATCGTGGCCATTGTCTACGCGGCGAAGGTGGACAGCCTTTACAATAGTGGCGCCTATGAGGAGGCGCAAGCCGCATCCGACAAGGCACGCAAGTTCTCCATCTATGGCGCCATCGCAGGTGTCGCCGTGGGCTTGATTTATGGTGTTGTGATGTTTGTTGCCGTGATGATGGGAAACTAACTGATGAGCAGGGTTGACAGAGTCATGTCGTGGGTGTTTCCCTTGGCGCTCATCCTGTTGGGTGTGTTCTACTATTCTGTCAATCCTGGTTCATCCTCGTTTGCCATCAGGTGTGTCTGGCGCGACCTGACGGGTACCCAGTGTCCGGCTTGTGGGCTGCAACGAGCGCTCCATGCGTTGGTGCATGGCGACCTCCGCTCGGCCATTGGGTACAATTATTTCTTCATCCTGTCCATCCCCTACGCCCTGCTTGTGGTGTTGGCCAGTTGGTACAATTATGGCCATGTGTTCGATCGGTTGAAGCACTTTGTCTTCAGCGGCCGAACGCTCAAGGTGTATGTCTGCTTGTATTTTGCGTGGTGGATCGCGCGCAATGTCTTGAAAATTTAAACCAGGAGTCTTATTGTCAGAGTGCTCAAGACTGCTTGATTTCATACCAAAGATTTTCTTTTCCGTTGAGCACGAAAGCGTCGGTCAAGGTCATGCCCACTTTCTCCAGCACATGGACAGAGGCCGTGTTGGCCTTTTCCACCAATGCGCATACCTTTTCGGCCCTCATCACCCTGAAGGCATAGTCTGTCCAGGCACGCGCAGCCTCGGTGGCATATCCATGTCCCCAACAGTTGGGCATCAGTCGATAACCCAGGTCGATGTGCCAGCCATGACCGTTGTAATCTTCTTGTTCAATTTTTAGTCCGGCCCAGCCGATGAACCTTTTGTCAGACTTGCGCACTACCGCCCATCGCCCGATGCCATTGGTTTGGTATTGCTGTCGGATGAAGCGGATGACCCCATGGATTTGTTCTTTGCTTGTCACAGGTTCGTTGTCGATGTACTTGTGTACCTCGGGGTCAGAGTCGAGCTCAAACATGGCATCGGCATCCTCCATTTCTATTTCGCGCAGTAACAGGCGTTCCGTTTCGATCACGCTGTGATGGCCGTGTTGTGTCTTCATGAGAGAAATATAAAATAACTCAAGTTTCGGATTTAGAATGAGCTGGTAAAAAAGTACATAAAAAAGGCTTTGAGTATTTCCGCATGTCGCGGAAAATGAGTAAATTAGATGTGACAAAAAAACATTACTCAAAACCCAAAGCCATGAGCAAAAAT
>JBNMMB010000130.1:0-5607 GCA_050875105.1 Prevotella sp. | reverse complement strand
CTTCTTGTACTACTTCTCTGTTATGTCAATCTGTTCAAAGAACTCTCTTTCAGCGCTTTAGGTGAAACCGTTGTGGCGGTGTTCCCGAAAAGCGAGTGCAAAGGTATAGCTTTTTGGGCTTCCCACCAAATGTTCACAAGAAAAAATGTGTTTTTTATGCGATGTTTTCGCTTTGTTTGACAAAATGGGACGTTTTTAAGGGGTTCACCTTATATTATAGCAAAGGCACAATACCCCTATTTGACAGAAATGTCCACGACAATGGACAATGAAAGTGGCGAACAAAAGAAAAACTTCCGCTTTAATGCTTCGAGATATATCCCCCCAGTTTATCTCGTCAGCAAAAAGCGGAAGTCGTAAGCTTGAAATTATAAGATTCTACCTACCAGTTGGAATTTCAACACAGGATAGAATTTCCAATTCTCGATGAACTTAGATATCCCATCAGTTCCACTATCCTCTCCGTCCACCATGTCCGAGAGAATCTTATTGATGTCGAGCACTTGGTCAGCCTGGTAAACTTTCAACGTGCCCATGAACTGGCACCCTAGTTCCACCCTAAATCCCAATCTGTTGCGTGGGACCAATCGCCCGAAGCCAAATCCCAAATAAGGACGGAAGGAATTGCAGCGAATGTCACCATTGATGTCACAATTGTCATCCAATTTCACCTTATAATCGGCGAGAGCCACCCCCACTCGATCCAAGATTTCCTGTTTCTGGTCTGGATACTGATTGATAAAGTCTTGCAACTCATCGCTATGTCCATTCAACTTCGCGATTTTTGCTCCTCCAAAAGAGAAGCCAGCTGCCAAGAACCATTTGCTGCTACCTCCAAAGGGGTAAAGATTTGCCTTGACATTGTAAGTGGTGCGTGCAAAGTTTGCGCCCACCTTCACCCGAGAGTCGGGGATTGCGATTTCCTGTCCTTGCACATTCAATGTGCCATCAGCCTCCAAGTTCACATCCGCATTCACCTTAAATCCGGGCATGAAATTTACGCCAGCTTCAAACTCAAGGAAGTTGGTCAACGGAGCTGCAACTCCGACGCCTATGCCCTCCGTACCTGCACCAACGTTAACACCCAAGTGATTAAACGCAGACCTACGGAACTGCGCAAAGCCATTCGACGCGATCAGCAAGCCGAAGAAAGTCGCCATCAAAAATTTTCTCATCATACTATAAATCTAAAATAATTATCAATAATCACACGTATCTTACTCATTTCTTCGCCGTTTTCCACTCGAAGACATAAGCAATGCCTTTGATTTTCACTTTGACAAACAGATCCGTCGCCTTGCGGTCTGAAGTGTAGAGGTAACCCGACACGACCTCACCCGGGTGAATGGTTGTTCGCTCCAGATAGCCCAAGTCCTCTGGCATCTTTTCCGAATATTTCATTCGGTTGCCCGCCTCCAGTTGTCTCATCTTGCAGATCCGCATCTGGAATTCCTTTAAAGTGTTGGATGTTCCAGCGTCAAAGACCTGTGCTCCCAAGTTGGCATTGACATTATTTTCACGTTCAGTCTGAACGACAGCCTTGTTCTTGACCATACGCTTAGCCACCTTCTTCTTAAACTTGAGTATTTTCTTATCATACTCCTCAGCACCAACCAGTTCGAAGTCTTTACGCTTACCACCCTTCATGTCATAAATTTCTATTTCTGAAGGGTCAATGTCGACGTTCATCATGCTCTTGTTGACGATCAGCACACCAATCTCACGGTATCCACCAATGTTCTCATTCACCAACGAATTGCTGACGCCGACGATGAGTCCATTCTTATTGTAGTAGGGCCAAGCCACGCCATTCTTGTATTCAGTACGCATCTCATCGGTCGACGGAGTCTCCAAGATAGGCTGTTTGTCCGTCAAGGAATACTTAGAGTAGTTGCCATCCGCGTCGACCACGACATAAAAGCCCTCAGAAGCATCATCGTGATAGGGAGTCAGCGTGCACACGCGTCCATCCTCTGTAAATGAAGCCGCCACTCCATCTTTCTTGCCATTGTTCAAAAAGAAATGCTCTCTGACAAAGCCATTGGCATAAAAAGAAGTGTACTCATTGGCAAGTTTTCCATTCTCGTATGTCTTTTGCTCCTCAGGCTTACCATTCTTGAAGTAGGTAGTCATAGCGCCCGTGAACAGGCTTTTTGCATCATCCTCCTTGCCGAGCGTCACAAACGAGCCCTCTCCTTGCAGTTCTCCGCTCATATAATAAGTACGGAACTCCTTGGTCATTGTCGTATCGGCAGGATAGAGGGCCAATCGGTAATAATTGGCAAACGCCTTGTTTCGACAAACTTTCCAATTCTTATTATAATAAATCGTGTCGAGCCTGTCTTGCGGTTCCGGCGGAGCGACAGGCTCCACATTCTCTTGAACCTCCTGCGGTTCCTCCTCCACCACTGTCTCCACCTTTACGGGCACTTGCTTCTTCACACGCTTTGCCTTCTGCGCGAAAGCGCCTGACGCTGGCAACATCATCAGCAGCATTGCCAGTGAGGCTGAATACTTCTTTCCAATCATAGCCATGTTTCTTAAATGCTTAAAAATCTATCAATTAATTTCTTTCTGAAAAACCGTCCCACCTTCACATAGTCGAGCTTGTCGAAAGGCGGATAGAAATGGCAAATGCCGTCTACGACCTCCATCAAGTAATCCACATTGACGATGAACTTTTGATTGACTTGCAAGAAATGGTCGTCAAGTTTCAGCAGGTCCACACTTTTCACATTACGCTTCAACCTAATGGGCTTAGGCGCATCGGCCACCACGACCTCCCAGCACCGCAGGTCGTGTTCATACTGGAACAGGCAGACATCATCCTTGTCTACCAACTTGAAATCTATCGTGTTTGTGTAGAACAGCAACTTTCCATTCAGCATCGTCTGCGCCACCTTCTCCTCAGCAGGGGTCTCCCTCTTTTCCTCTTTCAGCAGTCGGTTCACGATGACATCCAGCTCCTGCGGATCGATGGGTTTCAGCAACACGTCGAAAGCTCGTTTTCGAAAAGCCGTCAGCACATACTTGTCGTAGGCCGTAAACATGACCACGCGACAATTGCCCGACGAAAATTCCGACAATTTGTCCAGGAAGTCAAGTCCGTTGACATCAGGCAGTTGCACATCCAAGAAGATGACATCAGGCTGATACTTACTCACCATGGCCAGTCCGTCCAGGCCACAGAGAGCACATCCCATCACCTCAAAGCCATACTTGTTTTCCAACAGGTCTGCCAACGCCAATCCAGCAGGCTTGTTATCATCGATAATCAGCACTTTCATACATCCCATCTCTTTAACTATTCATCATTCATTTCTTGTTATATCACAAAGCCATCAGGTATGCACACCTGTGCCAGGCAACCGCCGACGCCACCATTCTCCGCCTCCACATTTCGCAAAGCGAAAGTCATCTTCCTGCGATTGTGCTCGTTGACGACTGCCAGTGTTTGCGTGATGATCTTCAGACCTGTGCGCTTTTGGCACTTTTTCCGAATGTCAAATCCCTTTCCGTTGTCCTTCACCGAGACGCATGTCTCTCCCGCATGCGTTCTCGTCACTTTCACTCGCAGCGTCTTACTGCCTTCCCATCCGCGCAGTCCATGCACCAGTGCATTCTCCACCAAGATCTGGACAAACATGGACGGAATGAACGTATGGTCCAAATCGACCGTCGGATCCACCTCTATAGAGTAGTCGAAATCAGTTCCCACCAGTGGTCCTTCGACCTGGAGATATTGTTTTACGAAGTCGAGTTCGGTGGCCAACGACACCTTCATGTGGCATGACAAGTCCAAATTACTGCGGATCAATTGTGCCAATCCCATCAGTTCGTTCGACTCTTCTGCTTCTGCATGTAAGATCTTGTTGTTGAGCACATTGAAAACAAAATGTGGAGAGATACGGTTGCGCACTCCCTCGAGTTTCAACTGCAAGATGCGCTGTTTGTTTTCCTCCTGCCTTTTTGCGAAGCGCAAACGTTGCACAACAAACAACAGACACGCCAGAAGGAAGAGCAGCACCACGACGACCACCACCAGGCGCGCCTGTCCCAACTCCGCCGTCTTGTGCTCCATAGCCAGTTCATGGTGCAGTCTCAAGGTGTCTTGCGCAAAGCGGTCCATGATTTCAGAGGCACGCAACTTTGTTCTGTTGTGCTCCAAAGAGTCGGTCTCACGCGAATCGGCGAGCAAATTTTCGTAAGCCATCCTATATGCGCCTTGAGCAAGATAATACTTGCGCAAATACTGATTGCGGATTTGCCTCAGGTTGAAAGCCACCCGCGTCTCATAATCCTTGCCGAAAGTTTTTCTCTCGCTATCCAACGTTTGAAATACGGACTTCATTTTTCCTTCTTTCACATTCTGTCCGATACGAATCGTATTGCAATAATACACCGCTTCAACATCTTGGTTGGCCACAAAGAAAGGCTCACTCTCAGCAAGACACCTCTTCGACTGCGCCACGCTGTCCAGGTTAAGATAAGCGTCGGCCATGTTCAACTTGCATAGATACATGTCGAAGCAATTCTCCTTGCCATTCTTCTCCAGCAATCGCTTGAGTTGCAGAAACTTACTGAGACAACTGGCATAATCCTTCTTGTAATAATAATAGTTGCCATAGTTGTTCAAGTAATAGGCTTGCATAGACAGCGACATCCTGGAGAAATAGCCCTCTGTCTCGCGGTAACACTCGAGTGAGCTGTCGAAGTCATTCAGTTTCAAGTAGATGTTGGCCAATCCCACCCGCAAGGACACATAGTCAGCCTTGGGCAGTTGCAGGGAGTCAACGAGAAAGAGTGCACGCCTGTACCAATAGGCAGCCTCCACCAGTTGGTTCTTGAACATATACGCATCACCCAGGTTGGCACAAATATTGGGCGCTTGGTTTTCCACCTCACTATGTAACGAGTAACGGTAAGCCTCATGGTAAAGCACAACGACGTCATCCGCATTCCGGTGGAAATTATGGTAGTTGACGCCTTGGCAATTGTAGGCATAGGCCAACAAGCCATTGCGTCTGGACGACTCGGGCAAATGTAGGGCGTAACTTATCGTCCGGTCAATGTATTTGACCATGGAGTCTGGTGTAGCCGACTGGCAGAACCAGCGGCCTTTTCTCACGTAATACTCATAGTAGGAGATACTGTCTTTGGCCTCCCGAATTCCTCTCTCAATCTGCTTGATAGCTTGTGCAGACTGGGAAGCGAGTTCCTTATCCACCTGTCGCAACGCCTCGACGCGTTGTCCATCTTCTGAGTTTTCCGACGCCTGCTGACAGGAAGCCACCAGGGCCAGCAAAGCCGCCAAGGCCAATCGAATGTTTACCTTATATATAATAGCCATGTTCATCTTCTTTCGCCAATCTAACTGTTAGTTCGCCTTCTTTCAGCAGCGTTGCCACTTCAACGAAAGATGATATGTGGAAATTTTCTTCATGCGCTTTAAGGGGTTAATGGGTTTGTAACTATTCAGCGGTAGGTGCATGACGAGTCGTCAAACCTCGAACAAGGCTTGAATGGCATTGAAAGGAGTTTGGTTGTGCTTTTTTGCTGTCTCAACAACAGAGTGTAATTCCAGAAATGCATCAGCTCCAAAATCCG
>JBNMMB010000129.1:0-5862 GCA_050875105.1 Prevotella sp. | reverse complement strand
TCTCCAGGGCTGCGCTGTAGACCGTCACCTCACCGTTGGCCACCGTCATGCTCGACGTGGCGTAGGTCTCCGTGCCCGAGTAGTTGCCGATGACGAGCTTGATGCTGGTCGTCTCCGCCTTCGGGTTGTGCACGGCAAAGCGGAGCAGCGTCGTCTGGATGAAGTTGGTGGCCTTGGCCACCACATCGTTGACCGCCACGAGGATGCGCTCGTCGGAGCTGTCGGTCACGACCATCACCTCAGAGAGCACGTCGTCCGTCCGCGTGTCCGTGCCGTCCACCGTGATCCATGCCTTCACGTGGTGCACGCCGTGCTGGAGACCGCTCACCGAGATGTCGCGGGCCGTCTCCACATACTCCGTCGTGCCAAGGGCCACCTTGCCCGTGGCCTCCGTCTCGCCCGAGGCGCTGGAGACCTCATAGTTGAGCGTCTTCGCCACGCTGCCCTGCACATAGTAGGACAGGCTGACATCCTCGGAGGTGAAGGGCGTCTGCCACTGGGTGGCCAGCGTGAGCAAGAGGCGTGTCCTCGTCACCGAACTGCCGATGACCACATAGGCCGAGGTGGCCGTCTTCTTCGCTCCGTCGTCGGCCTCGTAGGTGAAGTAGGCGCGCACACGGATCTGCTGCTTGCCGTTGACCAGGCAGTTCGACAGGTCCACCTGTGTGAAGCTGGTCGTGTCGGCATAGTCAGACGAGACGATGGCGTTAGGCCGCTCGTCCACCGTCTGCCAGTCACCGTTTCCCGTCTTGCGCTGGATGACCAGCGTGCCCTGCTCGCCCATGTTCAAGCGGTCGCCACCCGAGTTGCGCACCGACGAGAAACGGAGGTTCACCTTCAGCACGCCATCCATGACCACGAACTCCTTCGACGCGCTCACGTCGGTGAACAGGTAGGCGCCGTAGCTGTCGCCCTGCACCGTCGAGATGGGCAGGGCCTCGTTGGCCAGCAGCAGCGAGGCGTTGCCCTCGGGGTCGGCCAGGTAGGCCTGCTTGTCGTCCTCCGTGGCAAAGCCCCAGAGGTGATAGAAGTTGCTGGCGTCCACGTTGGGCGACCAGCGCCACGTACCGACCTTCGTGCCAAACTGCCGTTTGATGAAGTCCTGCACAGCTTGGCCGCTAAAAGGAAGATTGCCGTTGGTGGTGTCCTTGCCCCAGTCGACGGTCATGTCCTTGATTTCGTTGTCGCTTACTTTCTTTGCCATGATTTATGTCGTTTTTTGTTATTTCTGTTTAGTTTCTCCACCCGTCGGTGTTGCTCCATGGACGGCCATTGGTCCACATACCGCTGCCAAAGCAGCTGCTGATGGCCTCCCATACGAGCTTTGCGCCATGGTACACCGCACTGATGGCGCGTGAGCCTATGTAGCGAGCGGAAAGTTCCTTGCCTTGCTTGATGATCATGTCATTCCTCCTCCAAGATGTTGTACCATGTGTCAGCGTCCACCTTGCCGGAGGCCGCCAACGCATCGTAGTCGGCCTGTGTGATGGCCACCATCTTCACCGCGCTATTTCCGAGCTGTTTGATGTCTGACTCGTTGTCCTTGATAGCCTGCACCACAAGGTTGAACTCCGTTGCCGTCAGCAGGTCTCCAGTGTTCTTATTCTTGATGTTCAATGTCATAGTCTTGCGTATTTTGGTGATTTATCCCAACCGCATGATTGCAGGCTCTCCGTCAAGCTCCATTGGTAAGCAGTATGGGAAGCCTGTACCTTTGGCGAGGGCGAATGGGAATGTGTACGTGAAGCCCGTGTTTTCCGTAACGTCCGTCCATGGGGTGGCGCCCAAGGCGTTGAGCAGCACAGGCCACTCATTCACCGATACTTTGTTGACTGTGCTCGACGGTCTGCGCATTCGTATGCGTGCTATGCCGCCTTGGCGCACTACGTTGCCGATGGATATGTTGATATTCTCTGCCATGTTTATCCGATTGATATAGATGGTTTATCGTCCTCTGATAGCGTGACCACGATGGTCTCCGTGAGCGTTTCTGTGTCGCTAAGTTGCCCGTAGCCAAAGAAAGCATCCGCGAACTTGTCGACAGAGCCAACCCCGAAATGCTCTCCTCCTGTCACACCGGAACGGAAGATCGCGTCGTAGCGATTATGGCTGGCGCTGGGCGGTTCAAAGGAAATGGTCTTTTCGAGCCAGTCCATGCCTTCGCCACCTACCACGTACCATCCAAGATAAGGCACGGGTGTGTTGCTTCCCGTCTGCCACATCGTAATAACCGACACGAGTTCTACTTGCTGTCCTGGGAGCAGCGCAAGCCAGCGCCCGCGTCGCCCGTTCAGGTACATGCATCCCTTGAACCAGTCAGCGGTGGCGAACTTGCCGTTGGCGTCACGCCCGTCAGGGGCTACCGTGGGGTAGGATGCGGTGTAATTGCTCAGCGCCAGTGCCCGAGGGTCAGAGCAGACGTAGACGGCAGCGGCCTCTATGTTCCTTCGCAATGCTGCGTCGGTCCATCCATCGCTCTTGCTCCATTGGTTGTAGGCCAACGAGAAGCCGTTGCGGATCAGCACGTGTGTACCCGAGCGACGATAGGCTGGGACTGTAACACCGCATCCGAGATCAGCAGCAGCGTACATAGGCAGCGTCACGAGGGCGGTAGATGCTGATGTGGGAGAACCGTCAGAGACCAACGACGGGTCGGATGTTTGGATCTGCACGCTCTTGATAGAGGTCATGTTGATTGGGACGAAAAGGGAGCCGCCAGCCGTCAAGAGGTTGTCGGGCTGTTTTTCGAGTTCTCCCACGTCGTTGGGCGACCATAGCGAGCCGTCCGTGCTTACGTAGCTCGTCGAGTTTGTGAGCGCTCCTTGTACGGTCAGGTCGCCCTTGACGGTCGTCTTCTTTGCGTCCAACGAAATGTGCTCATCCTCTACGGTCATGCCTGCCGTTTTCAGGCCGTCCTTCGTAACAGCGAGATTCACCTTGCCGCCGATCGTGCTGATTGATGCCTTGATAGATGCCTCGCTGGCCTCACGCACCTTGGCGAGCGAAGTGTAATAGTTGTAGTAAAGCTCCGTGTACCCAGAGGCCGTCAGGCCGATGTCCTCCAACCTGGTGTCCTTGCCAATGTTCGCCTCACTCACGATGTCGGCAGTGGCCGTCATGAATGCGTTATAAGCCTTGGTGTAGAGGTTATAGGCCGTGCCATAGGTTGAACTCGGGTCAGTGGGGGCGCTGAACGAGCCATGCTCGGCCTCCATGTTTTTGCGAGTGATAAGCAACTGGGCCTTCTCCGTACCTGCGGTGATGATACCGTCGTCAGCGATGCTCTGTGCCTTGGTGAGGGCTTTCAGCGTATCGTGGTCTGTGTAGTCCTCCCACGAGTAGGCTGTCGTGCCGTCCTTTGTCGTGGCAACAAAGCGGTAGCAGTGGCCTCCGTCACTCTTGGCCGTGTCCGAGCGGTCGAAATAGAGATCGCCGACATGCTCGGCCTTTTGGTTGTCGGTGGCCCATTCCACGGCAGGCTCATTCTCCAACGTGGGCACGCCCTCACCATACCAAATGTCGAAATGAGCGTCGGCGTCGTGTTGCAGGCCCTCCAGCCATTCGGCAAGGTCGCGTCCTGCCAGGCTCTGGCTGATCGCCACAAAAGAGCCCTTGAACACGTTGCCGCTCTTGGCCACGGTGTTCAGGCGGTTCGCATCCGTCAGCTCAAACGAGTCGATGCCCTCATATTGCACGAAGGCCGGGGCCGTGATACCAGGGTCGGGCGACTTGTAGGCCGCAATCATGATGGCAGCCTTGCGCTGATCGTCGTTCGTGCGGCTGCCCAGCATGGCCACGGCGTCGCCAGCCTCTGGGTTCACCGTGCAGCCATCGGCCTTCTCGGTGGTGCTCACCTCTATCCAGTGGTAGTAATGCGTGCCGGTGTAATCCTCCTCCATGTCGGGCTGTTCGCGCGATACGTCGGTCACCAAGGCCCACCAATACTTGTTGCTGGCGCTGTAGACGTCACCCACCTTAGCGCGGTTGAAGTCCATGGAGATGGCTTGGTCGCCCGGATGCCAGGTGTTCATCGATGCGTCGCCGCCATGCTCGGCCAACCAGTAGAGGCGCATGGTCTTGCCGTCGGCGCTCGTCGTCACATGGTCGATGGTGAAGGCGTTGGCCGGGGAGAAGATGACGGTTCCGCCCGCGGCGCGCACCTTGTCTATCACCAACTCGAAGAAATGGGCCGAGCCAAGCACCGTGAGGTCTTGCAGCAGGGTGTCGCCTTTCACCTCAAGGTCGCCCTTCACCTCCGCATCGGCGTGGGCGGTGAACTGGCGGTTGGCGTTGAGCGCGTCATTGACCTCCACGGGGCCGTTACTCATGAGGCCTTTCTCGAAGGTAATGCGTCCCTCGGCGGTGTCGTCGATGTCCTTGCGGATGTAGGGGTGGCCTGTAATATAGGAAAGTAGCGCAAGGAAGGCGTCGCCAATACGTGTGGCCGTGTTCGCCCCCGTGCGCCGCTCGTCGCGTATGGCTTCGTAGATCTTCCGAAGCGCTGCTACTTGGTCTGTAATGTTTCCCATGGTGAAAAAGTGTGGATTATAGATTGTTGAGGATGCTCGCCTGTGTCTTGCCGATGGCTCCTGTTGCGCCACCGCCAAACATGGCCGTGAGCGCTTCCGAGATCATGCCTTGGTAGGCCTCGCCGTAGAACGCGGCCTCGAAGTCGTTCAGGCGGTGGATGGAGTAGAGATATTTCTTCGAGAACCAGTCGCGGCGGCGACGGTGCCCAACGCCCTTATTCCATCGTTTGCCCCTAAGAAATTGCAGGCCTTGGTCGTCGTCCTTGCCGCTGTTGCCGTGGCGATAGCCGTTGCCAGTACCTGCGGCCACATACAGGCCGTATTCGCGAAACTTGTGGCTGATGGTTGTCACGGGCCCAGGGTGCAGCACGCCAACCATGGTGTTGTGCAGCGTGCCGGTGTCGTACACGGGAGGAGAGAACTGCATCATCTTCTCCTGCCAAAACTTCACCATGAAGCTGGTCCACCGCTGCTCATACTGCTCACGGTCTTTCTCTGTGAGCCTACCTGTCAGTCCATTCCTTATCATCGTATCGCAGGTCTATGGGTTCTTCGTTCTGTACCATGAAGTAAAGGCCGGTCATCCCATCGAGGAACGTGCCGGGGAACTCGTTGGAGTAGATGTTCTCCAATTTCAGGTACTCCAAGGCGTCGCCCCATGCGATGGAGTCCTTGTCGTGGATGAGCCTTGAGTGCATCTGCCTGAAGATTCGGCGGCAGAGGTCGAGCTTCTCCTGGCGGTCTGTCATGTCGCCCATGCGAAACGCTGCCACGATAAACACGGTGTAAACGTCACGGCGGAAGAACCCCACGCCATTGGAGTAGGTGTTCTGCGAGGTGGTGTCGTCCACCAAGATGAAGTTTTTCGATTGGCGGAAGTTGGAGATGGCGTCCTCCACCCCGTCGGGACCCGAGCAGAATCCCACGAGGAAATGGTTGTCACGGGCCAGACGGTTGGTCTGTCCGAGGTTCTCGAAGTACGAGAAAGCGTTGAAAAGGTCCTCTTGTGCCATGGTTAACTCTTGTTTCTTATTCGTTCCAGTTCCTCTGCCTCACGCGTCTTGGCGTCGAGCTCGGTGAGCGCGCGCCAACAGTCGAGGTCGAGCACCTGTCGCTCCTTGGTCACGTCGCCGTCGGTGAGGGCGCGTATCTGGGTGTTATACATATCGAGCAGCTCGCGACCCGAGGGTGCGCCGACCTCCGCGTCGGTACGGCGGAAGAAATGCGTGAAGTAGTCGGACATGACTTTCTTTACGTGCATGTACCACAGCATCGTGCCGATGCGCTCACCTGGTGTGAGCGTCAGGTCCTTCACCGCGCAACCGTCCTCTCC
>JBNMMB010000128.1:0-6042 GCA_050875105.1 Prevotella sp. | reverse complement strand
GTTCGTCGATGACGCTCACGTCGAGGTCGCCATAGATGGTCATGGCCAGTGTGCGCGGGATGGGCGTGGCTGTCATAACGAGGATGTGTGGCGGTTTGTCGCTCTTGGCCCACAGCTTGGCCCGCTGCGCCACGCCGAAGCGGTGCTGCTCGTCGACGACGGCCATGCCGAGCCGTCGGAACACCACGTTGTCCTCGATGATGGCGTGCGTGCCGACCAGGATGTCGACCGACCCGTCGGCCAGTCCTTCGAGCACCTTGCGGCGGCGCTTGCCCTTGACGATGCCCGTGAGCAGTTCCACGCGCACGTCCATCCCCTCCAGAAACTCGCGCAGCGTGGCCAGGTGTTGCTCCGCCAGGATCTCCGTGGGTGCCATCATGCACGCCTGGAACCCGTTGTCGAGCGCCAGGAGCATGGCCATGAGTGCCACGAGCGTCTTGCCCGATCCCACGTCGCCCTGCAACAGGCGGTTCATCTGCCGTCCTGACCGCAGGTCGTCGCGTATCTCATGCATCACCCGTTTCTGCGCGCCCGTCAGGTCGAAGGGCAGGTTGTCGCGGTAGAAGCGGTTGAACAGCTCGCCCACATGGGCGAAGACATAGCCCTGGTACTTCTTGCGGTGCTCGGTGGTGTAGCGCAGGATGTTGAGTTGCACGTAGAACAGTTCCTCAAACTTCAGGCGCACCTGTGCCCGTTGCACGTCGTCGAGCGAGTGGGGGTAGTGGATCCTCCGCAGTGCGTCCTCGCGCGAGATGAGGTGTAGGCGGCTCACCTGCGAGGGCAGCAGCGTCTCGGGCAGCGCCCCCTCGGGAATCTTGCTCACCAGCGTCTTGGTGAGCTTGCCGATGGTGTGCGACGTCATGCCCACGTTTTTCATCTTCTCCGTCGTCATGTAATAGGGCTGCATGCCCATGTCGTTGAGACACAGGTCGGCCGCCCGCTCGATCTCGGGATGGGCAAACTGGTAGCGGCCCATGTAGGCGGTGGGCTTGCCGAAGACGATGTACTCCTCGCCCACCTTGTATTGCTTCATGGCGTATTGGCCACCCCTGAACCACACCAGGTCGGCCACGCCGTGCCCGTCGGAGAAGTGGGCCACGATGCGTTTCTGCCGTCGGTCGGCGGCAAACGTCTCGAAGCTGAGGATCTTGCCCTTGATCTGCACGAAGGGCATGTCGCCCGTGAGCTCAGAGATGTGGTAGACCTTGGAGCGATCCACATATTTATAAGGATAATACTCCATGAGGTCGCCCCACGTCTTGATGCCGAGTTGGCTGACCAGGGTGTCCTTGCGGTGCGGCCCGACGCCCGCGAGATACATGATGTCTTGTGAGAGGATGTCCATGATGGGTGATGAAAAAACGAAAGGCTTGGCGCTGGTCAGTCGCCTTACAGGCGGCTGAGGATGAAGTCGGCCAGTTGCAGGTCGAAGGGCGTCGTGAGCTTGATGTTCTCGCGGTTGCCCTCCACCATGTGCACCTGGCAGCCCAGGCTCTCCACTACCGACGCGTCGTCGGTGAACGAGTCGCGGTAGGGCTGTGCGAAAGCCTGTTTGGCCAGTGAGATGTCGAACACCTGTGGTGTCTGCACGATGCGGTAGTCGGAGCGTGGCACATTGCGCCCGGCGCTGCTTCCGCCCGTGAAGCGCAGCGTGTCGGTGACGGGCATCACCGGCAGGGCGGCATATTCCTCGCGGGCCGCCTCAAAGCAGCGGTCGATGGTGTCGGCCGACACGAAGGGGCGCACGCCGTCGTGAAAGCCCACGACGCCCTCCTCGTCAGCAGGCACCAGCGCCAGTCCGTTCTTCGACGACTCAAAGCGTGTGGCGCCGCCGTCGGCGATGTCGTGGGCGATGGTGAAGTGATGGTCGGCGCACAGCTGGCGCCAGTAGTCTTGTTGGTCGCGAGGCAGCACCACGATGATGTGGAGCTGCGGGTCGTAGTCGTGGAAGGCCTGGATGGTGCGCATGAGCACCGGCTTGCCGCCGATGGGCAGAAACTGCTTGGGCAGGTCGCCGCCCATGCGCGTGCCCTTGCCTCCCGCCACGATGATGATGTAGTCCATGTGTGTGCGATTGTGAGAGGTGGTGTCGTCAGGTCATTGCCAGCCCATGAGATGAGCATACTGCATGCCACGCTGCAAGGCACGTGTGGCGTCGTCGCCGACAAAATAGCTCAGGATCCGGTAGGCGTAGGGCAGGGTGGCCGCCGGGCCCTCGCCGGTGATGATGGTGCCGTCCTCCTGGAAGAGCTCGGCGGTGTAGGTGGCGCCCGTCAGGTATTTCTCAAAGCCCGGTGAGCATGTGGCTTTCTTGCCCTCGAGCAGGCCGAGAGACCCCAGCACCATCGGAGCCGCGCAGATGGCGCCAATGCGGCGGCCGGCGTCATGCTGGCGGCGCAGCGCCTGGCGCACGCCCTCGTGGGCGTTGAGGTTGGTGGCGCCAGGCAGACCGCCCGGCAGGAGCAGCATGTCGGCGTCGCTGAAGTCGCCAGCCTGTTCAAACACCAGGTCGGCCTTGATGGTGATGCCGTGTGACGACTCCACCCACTCAGCACCTGTGACACTCACTGTTTTCACATCCACACCGCCACGGCGGAGGATGTCCACTGGAGCCAAGGCCTCGATCTCCTCAAAGCCATTGGCGAGAAATTCATATACTTTTGCCATGATTTGATGAATTGTTTCAATAAAAAATCGTATTTTTGCATCAAAGAGTACTTGCAAATTTACCAAATCTTTGTCATTCTGTGCCCTTTTGGTGCGAAAAAGAAGATTAAAAAACGAAAAAACATGTCTGAGCAGCATTTGCGTTTTGCCCTTTTCGGCAATGAGTACCAGGTGAAGAAGTCGGTGGCCGTGGAGCGCATCGTCGACTATCTCCGTGCCCGCGACGCCGAAATCTATGTCGATCGCCCCTATTATGAGTTCCTGTCGCGGCAGACCGACGACAAGGTGTGGTGCTCGGGCGTGTTCGACGACTACAACTTCGATGTCGACTTTGCCATCTCATTGGGTGGCGACGGCACGTTCCTGCGCGCCGCCAACCGTGTGGCCGCCAAGGGCATCCCCGTGCTGGGCGTCAACATGGGACGGCTGGGCTTCCTGGCCGACGTGCTCCCTGCGGAGGTGGAGAAGGCTCTCGACGAGATCTATGCGGGACTCTATAAGACCGAGGAGCACACCGTCATCCAGATTGAGGCCGACGGCGAACCCATCGAGGGCAGCCCCTATGCGCTCAACGACATCGCCCTGCTGAAGCGCGACGATGCCGCCATGATCACCATCCGTTGCAGCGTCAACGGCGAATATCTTGTCACCTACCAGGCCGACGGACTCATCGTCTCCACCCCCACGGGGTCCACGGCCTACAACCTCTCCAACGGAGGGCCCATCATCGTGCCCTCGGCCAACATCCTCTGCCTGACGCCCGTGGCGCCCCACAGCCTCAACATCCGTCCCATCGTCGTCAACGACGACAGCGTGATCGAGCTTGAGGTGGAGAGCCGCAGCCACAACTTCCTGGCGGCCATCGACGGACGGTCGGAGAAGTTGCGCGAGGGCACGAAGGTCATCATTCGCCGCGCACCTTATAAGATAAGGATCGTGAAGCAACGTTCATCCCATTATTTCTCCACACTCCGCGACAAGCTGATGTGGGGCTTTGACCAACGATAAGCCGCCGGCCCTGTTGCCGGCTGCCCTCAGACACGCACACATGAACATCAAGACACTGCTCAAGGTACCCCAATCGCATTATGGCGCCAAGGCCATCCTCAGGTGGCTGTGGCAGGCCTGGCGCGGCAACCGCGTGCAGGCCACCCTCAACGCGCTCATCGGACTGGCCTCCGTCGGCGTGTCGCTCGGGCAGGTGTGGGCCGTGCAGCGCGCCATCGATGTGGCGTCGGGTGCCCGCCAGGGTTCCATCTATGTCGCTGTGGGCATCATGGGCGCGCTCATCCTCGGCGACTTCGGCCTCAACATCGCCAGCATCTGGGTGCGCAACATCCTCGGCGTGAGGGCGCAAAACCGCATGCAGCAGCGCATGCTCGACCGCATCCTGCGCTCGGAGTGGCACGGAAAGGAACGATACCACTCGGGCGACGTGCTCAACCGACTGGAGTTCGACGTGAGCAACGTGGTCAATTTCCTCACCGAGACCATCCCGTCGACGCTCTCCGTGGTGGCCATGTTTGTCGGCGCGTTCTGCTACCTGTTGTCCATGGATGTGGTGCTGGCCCTGGTCACGGTGGCCATCATTCCTGTTTTTGTCGCCTTCAGCAAGATCTATGTCGGGCAGATGCGCCGGCTGACGCGCGAGGTGCGCTCGTCCGACTCGAAGGTGCAGAGCGTGCTGCAGGAGACCATCCAGCACCGTGTGCTCATCAAGACGCTTGAGAGCGATGAGGCCATGGTAGGCCGGTTGGAGGACACGCAGCGCGAGTTGCGGCGGCGCGTGGTGAAGCGCACCACCTTCTCGGTGTTCAGCAACCTCGTGCTCAACTTCGGCTTCGCCTTGGGCTATCTCGTGGCCTTCCTGTGGGCGGCCGTGCGGATGTCGCAGAAGACACTCACCTTCGGCGGCATGACAGCCTTCTTGCAGTTGGTCAACCGCATACAGAGTCCGGCGCGCTCGCTCACCAAGTTGGTGCCGGCCTTCGTGTCGGTGTTCACCGCTGCCGAACGCCTGATGGAACTGGAGGAGAACCCACTGGAGGAGCAGGGCGACCCCATCTTCATGGACAAGCCCTGTGGCGTGAGGCTCGAAGGGGTCAGCTATGCTTACGACGAGGCCGACGGACCGGTCATCGACCATCTCGACTTCGACTTCCGCCCCGGCTCGTGCACGGCGGTGCTGGGCGAGACGGGCGCCGGCAAGACCACGCTGGTGCGCCTCATCCTGGCGCTCCTGCGGCCACAGCAGGGACGGCTCGTGCTCTATGGCGGTGGCGAGAGCCGCGAGCTGTCGCCCCGACTGCGCTGCAACTTCGTCTATGTGCCACAGGGCAACACGCTGATGAGCGGCACCATCCGCGACAACCTCCGACTGGGCAAGCTCGACGCCACGGAGGAGGAGATGGAGGAAGCCCTGAGAAAAAGTTGCGCCGACTTTGTGATGCAACTGCCCGACGGGCTCGACACCATGTGCAGCGAGGCTGGCGGCGGACTCTCGGAGGGACAGGCCCAACGCATCGCCATCGCCCGTGCCTTGTTGCGCGACCGTGCGGTGATGCTCTTCGATGAGGCCACCTCGGCCCTCGACCCCGAGACTGAGCGCCAGTTGCTCCACAACCTCCTGGCCGCACACGACAAGACCGTCATCTTCATCACCCATCGCCCCGCCGTGGTCGACTATTGCGACCAGACGCTGCGCATCGACAAACTTTGAGGCGCAGGCCTTTCTTAGGAAAAGTCCTTTTGTGACTAACAACCGTTCCCACCACGCTTCCCGAAGAACAGCGGACCAGGGTGGGACTTTTCATTCATGCGATTCATTGGTAAGATATTGTATGGCCTTATTCCTGTCGCAAATTTGTAAACCTCGTGATTCAAGCAAATCAACGAGATTTTTCTGAAGACTCAAATTGCTTTGTAAAGGGAATAAGATTAGCCATGTTCAAAAGTGTATAAACAAAAAACGCCTCGCACGATTTGAGCATTGTTAAGAGGCTTGGCGAGGACTAACAATGCAAAGATATGAATAATCATTGATAACACAAGCTTCTTAATAAGAAAAAACACGTAAAAGTGGATTTCTTTGGTATGTTTGTATTTAATTATGTTAAATCGACACTTAAAAAGGCGTTTTTGTGCGCTTTGGTTTTGACGTGTAGGAATCTGGCAGTTCACGACACAATTTGTCAAAAACAAAGCAATGCAGAACGCCTCATGAGGTGTATTATATACTCAAGTTTCGGATTTAGATTTCACGCCGTTTGAGCATATGCCCTAAGGGCGGCCAGCCTCTTGTCATTCTCAATAATCTGGATAGTCAACTCATCGGAGTCAGCACCAATTAGTTCAGCAACGACAACTACCACTTCC
>JBNMMB010000127.1:0-6099 GCA_050875105.1 Prevotella sp. | reverse complement strand
TCCCCCCGTTCCCACAAGTTTTTCCCCCAACCGCAAAGAAAAAGCCGATTTTCTCACTCATATTCCAACATAATTGCGTAAATTTGCAGCAAGTAGCCCTCCTCCCTCAAGAAGGACAGGGCGACAACGGAAATAGAACAAAGTGTGTGCAGGGCTAAATGCCTGATACTCATCCATAAGATTAAGGCTATGCACAACAACGACAGTGTTACGAGGCATGCGCGCCCATCGCAGATGACCGCAGCCAACGACATAAAGTAGACTTAGAGTTTGACGCAGGATTGCTTGAATTCCACTTCTACAGCCGACGTAAGCCAGCGCTTACCAAAGGGCATCCACATCATCGGGGCTGAAAAACCAGCGGCTCCGAAAGTAGAAGAACTATCCCATCGCCAACCCTCCAAGCCCGCCCAGGACCCCTCACTGCTCCCCACGTCGTGGAGCTATCTCTACCTCCAGCACCAACTGGCCCGCACCTTCTGCAAGTGGCTCGAGGCCTACAATGCCGACGACAACAGGCCCACCAAACAACCCTTCTTCGTTCACCACACCTACCGCTACGGCTATAAGAACAAGGAGACGCAGCAGGGCGTGAAGAAGACCCTGCGGCCCACCGTCAGCGGCCTCGTCTTCCTGCAAGGCACCGTCAAGAGCATCAGCGACTTCCTGACGCTCTACTGGCCCAACTACCATCTCGTCCTCGACCCCTGCCACAATCGTTCCGCCTCCATCCCCGACGCCGTCATGCAACCCTTCATGCGCGTCATGCAGACCCATCCCGAGCAGATCACCTTCCTCCGCGACCCCTTCGACAAGTTCGCCAAGGACCACGTGAAGCTCCGCGTCCTCACCGGCCCCTTCCGAGGCTACGAGGGCTACATCGTCCGCATCGACCGCAACCGCCAGCTCGTCTTCAACTTCGGCGGCATCGCCGTAGCCCTCCGAGGCGTCCACAACGAAGACTTCGAAGTAGCCGACTGACCCCGCACCAATAGCCAATCAGCCATCACCCCAATGGCCCAATCAACCCAATGGCCCAATGGCCCAATGAGCCTAATAGGCCCAATATGCCTAACAAACAACTCCCTTGCTAGTGGGTGACGTGTCCCACGTCACAAGGCTGTCAGGCCTTCCCAACTGCTGCATAAACAGTTTAATCAGTATTCAACCCATGTGGTAGCGTGAGCGGTTTAACTCGGTTTATAGCCAGATGCCTTTCCGAGTGGCGCCCGAGCGCCACAGCCCCCCCCCTTGTTTGTCCGTGTCCGTCGTGAGCTCGCTCACGTAAGGTCACGAGCAAACAAGGAGGGCAAGCCGCAGGCTCAGAAAGCCATCTGGTGTTTAACCCTGTTTTTGTCCACCACCGCGCCTTCAGCCGTCATTCGTTAAATTCGAGCTATTCGTGTTCAAAAAAAAACAGTGAGTGCCGAATGCGCCTTTGATTGTCATTCGCTTTATAACTTCCCCTTGGTCAGTGGGTCTGCGACAAGTCTCGTGGTCGACATACAAACGCAAGTTATTTTGACCGAACACGAATATCTCTAATTCTCCGAATGCAGACGATTTGCATTAGTGTAATCCCGCGCCCAACGCGCTTTTGATAGTCATTCGTTCAATTACTTCCCTTTGGTCAGTGGGTCTTCGACAAATCTAGTGGAATTAGTGTTCGAAAAAAAAATCTGCGTGAGCCGTTGCGCCCAACGCGCAACAAAGGTTGTCCGTGTTGTCTGCCCGTTGGGCCTCACACCCGCATGATAAAGTTGTAAAAGGTTGTAATCGTTGTATGAGTTGTCTTCAATCTCATCATAGCCAATCGAAGTGACGTGAGACACGTCACCCACTCAAGATTGTCCCCCGTTGTCCCCGATTGTCGTCAAAAAAATCAAGCGCCCAACACGCTCCCCATCAGCTGTCATTCGTTAAATTCGAGCTATTCGTGTTCGAAAAAATCTGCGTGAGCCCGTGCGCCGAATGCGCAACATATGTTGTTCGAGTTGTTTTAACCCTAAAACCCTGAGAAAACGTTTCTCAGATAGTTAACAATCATAAAATGTTCGTTGGTTATTTGGTCGTTTCACCGAAAAAGCATATTTTTACCATCACTTCAATCAAGGCCCAGAGACATGAATACGGTAGCAATCAACAGCAATATATATAAAGGTGCAGAACAATATGCTCATTTGCACAATATCAGTGTGGCAGCTGCAGTGGAAAAGGCAATATCGTTGTTCTTGCAAAAGACCCAACCAAAACAACAACTAACCAAGACTACCGAGTTTAAGGAAGCGTTGGCTTATGTCAAGACCTTAAAAGCCAAAGGTGGCAAGCCTGTTCCTGCTGACGAAAATGGCTTGGATGCGTTAGTGGAAGAGAAATACGCGTTATGAGAGTCTTCATCGACACGAACATATTGATAATTTCTCAGCATCTTCTCTGCCGGTCTACACCCCAGCAGAATTGTTACAACTCTTGAACGGCGACTCTCCCCCCATGACGTGAGTTGTTCAATCAGCATCCATCCTCGGTAGTGGGTGACGTGTCCCACGTCACAGCCCTCAGGCCTTCCCTCAACTGATGACGTGTCTAATCAGCATCCTCCCCTGCCAGTGGGTGACGTGTCCCACGTCACAAGGCCCTAGGCCTTTCTCAACCATTATAGTAAGTGGTATCTACAGTTTATTCTCATTGCGTGATGCAGTATAATCAGTATCCTCTCCCCATAGCGTAAGCTGTTTAACTCGGTTTATAGCCAGATGCCTTTCTGAGTGGCGCCCGAGCGCCACAGCCCTCCTTGTTTGCCCGTGTCCGTCGTGAGCTCGCTCACGTAAGGTCACGAGCAAACAAGGAGGGCAAGCCGCAGGCTCAGAAACCCATCTGGGGTTTATCCCTGTTTTTGTCAACCCACCGCGTGAGCCCTTGCGCCGAATGCGCAACAAATGTTGTCTCCGTTGTCTGCCCGTTGGGCCTCACACCCGCATGAAAGAGTTGTAAATGGTTGTAATCGTTGTATGAGTTGTCTTCAATCTCATCATCGTCAATTGCAGTGACGTGAGACACGTCACCCACTAAAGATTGTCCCTCATTGTCCTCAATTGTCGTTGAAGAAAAAACGTCATAAATTGAAGAAAACATTTGGCCGTTACATCAGAAACCACTATTTTTGTCAAATAGATACAAAGCACCGATTGACCATGGACAACACGCTGACATTAAAAGTAGAAAGCCCCCAACTGATGGAACAACTGAAACACGTTCTGTCACTCATGAAAGGAGTGAAGATCATCGCAGCCACGCTCTCCAGTGCTAACACGACAATGGAAATCACCCCTAACGCCACCACGCTGGCAGCCATGAACGAAGCAACGACTGGCAAGGATGCAGGCGTCGTGAGGATCGACAGCCTCGAGCAATTCGTGGCATCAATGGACGACTGACCCCATGAAGGAAGTAAAAAACTATTTGAATTTTGGTGATTTGCTAAATTTACCTTATATTTGCAAGGTTGATATTTAGAAGATGATAATCATGAAGACTTTGACGATTCACCATATAGGACCTATAAAGCATGTGAAACTGACTTTGAAGCGAATCAATGTATTGATTGGCCCTCAGAGTGCAGGCAAGAGCTGCATACTGAAGATTGCTTGTTTCTGTGCTTGGGCTGAGAAGAGAATGCTGTTGGAGCAAGGGAAAAACGGCTTTGCCGATTTTGATTATGTAAGGGATAATCTCCTTGGGTTTCATAAGCTCAAAAGTTTCTTGCATGAGGACAGCCTCATAGAGTATAAAAGCGACTTCCTTGCTTTTACCATCGACTTTTCACGTAAGTCTTTTGACCTGCGGTGGGGCAAGTCAAAGAATAGATTCGCCTACAAGCGTTCGCGCGTGTCGTATATACCTGCGGAGCGAAATCTCGTCTCTTCCATACCAAACTGGTTTGACGTGAAAATGGACTCCACCAACCTGAAGAGCTTTATCTCTGACTGGACTTATGCCCATAGGCTGTGCGATGCAGACGAGGTGCTGCCTGTGCTTGACCTTGGGGTTAAGTTCTTCTACGACAAGCAGACAGACAATGACTATGTTTTGCTGGAAAATGGCAAACAGATGGAACTGACTGAAGCTTCGAGTGGACTGCAGTCGGTCATCCCGATGTGGGTGTACTTGGATTACCTCTTTCAAAAGCAGTATAATCCAAACGAGATGATGAGTTCAAGAACGGAGACGGAGAACGAGGAGATAGCCCAGCACATTTACGAAAGTAGATACAAGAAATTAGTCAAGCAAGCTGATCAGAATGGAGAAATATTCATCGGAAAAGTGGGGATGACCAAGCGAATGTTTGCTTCAAAGGATGACTTTGAGGAATTCAAGCAGATCGTGCTCAACTACACACGGACATCTCATTCCGACATTTACTTGGAGGAGCCAGAACAGAACTTGTTTCCGCTGACTCAAGTGGAGCTGGTCTATGAATTGCTGTCAAAGACTGCTCTGCACAATGACAGCATGTTTATAGCGACGCACAGTCCATACATTTTATATGCGCTCAACAACTGTATGCTTGGATATATGGTGAAAAATCAGTTGCCCGAGGAAATACCTGAGATGAGAGAGCATGAGAACAGTTGGGTGTGCCCAAAGGAGGTGGCAGTTTGGGAAATTAGAGATGGGGAGTTGTCTTCAAGTGTTGATCCTAATAACCTAACGCTTCAAGATGCCGATGGGCTCATTCGTGGTAACTACTTCGATCGAGTGATGAAACTCATCATGACTGACTTCTCAAATTATTCCTCATTCCTATGACAAAAATTGAAAAGACTTTTCATGGAGTAATGGTCTGTCACGGAGACATCTGGGTGGCAGATTATACGGAGAAGACCAAGGATCGTCCGAAGGAGAAGCGCAAGGGGGTGACAATCCAAGAGGCTCCATTCCTTGACATAGCCTCTTTTCATTTGCAGAACAGGAACAACACAGAGATTCTTGCCGTCAATTTCGAGCGCAACAAGGGCTTTTTCCCACAGGGAGTTCATGATTGTGAATGTATGTTCCGACCTAAGGAGGTGGGAAAAGGGTGGCTGTTGCTTTGTGAGTTGAAATACTGCAAGTTTGGCAATATCTGTGAAAACGCCAATAAGGCATATTGCCAGCTTGTTGAAACCTGGAAACTGCTTGATGGCAGAAAGTTTTATGATCGAAAACATTGCAAGGTGTACTTGAACATCTCTGCTCCTGAGCATCATTTTGATCTGGCTCCATTCAATGGCTTTGTGGCAAACCAAGACGAGCAATTGGAATTTCTGAAGAAGCATAAGCTCCATCTCTTAGGCATCAACAGTGTCTTAGTGGTCAATTCCGGTATTCTCCTCGCCGTGAAGCCTCAGGTTTAGCATCAATGAGCGCGAACCAGTGAGCCACAGGCGAACCCAAAAAGTTGTAAAAGGTTGTAATCGTTGTATCGGTTGTCTTCAATCTCATCATCGTCAATTGCAGTGCCGTGAGACACGTCACCCACTAAAGATTGTCCCCCATTGTCCTCGATTGTCGTCAAAAAGAACAAGCGCCTAATGCGCTTACCTCTCCCTCGTCATTCGGTCAATTACTTCCCGTTGGTCAGTGGGTCTTCGACAAATCTAGAGCAATTAGTGTTCAAAAAAAACAGTGAGTGCCGAATGCACCTTTGATTGTCATTCGCTTTATAACTTCCCCTTGGTCAGTGGGGCTATGACAAATCTCGTGGTCGACATGCGAACACAAGTTATTTTGACCGAACACGAATATCCCGAATTCTCCGAATGCAGACGATTTGCATTAGTGTAATCCAGCGCCCAACGCGCTTTTGATAGTCATTCGGTAAATTCGAGAAATTAGTGTTCGAAAAAAAACGTTTGCGCCGAACGCGCAATAAAAGTTGACTCTGTGTTGTTCGCTCGTTGGGCCCCACAAGCCCAAAGTTGTAGAATGTTGTAACTGTTGTCCGTGTTGTCTTAACCCTCATCACTGCTCTGCGCACCCCTTCCGCCCCCTCGGGCCGACGGCCCAACAGTCCCCAGCCCAGGGCAAGCGCAGCGTCACCCTGGGTACCCGACCGCAGCG
>JBNMMB010000126.1:0-6342 GCA_050875105.1 Prevotella sp. | reverse complement strand
CCTACATCAAACCACAACACTTTCACTATCGAATTGTTCACGGCCGATGTTGTATATCTTTTATGTCCTACATCAAACCACAACTTCATAGGTCAAGACTCAGTTCTATCATATGTTGTATATCTTTTATGTCCTACATCAAACCACAACACGGCTTGGTGGCTCCCTACGTGTGGGCTGGTTGTATATCTTTTATGTCCTACATCAAACCACAACCATTGAAAGGAATGGCCCAAGATGGCGGTGGTTGTATATCTTTTATGTCCTACATCAAACCACAACAACGACACCTTTTGAAAAAATCAAAATAAGTTGTATATCTTTTATGTCCTACATCAAACCACAACCTTAGAACGGCAAATCTTCATCCTTCACGTTGTATATCTTTTATGTCCTACATCAAACCACAACGTTACACGATGGCCTGTACGAGGGTCGTCCGTTGTATATCTTTTATGTCCTACATCAAACCACAACTGCATCGCCTATCTTTTCTTTTTTCAGTCGTTGTATATCTTTTATGTCCTACATCAAACCACAACATTTACTATGAAGTTTATTGACATCTTCTGTTGTATATCTTTTATGTCCTACATCAAACCACAACACTAACTTAGTAGGGGCGTTGTCCGATAGTGTTGTATATCTTTTATGTCCTACATCAAACCACAACCTATAGCGGTGAAGAAGCTGGTAATCAGCATATAACGTTCACTCTTACTAATAAGAAATGGCGTGTAGGGCGTATTCTTGGGGCAAAGATATCAAAAAATCTCCAATTGTATTGGCTCGCTGATATATTTTTTTTCGATTCGGCTCTTACTCGTGCTTTTTGGTTTGCCCCAAAAGTTGTAGATGTTGCCATACTGCTTGTCGGTAACGGCGAGCATGCTGACTTTTCCCGATTCGGGCAACATCGACTTGACTCGCTTCACATGAACGGCCAGGCTCTCGTGAGAAGCGCAATGGCGGATATAGACCGAGAACTGCATCATGGCGAAGCCGTCCTTCTCCAGGTTTTTGCGGAAAAGGGCAGCCGCCTTCATCTCCTTCTTGGTGGTGACGGGCAAGTCGAAAAACACGAACAGCCACATGATGTGATAAGCGTTGAGACGATATTCGGTCATGTCATGATGGGTAACGACAATTTCTTGATTTCTCCAGCATAGTACTTCACCAGCGAGGCCGTGGTGAAGGTGAGCGCCACCTGCAAGGGACGAGTCACCTTGCCCATGTTGACATCGGCGCTCAGCAGGTGCATCAGTTCGGCCTTCACCTCCTTGGTGAGTTCTACAGCCCCTTGCTCATAAAGCCGCAAGACAATCTCGTCGACATAAGGGCGGAAAGGTTCCATCACGTCGTCGGCCAACGGGAAGGCATTATAACGGCTCTTGTGAAAGATGCCGAGATTGGGCAACAGGCCAGAGCCCAGCAATGCCCGCGCCGTCGCAGCGCGAAGGATGGCATAGCCATAGTTGAGCAGCGCATTGGGCGGACCTCCCTCACGCTCGCGCTTAAAGTCGCGGCCCAGCAAGAGTCCCCAATACAGTCGAGCTGCTTGCCCCTCGCGATTGTCGGTGTCGCCACTCTTCACGTTATCATAGAGCGGTTTGAGCGCACAGCCATTCTTTCCCGCACGCTGCAACATGCCGGCCTGGTTCCTGATTTTAGCCTCGATGATCTGCTTCCATGCCTGTTTCTTCATGGGTTCGCTCACAGCCAATTGTCCCTTCAAACTTTCGGCTTGGGTAGTGTTGGCCTCAAGCGGTTGGAGCATGGCTGTAGGCATGCCTTTGTTGTCACAAAGAATGACAGCCACATTGTTCTTCACCAGCTCGCAGAGCAGGGGCAGGGTGACACTGATCATGGGATTCTCCAGCACCACGCACCCCACGTCCTCGATGGCGCGTGTCAGCTGGTCGTCGCAGTTTTTCCATGAGATGACCAGCTGGCAGTTTTTCAGCGAAAGGCAAACGGGCGTGGTGAAAAACAATGTTTGCTTAATCATGAGCTCTCAACCATTTGATTTCTCCTAATTCATTGATCTCGAAGTCATAGCCTTGAACAAGGGCCTGTCCACAAAGTTGGGTATGATACATGCGTATAGCAGGTCGAAGGTCTTCTCCCTGTTTGTAGGCACCATTCTTTGCCTTGATGTCTTTACTTTGTCGGGCTTCCTCGTGATGTCGCATTAAGATTGTTGCGTAAGGATTTCCACCAATAACCATGGACGACAATCCAGCCACTTTGTACAATCTTCGGTTCAGTTCCTCCGGTGTGGCCTCCCACACCTCAGCCGGAGACTTCTCATAGAGCAGCACCATGGTGCCTATCTTGAGGGTGAAAGCCAACGGATAATCCTCCTGGCTCTTCACAGGCACCAGGTTATATCCTGCGGCTTCCTTGTCGTTGCTCGTGCGGAAATATTGCGCAGCCTGCAGGCGGTTGACCAGTTCGAAGGTCTTTTTTGTCTTGCCTTTCTTGTCCTGGCCAGCATAGATGGCCAGCAAGTAGTTGTCGTCATTGGCTACATGGAACTGTCGCTTGTATTCCTTCGGCGACACGTCACGTTGCTGCCGGATATTCAATGGATTGGTCACCGATGGCTGGTAGCACCTCACCTTGCGAATGGGGATGTGCTTCTCCTCATTTATCCAGATGGTGTTGGATGGGTCGATGGCTGCCTTGAAGCCTTTCTCCTTGATGGCCTGCTTAACGATTTCCTTCACCGTCTCGTCGACAATCTTCTCCACGTCTTTGGCGTCTTTCAGATCAGCAAGAGCCATGCGCTTCACGTAGCGGATGTCGCCCTCGCGCTCAATAGCCCCATAGTAGGTGTCCTTATGAAGAGAGCCACGTGCGGCATCACCTTGGCTCAGCACTTTCTTGCCTTCCATCTTGATGCGACGACGGCCCTGCTTGCGCATGTTGTCAGGCGTATAGTGATAGACCAAGATCTCGTCTTGCACTCGCTTGACATCTTCCACAAACGTAGGCCATGGCTTCGGGAACGATGCCTTGGAAGCGCCATACCACTCGTGGTTCTCCTCATCGTGATAGTAAGCACCCAACTTGTTGTAGTCGTCAAGTCCTATGCAGGCAATGACAATGGCATCAATACAATGGTGCACATGATTGACGCGCTCTTTGCGGCTGTAGACCTCCTGCACGCCCCATATCTTACGGAAGTCGGAAGTGGCGATACCCTTGACGGTGTAGACATGACGGAAGAGCGACTTCAGGTACAGCCGGGCATACTTGGAGATGACGCTGATGTCGGTGCCCTGTCGGCGGCTGAAGCCCTCGGGCACACTCGTCATGGTGAACCGCTCATACTTGCCCCGCCAATAGTCGCGTTGCAGTTCCAACTCGTGGCGGCGAGAGATGATGGCATCCTTTTGATCCTTGGTCGTGGCACCCTTGGAGAGTGCTTTTTGGCGGCGTATCTGCTTGTCGAGATCTTCCCATTGCTTCTTCCATGGAGCGATGCGCGTCATGATTTCTTCATGCATGGCCAGTTCGGTGGGCAACTTGGTCTTTTTCACGTCGCGATTGAAGTGACTGTCGCAGAGCGTCTGGTTCATGCGAGTGCTGTCTCCGCCCACACTCCTCGGTATGGTATGCTCGATGTCAAATTTTGGGTTTTCGCCCACGAAGTCGGCCAAATTGATCTGTTGTCCTGTATAAAGGCAGATGTGCTTCTGCTCTTCCCACAACACATATTTGAGCACATCACGGTCGGTGGGATCGATGTCGCGCCCTGTCTCTTCCTTGTAGAGCTCGGCTATGCGTTTGCGGGCATTGTCATTGGCCACCTGGTTCTTGCGCCCATACGACGCAATGGCCTTTCGCATGTTGGCGTCGTTGAGCTCGCGCGCAAACTCAATGTGTATCTCTGTCTCGGGATCGATCTTGCCCTCGGCCAGCAACTGGTTGACCAGTTTGCGCAAACGAAACATGGAGCGCATGGCCATGGGGTTGCGCACACTGTCGATGCGCGGTGAGCCCAACCGAAGCTCACCCTTATCGTTGGGCCGCACTTGGGGATAGGTCTCCATCATGGAAGGATGATAAAGGCGCTTCAATGCCTCATCAGTCACATGGTAGCGCTCGCTCAGGCAGTCTTTCACCCGCTGTTCCATGGTGCGGTCGTCACGCTCATCACGACTGTCCATAGCATGGATGACATGGTCGATGGCTGCCTCGCGCATGGCCTCATTGCCCCACTCGTAGGCGGGCATCACCTCGCCAAGGTTGGCCAAGAAGACTGCGTGCGAATAGATGAGGCCACGCCTGAGGTAAGGCAGGATCTTGCGGATGGCCTTCAAACTCAGTGAGGCATAATCAGACGGCAAGGAAATTTTGGTGAATTTCTTTGCCTCATCGGCCGACAACTGCAAGCGGTCTTGGGCAAACTGAGCCAACTTTTCATCGTCGGAAAAGAAGAACAGGGCATGCCAGATGTCATTCACGATGTCTTCGCGACTCTTGTCCTTGCCGAGGGTGTAAACCTCACAAACACCTTGCTCCCAGTCTTCGCCAAAAAGGTCTCGCAGGGCTGCCGTGACGGGACAACCCGACACAGACGTGTCCATGGGATAATTGAAGAGATAGGGCATCTGGCTGTCTTCGCTTCGCCGATAGAAGCCATATTGCTTCTTAGGAGCGAGTTTCTTGGCGATGTCCTCGAATGGAAACTGACTCTTCGATTTCCGATAAAAAAGAGGCATGACCTTGGCGCGCTCCTCATCATTGAGAGGACGTAGGGCTATGTCACCCGGAGCCTTCACTTTGATGTTGTTGAGAAAGGCCAACATGCGATACTCCTCATAGCGTGGGTGGGAGGCTGGACACTTGGTCTTGTTCTTCTCAAAGACACACTTGCCCACTTGTCCTTTTTGCGACTTCAGCGGGCGCTGGTCGAAGATGGCATGACGTATCTTTTCGGCTTTCTCGGCATCGAGGCCTTGTTGTTCACAAATGGCTTTGAACTCAGCCAGGTAGTGCTCGTTGCGGGCCGTGTAGTGGCTGCGTATTTTCTGTCCTTTATTATATAAGCGGTAGAAGTAATCACCAAGATAAGCACATCCAGCCTCGTGCATCTCCTTGGAGAGTTGGCTGATGCCCTCTTTCACCTTGCCCGAGTCGTCACCTCCCTGATCTTTGCGGTTGCTCAGGAAACCCCGTCGCTGGGCCAGGTGATAGAAAGCGCGTCCTAAGACATAACGATCACTGATGTTGGTGAGGTCGAGCTTTTCGTGCAAGCAACGATGGCGATAAGCGTATGGATTCCTATCCGTGTCGTCATCGGTGCTTTGCCAATGCATAAACAATTCGTTGATGGGATAAATCTTCTTCAAGCGCCATGCTCTCAACTCACCCTGGGTGAGCGGCGGGCACAAATGGTATTCGCACAAAAGACGCAACAAGCGAATCTTGCGCAACTTGATGCGGTAGTATCTCACACGCTGCGCACGATGAGCGGTACGCTCAGCCGCTTTGGAAGATTCGATGCCCTTCTCCACTTTTACTCCTTCTTGGAAAATGTTCACGCCCTTGTCGAGCAGCCAACGGTCATCGCCTTCCCTGCCGACGATGGCCCATCCCAGGCTATTGGTGCCTGTGTCTATGCCTAATATCTTTTTCATCTTAATGGTCAAAAAGGTTAGATTTAAAATTTTTGGTAAAAATACTGCTAATAATTTGGAAATGCAAATGTTTTGCCCTATATTTGCAAACAGAATAAGATTTCCTACATCTTATCACAATAAGGCCCGAAAGGGCCGAAGGTATAAAGCCTATGCTCCCGCTTCGGTGGGAGCTTTTTTTGTTTCTGAACTTCTCATTGATGTGACGTGGGACACGTCACCCACTACAGGTCAGTCAATGGTTGCGTGAGCGGTTTAATGAGTTAACGACAGCGTGAGCGGTTTAACTTGGTTTATCGCCTGTTGGTTTTCTGAGTGGCGCTGGGGCGCCACGGTCTTCTTGCCTGTGCGTGGCCGTCGTGAGCGCGCTCACGTAAGGGCATGCGCAGGCAAGAAGACTAAGCCGGCAGGCTCAGAAAACCAACAGGGGTTTAACCTGGTTTTTGTATTCTTCCCACACCTGGTTTTTGTCCGTCTCTCCGTTTTGTCTTGGAAATTCTGAAAAAACAGGCACCTGGCGACTGCACCTTCTAGAGAAAAATTCAAGGCTTTTGTCCGATTAAATTTCGTTAAAAGTCTTAATGGTGGTTAATTTGTATGAAATTGTTCGGCGAAAGAGGCCTAATCGAGTTGCGATAGATATCGAATCGAGACTCGATAAGATATCTATCGAGACTCGATAGATGCCTAACGG
>JBNMMB010000125.1:0-6363 GCA_050875105.1 Prevotella sp. | reverse complement strand
GTCAATGGCCGTGCGACTGACGGTAAGCATCAACTGTCCCAGCAAGATTAGCCAAACAAAGCCTATGTCTTGATTCTTGATGCCGACATCGACAATGGCCTGGGTAAGGAATGGCAGGGCAAGTTGCAAGAGGCTCCCAACGAATAACCCTAAAACTATTAGTCCAAAGTGCTTCCTATACTTCTTTATATATCCGAAAAGAAACTTAAACGATCGGTCTTCCTGTGATGATTTTATTGCTTTATTCTGATAAAAAGAGGGACAGGGCTCAAAAAACATAGCGATACCCCGGTCTTCCATGTCGGGAGCCACGCCAAGCCAATGCTTCTTGAACTCCTCCAAGTTATATTTCACTAATCCTTTACCAGGGTCAGCTATATAGAATGTTCTACCTTTTTTGATTTTATAAAGGACGACATAATGATTCTGGTTCCAGTGAAGTACACATGGTAGCCCTATCAGCACCAATTGAGATACGAGCACTCTTCCACTCTCTGCTTTGAGACCTATTTTTTCCGCAGCCTCGCGAATTCCCAATAGTGAAACCCCTTCAGTGGTAGCATGGCAATAGTGTGAAAGCGCTTTGCTTGAATAGTTCCGGCCAAAATGATGGCATATCATTTGAAGGCATGCTATGCCACATTCCATGGCATCCTTTTGCCTGCATAAGTGAAAAGATCCCATATTCAAAAATCATAATCGGTTAGTGCTAATTCCAAATTCTTTTTGCTTGACATTCAAAATCTTTCCAAAACGATAAGACAATGATAGGTTTAAAACGCGATAGGGTTTGCTGTCATATGTGTATAAAGCACCATTCATTTCAACCGTAGATTTGAAATGAGAAGATATCATGTTTTGCAATTCAACGCCAATTGATAATCTTTTATTTAGCAGCAAATACTTGATGGCTAAATCTATTCTGTACCTTGGGGAACTCTTTCCTAACGCATCCTTATCTCTACCCTGGTATTGCCCCCAAAGATTGGCCATGGCCGTTTTTTTCTTGTTGAAGTATAAATTGTTGTTCATATACAGAAATGTGGACACATGCTTGACGCTTTCCAAGTCATAGCCATGGACCGGTTTCGACATTAACATATACAAACTGCCATCCACAGATGTGTCGAACCAAGATATTTTGTCAAGGTAATAAGAAAAGTCAAGGCTCCACATGTGCTTTTTCATCACATTGTCCATAATGACCGTAATGTTCTTTTTAGTCTGGTCTATTGATGTGTATGCCGATATGACGCGATCTCTCCTCAGAATGCTGGCGGAAACCGAAAAATCTTTGTAGGTGTATCCTATTTCGGCGCTATACGATTTCTCTGGCAACAAGTTAGGGTTTCCCCGTTGGATAGTGTGGGCATCTTTGTATGCTGTAAATGGGTTTATGTCAACATAACTTGGACGGTTAATTCTGCTGGAAACGCTCAACGTAATGGAATTGTCATCAGGCCATTGATAGTTAAGGTAGGCTGTAGGGAAAAGGTCAAATTGCCTTTTAACCTTGCGGCTATTCGTCTTTAGAGAATTTCCATCTAACTTTCCATATTCCCCTCGTAAACCAATCTTCGCATCCAACTGCTCTGAACAAATATATTTCAAGTCGACATATGTGGCGAAGATGTTTTCGCGATATATAAAGTGGTCGTCCAAGTCATAATTGGCATTCATGTATTCGTAATTGGTGAGATTGTCTGTCTTTGAAGCAGAATAGGCGTTCCCGTATGATAAAATTGCATGGCCTACCGGTATTTCCAAATCAGCCTTGAACTGATAAATGTTTATTTTTGTTTTTGGAAAGTTTGAATATTTCAATGTTTCATCATAATTTGTCTGTAAGCTGACGTGATCGCGAATGTCATAATTCAAATAATCTGCGTTCACGCTCAAGTTGCCGTCGCCTCCTATATGCTCAATTACGTAATGTAAATTGGAGTTCCAGCGATTATAATCACAATCAAACTTTGTGGAAGTTTGGAAACGTCCCATTCTCTCTTCACTTTTCTTAGAGAGGATCAATGTATTGGATAGGTCATTTGCATCAGGTCGCATATTGGTGTACGACAATATAAAACCTAATGATGAATTCTTTGATAACCCATAGTCCAAGCCCGATGTAGCCACGACATAATCGTTAGACTTTAGTTTGCGGTTGGTTGTGCTCCAGTTTTCATTGATGTAGGAAATATGGCTTGTGTTATCTGTCTGCATAGTTCCAAACCCATATCCCGCATTTGCGTACATTTCAAGTTTGTTGTGTTTGTATTCCAAACTGAGGCTTGTTCCATCATAAACACGTTCTTTGATGGCCAAACGATTAGACACATAGCCCCCTAAATAATTGTTTTTTATCTTCTTTGTAACAAAGTTGATAATCCCGGCATTTCCTTCCGCCGAGTACTTGGCTGGTGGCGTAGTCATCACCTCCACCTGCTTGAGTTTGTCCGAGCTCAAGGTTGCCAAGTAAATGCAAAGGGATTTTTTGTCCATATTGAGTTCGCGTCCATCCATCAAAACTATTATCTTTCCCTTATTGAGCATGCTAATGTCATCGTCTTGCACAATAACCCCAGGCGTACACTTGAGAACATCCAAAAAATTATAGGCTGCGGCATTGAGTCTTTCGGCATCAAGAACTATTCTGTCTATTTTTCTGACGACAAGCGGTCTCTTGGAAGAGACAACTACTTCTCCTAAACGATTAACGGCAGAGTCCAAGAATACATTGGCAACTATTAAATGCTTTGTTTTGTCAAGGCTTGAATGATAATCCTTGTAGCCCACGCTCGAGACGAACAACTCATTGGCTTTAGCTGTAATGGCCATGTGGAAAGAGCCAATAGAGTCGCTAAAGCACCCGGCAACGACTTTACCCTCATCATCTTTTGCTAAGATCGTAGCCATGTTTATTGCATTGCCATGCCTGTCGCTCACCTTTCCTTGGATTTTGATTGTTTGGGCAAAGCCTGCTTGTAGGTATAAGGCCATAAAGAGTAAAAGGATGATTTTTCTCATTGCTTGTTGTATTTCTCGACCATGTTCTTTACCCAAAAATCCATCAACAAATAATCGCTTAAAGAGGTGTCTATGCTTTCCATCGAACAGATCTCTTTAGACCATTTCCCATCCATCTCTAATAGCTTCTGACTGCAGGGCCCCATGCATACAGGAAGCATCTTGCAGTGAAGGCATTCTTTGTGTTCAAATGTGGCAATGGAAAGTCTTTTGGCCATTTTTCCCTCGTCGATGTTTAACGTTCCATCTTCATTCAGCACACCATATTGTGTTTGTTTCGACAATGTGCGGCCATTGCATTTGTGAATGGTTCCATCATAATTAATAACGATAGAACTACGAGTGTCGGACGGACATGAGTATGGATATCCCCGAAAGGTACCTTGATTTACACAAAAGCCAGCCTCAATAAATTTTCTCAGAATTTGTCGGAAAAGGTCTTTGTCTTCTTTTGTTGATTCACCTTCAGTTTGCCAAACTCTTTCAAAATGGATATATACTTTCTTTCGATCGATATCTTTTATCTTTTCCAAAACTTGTGGAAGGCTCTTTAGAGTGATATTGTCATAATTGATTCTTAGGGTAAGAAAGAAATTTTCTCCATCTATCCCTGAGCAAAGTCTATGCACAACCCAAAGAATATGTTCAAAGGTAGGCTTATTGCCATTTTTCCAAATTCTTACTTGATCATGGCGTTCCTTATCACCATCCAATGTTATTTGAAAATGAGGTTTTAGTCGCTTAAGTTTTATGATTATTTTTTCATCTATCAGAGATGCATTGGTTACGAAAAAGCAAGAAAAGGTTTTTCCGACATTTTCCACCATTTTCTTAATTTTACTCAAGAGCGGATAGGCAATTGTGTCGAAATGGATAAAGGGCTCTCCTCCAAAAAGTGTGACGTAAATTTCGTCAAACGTATTTTTTGCCACAGACTTTTCCACATACTTGATAATCCTATCAATAGTTTCTTGTTTCATTAAAGTGTGTGGTATGTGGTTTTCATAACAATACCAACACTTTAAATTGCAATCTTGAGTAGGGTAAACAACTATTCGAAGTTCACGCGAATTAAAAGCGGCTATTTTGTTTTTGTAACGAATTTCAGATAACTCGTCTTTGGATACTGGTATCAGTACGCCAAGCGAACACATTTTATGGTAGGACTTTTTATATTTAAGGGAAAAATCCTCAATGGTAAATGACTCGAAAGCGTCGCACACTTGATTAGATATCGCCAAATATGAATTGGTGAAAGAATTAAAAATCAGAGAAGCGTTCTCTCTCCTTATAATTATATTATATTTGCTCTTTTTCATGAAGCTCACCTTTAAAGACACATTGCCATAACATATGGCAATGTGTCGTCTTTCTTTTAACTAAGGCTTTTGCGTAGTGGAATTGTCAACTCCAGAAGGAGTCGGACGACAATCTTTTCCGCAATGATTTCCACCTCCTCCATTGCAACCTGATCCACAATGATCACCAGTTGTCATGGCCAAAGATACTCCTCCATGCACGACAACCATCTCCTCATCCGTCAAGGTTAGACCTTCTAAAAAATCAAAATTTGTCATCACCTTAATAATATTAAATTAAAACAGTCAATTCATGAGTTTCATGAATAAGCACAGTGTTGCAACTATCACAATAGTTTTGCACATGCGCAATGCAAAGATAATAGCTTTAACTTAAACAAGCAAATACTTTCTTGTTTTTTTAATATCTTAGTTACAAAATAACATATTATCGCCTTAAAGCATTATATCCTTATAAATTATCAAAACGAGTGTTTCGCCAATGTAATGCTAAATCGAAAGGCAAGCAAACGCTTTTCTAAAGAAGGTAAGAAAATTTTTGGCTTAAAACTAGCACAAAAATCACTTTTCGTGCAAAAAAGTAGCCGAAAAGTTTGGTGGTTTCCCGAAAAGTCTGTACCTTTGCACTCGCAATTCAGAAATAAGGGTTCGCCCTTCTGAAACGCAAGCAAGGTCATGCGTCCTTAGCTCAGCTGGTAGAGCAACTGACTCTTAATCAGTGGGTCTAGGGTTCGAATCCCTAAGGACGCACCAAGAAAGACTGATCTTCAAATGGAGGTCAGTCTTTTTTTGGTTATTGCCTTCCACGATTTAAGAATAACAAACAAAAAAAATACGAATTGCGACTATGATAACACTTACCAATCTTGCCATCCAGTTTGGCAAACGTGTGCTTTATAAAGACGTGAACATCAAGTTCACCCGTGGCAACATCTATGGCGTCATCGGTGCCAACGGCGCCGGCAAGTCGACCCTGCTGCGCGCCATCAGCGGCGACTTGGAGCCCAACAAGGGCACCGTGGAACTTGGTCCGGGCGAGCGCCTCTCCGTGCTGGAGCAGGACCACTTCAAGTACGACTCTTACAAGGTGATAGACACCGTACTCATGGGCTACGACACCCTTTGGAACAACATGAAGGAGCGCGACATGCTCTACTCCAAGCCAGAGATGACCGAGGAGGACGGCAACCGCGCCGCGGAACTGGAAGAGAAGTTCGCCGAGATGAACGGCTGGGAGGCTGAGAGCAACGCCGCGCAGCTGCTGCAGAACCTTGGCGTGGGCGAGAGCCTGCACCAGAAGCAGATGTCGCAACTGTCAAACAACGAGAAGGTGCGCGTGATGCTCGCCAAGGCCCTTTTCGGCAAGCCCGACAACTTGCTGCTCGACGAGCCTACCAACGACCTCGACCTCGACACCGTGGAGTGGCTTGAGGACTATCTCGGCGAGATAGACGAGCACCAGACCGTGCTCGTGGTAAGCCACGACCGTCACTTCCTCGACGCCGTGTCCACACAGACCATCGACATCGACTTCGGCAAGGTGACCGTGTTCGCCGGCAACTACAGCTTCTGGTACGAGAGCTCGCAGCTCGCCCTTCGCCAGGCGCAGAACCAAAAGATAAAGGCCGAGGAGAAGAAGAAGCAGCTTGAGGAGTTCATACGCCGATTCTCCGCCAACGTGGCCAAGAGCCGCCAGACAACCAGCCGAAAGAAGATGCTGGAGAAGCTCAACGTGGAGGAAATCAAGCCGTCGAGCCGCAAATATCCTGGCATCATCTTCCAGATGGAGCGCGAGCCGGGCAACCAGATTCTTGAGGTCGAGGGACTGAAAGCCGTCGACGAGGACGGAACGGTGCTCTTCGACAACGTGAACTTCAACATCGAGAAAGGTCAAAAGGTGGTGTTCCTCAGCCATAACCCCAAGGCCATGACCGCCCTCTTCGAGATAATAAACGGCAACAAGGAGGCCGCGACCGGCACCTACAAGTGGGGCGTGACCATCACCACGGCATACCTGCCG
>JBNMMB010000124.1:0-6450 GCA_050875105.1 Prevotella sp. | reverse complement strand
CTCTGCGCATGCTCATAGTTTTGCGATAGATATCTTATCGACCCTCCGATGAGCATCTATCGAGTCTCGATAGATATCTTATCGAGTCTCGATTCGATATCTATCGCAACTCGATTAGGCCTCTTTCGCCGAACAATTTCATACAAATTAACCGACATTAAGACTTTTAACGAAATTTAATCGGACAAAAGCCACGAATTCTTTTCTAGAAAGTGCAGTCGCCAGGTGCCTGTTTTTTCAGAATTTTCAAGACAAAACGGATGGGTGAAATAAGCGGATGGGGAGAAAGCCAAAAGAAAAACCAAAATTTCACACTCAAAAAAGAAGCGTTCTTCAGAGTTTATTCCTAATTTTGCACTTGACGGTTGACTCTATATAAGAATAAGAATATGGCTGAGAAAGACAACATACCAGAAATGCGCCCCACGTTTGATGCCATCCGTAGGACCGACGAGAACCACCATGAATATTGGAGTTCGCGTGACCTATGCAATGCGATGGGCTATTCTGCGAATTGGAAGTTCCAAAATGTCATCAACAAGGCTATTGCCGTAGCCAACCAAAAAGGCATGAACATCGATGACCATTTCTACCAAACGGTTGACATGGTCAAGCTCGGCAGTGGCGCCTACAGAAAGGTGCACATCTTCCGTCTGTCGCGCATGGCTTGCATGATCATAGCGGAGAATGCAGACGGAAAGAAGCCTCTTGTGCATCAAGCACGCGAATATTTTTCCCAGTCTGTTTCTACCACGGAACTTATACGAAACTCGCTGGAATCCAACATCTTGCTATACAAGACATCACAAGGTGAGACGCGCATTGAAGTAATATTCAATAGCGACACGTTTTGGATGTCGCAGAAGCGCATGGCAGATTTGTTCGGTGTGGATGTAAGAACAGTGAACTACCATTTGGGGCAAATCTACGAGACTGGCGAACTACAAAAAGAAGCAACTATCCGAAAAATTGGGATAGTTCAAAACGAAGGCGAGCGTGATGTGGAGCGTTCTCCTTTGTTCTACAATCTGGACGCAATCATCGCCGTAGGCTATCGCGTGAACAGCTATCAAGCCACACAGTTCCGTATTTGGGCAACATCCGTATTGAAAGAGTTTATCATCAAGGGTTACGTGCTTGATGACGAACGGTTGAAGCAAGGCAAGCACTTCGGAAAGGATTATTTTGACGACTTGCTAGAGCGCATCCGCGAGATACGCACCTCTGAGCGCCGTTATTACCAGAAGATAACAGACATCTATGCTGAGTGTAGTGCCGACTACGATGCAAAGTCGGAAAGCACCAAACTATTCTTCAAGATGGTGCAAAACATGATGCACCTGGCCGTCACACATCACACGGCAGCCGAGATCGTCTACAACAGAGCCAACGCCGAGCAACCACACATGGGACTCACCACATGGAAGAAGGCCCCCAATGGACGCGTACAGAAGTCGGACACCATAGTCGCCAAAAACTATCTGTCGGATGCCGAACTTGATCAACTCAATGGCATAACCACGTCGTTTCTCGACTTTGCAGAGACTCGCGCCCAACGCCATATCATTACGACAATGGAAGATTGGCGCAAGCGACTTGCCCAATTTCTTACAGCCATGGACTATGAGGCAGACGCATCGGCAGGAACAGTCTCGCAAGAGGAAGCAAGAGCAAAGGCTTATGGAGAATATGAAAAATACAAACTCATACAAGACCGCTCATATGTCTCAGATTTCGACCGTTTCAATAGCGGTAATGACGATGCTACATTGCTTCCCTTCGACCTCAATCCGAAGGATATCTAAGTTTGTAGGGATGTGATAACGCAAACGGAGTATAGAAAGGTGGCGGCGCATGACACCTGTCCTTCTTTTGTCGTCAAACGCTTGGCCGTTTGCCAATTTTTCATTAGATTTGCATCGCAAACCCTTTTAGAGAGAAACAAGCCATGGCTACCATCCAAAGAAAACTGCCCGTGGGCATACAGTCGTTCACCGAGATACGGCGAAACGATTACGTCTATGTCGACAAGACCGACATCGTGTGGCACCTTGCCAACGGCATGAAGAAATATGTCTACCTCAGTCGGCCCCGACGCTTCGGAAAGTCGGTGCTCGTCGACACGCTCCAGGCCTACTTTGAGGGCCGACGAGACCTCTTCGAGGGGCTCAGCATCATGCAACTTGAGAACGACTGGGCGAAACGGCCCGTCATTCGCCTCGACATGAGCCGCGGCGGTGCCACGGAGGCCAGCCTGCGGTCGTACATTAGCAACACCTTTGGCGAACTGGAACGTGGCTACGGCATCACTGCACCGTCGTCCGACTCATTGGCCGACCGCTTCCACCGCATCATCAAGACCGCTCACCAACAGACGGGCCAGCAGGTGGTCATCCTCATCGACGAGTACGACTCGCCGTTGCAACACTCCTGGCACACGCCTGAGCACGAGGCCTGCACAGCCGTCTACCGCGAGGTGTTTGCCATCCTCAAGGCCGACGACGAATATGAGCGTTTTGTCTTCATCACCGGCATCACCAAGTTCACACAGATATCACTCTTCTCGGTGCTCAACAACCTCTGCAACATCAGTTTCGACGCAACTTCCGCAGCCATCTGTGGCATCACAACGCAGGAGCTGACCCACACGTTCATGCCCGAAATAGAAGCCATGGCCACAGGCAATGGATGGACGGTGGAGCAGACGCTCGCCAAGCTCAAGGACTACTATGACGGCTACCACTTCAGCCCCGACAACATGGTCGACATCTACAATCCCTTCAGCCTCATCAACGCACTGGCCGACGGCAAGCTCCGAAGCTACTGGGCCTCATCGGGCGCAACATCACTGCTGCCCAAATTTGTGGGCGACATCGAGGTGCATCTCAACGACTTCGACCATTGCGACATAACGAGCACCGTCCTGGAGACGTCTGACGTGACGGGAGGAGGTCCCGAACTGTTTCTCTACCAGTCGGGCTACCTCACCATCAAGGCCTATGACGAGTTCGGCTACACGCTCGGCATCCCCAACGAGGAGGTGCGCCAGGCCCTCAACGCAATGGTGTTGCCTGCCCTCACCCTGCGCCAACAAGGCGCCACAGTGTCGATGCAGAGCAGCCTGCTTCGCCAACTGGGCACCGGGCAACTCGACAACGCCAAAAAGACCCTGCGCTCGCTCATTGCAGACGTGCCCTACAGCAACAAGAAACTGGCCTCGATGGATATGGAAGAGCGCTATCGCCTCATCATCAGCACCATTCTCAATGCCATTGGCATCCGCGTGGAGGTGGAGCGCATGCTGGCCACAGGGCGCATCGATCTCGTGGCCTGGATGTCGCGCTACATCTATGTCATCGAACTGAAACTCTCAAACAATGGCGGTCTCGACGCCGCTGAAAAGCAGATCAGGGCTTGCGGTTACGCCGAGCCTTTCCGTGCCGACAACCGCAAAGTCATAGCCCTGGCAGTGGAGCTCGACAGCGAAGGAAAAGGATTGATCGACTGGCGCGTCGTGGAGTGAAAATAATTACGCCCCTTGCGGATACACAAAACCTTGACAGAAAATCAAGGCTATCTGAAAGCGTCGGAATTAGTCGAATAAACAAGAAAGGGACTGACAATGAAAGGTTACGCAAAACCATTACATGAATTTATAAGTGGACAACAAATACAATTTGTTATTCCTGTCTATCAACGCAATTATGATTGGCTGATAGACAACTGCGACCAGCTATTCATCGACTAACTAAGTCGTTCTGACTGGCAGTCGCATTTCTTTGGTTCAATTGTTACGTTGCTTGAACCTGTAAAAGAATAAAAATCATGGCAGAAAAGAACAATATACCGCAGTTCGTGAATAGCGATTCTTTCATGGCAGACAAAAACTATGTGAAGTGGTTGTCTGACTTGAAGAAACGCTTCCGCATGGCACAGCTTAAAGCTGCTGTCAAGGTGAATACGGAAATGCTCAAATTCTATTGGAGTTTGGGTGAGGACATTTGCGAGAAGCAGAAACAACACAAGTGGGGTGCAAAGGTTATTGACAGACTCAGCCTTGATATGCGTTCGGAATTTCCTCAAAGCGAGGGATTTTCAAGAGCCAACTTATACCATATTAAACGGTGGTTCACGTTCTATTCAAGTCAAATTGAATTTGTCTACCAAGCTGGTAGACAATTAAAGAAAGTGGACAATGCCAATACACCTATACCAGAGATATTGCTTTGTGTGCCTTGGAGACATCAAACGGTCATTGTTTCCAAATGTTCAACCGTTTCTGCTGCATTGTTCTATCTCAACAAGGTGGTTTAAAAGTGGAATGAAACGAGAATAAAAAATGAAACGTAAACATATCTTGCTGGTTGTGACAGGCGTGCTGGCCGTGGCGGGCGCTGTCGTGGCGGGCGCCCTGTCATTGCGCCACCAGACTGGCGAACCGCTCCATCAGCCTGCCGCCCTGCAGCGGCTGGTGGGCCAATGGACCGCACAACACGCCACGCCAAAACAACAGCGCGACAGCGTGAAGCAGGCGCCACTGCCACCCGACACCGTCATCATCGGCACACTGGCCGACGAGCAGGGACAGCCCATGCCGCGCGTGGTGGTGAGCGACGGCTACTCGTGCACCCTCACCGACACCATGGGCCACTATCGCCTGCGCCGCAACCCGCGGGCGCGCTTCGTGTTCTACACCGTGCCCGACTACTGCGAGGTGCCCGTCCACTCGCCCACCGACCACACGGCCTGCTTCTACCAGCAGCTCCTGCGCGGCCACGACACCTACGACTTCACCCTGCGACGCCTGCGTGGCGGCCGCGAACTGCGCTACCGCCTCGTGGTCTTCGGCGACCCACAGGTCACCACCGCCCACAACCCCTACTACACTGGCCCCAACGACAACCGCATCACCACCACCGACACGAACCGCTTCACCAGCGAGACCATGGCCGACGTGAAAGGGCTCCTCGCCCAGTGGCCCGCCGATGAGCCTGTCTACGCCATCAGCATGGGCGACGACGTGCAATACTACGGCGGATACGACGGCGGCCTCGAGCGACGCATGCGCACCGCCCTGGGCGCCTCGCGCATGACGGTCTTCTCCGTCATCGGCAACCACGACCAAGACGGACGACAGCTCTACCGCGAGAAATGGGAAGACAGCTGGGGACCGACCGACTACTCCTTCGACCGGGGCGACGAGCACTTCGTGTGCTTCAACAACGTGCAGTTCTCGCGCAGCAAGGGCTACTTCCAGCCCGGCGAGCTCACCAGCGCACAGATGGAGTGGCTCCGCCAAGACCTCGCCCTCACTGACCGCCGCCGCAAGGTGGTGCTCTGCTACCACGTGCCCCTCACCTTCGGCAACAGTCCGCACAGCGGCGCCACGCCCCTGGCCATCGCCACCGAGAGCGGCCACTACAGCAGCGCTCACCTGACGCCCATCCTGCGCCTGCTCGAGCCCTTCGAGGGCGGCTTCGAACTCTTCTGCGGACACACCCACTTCGCCATCAACCACGAGATACGCTACCAGGGGCGCAACCTCCTGGAGCACTGCCACGCCGCGGCCTGCGGCAACATCTGGCAGTCGAACATCAACATCTGTGGCACGCCCAACGGCTACTATGTCTACACCTTCGGCGGAACGGCCATCACCGACTGCTATTACAAGTCGACAGGATGGGCGCGCCACCGGCAGATGACACTCTTCGGCGCCGACACCGACTTCAACGGCGAGAGCTATGCCGCCGACTGGAACCTGCCACGGGGACGCGGAGCCATCGTGGCCAACATCTTCAACGCCGACTCGCGCTGGGTGGTCACCGCCACCGAGGACAGCGTCAGCTCTCCGATGACGCGTCTCAGCGGCAAGGGGCAGGACGCCTTCGCCACGGGCTACCACCACCGCTACGCCGAGGCCATGCCCTACACCTTCGTCAGCAAGAAGAACAGCTACCTCATCATGAACCACCTCTTTTATTATGTGCCGCGCCGCAAGGGGGCCACCGTCACCATCACGGCCACCGACCCCTATGGCAACACCTATCGGGCCTCATCGGCCGACGTGGTGACGGAGCCGTTCTACAACTACGCCCACTACCTGCGACCCTGGCGATAGCCGTCAGGCTGGCGCGGGCGCCCACGGCCATCGCGCACAAACTTGTGCAAAAAGACGGAAATCGTTTGCGATTGTCACGTTTTTGCCGTAACTTTGTGGCTGATTAAAAGCAAAAACAATTATGAGTCACCTGAAACACGCGTTCGCAGAGAAGCTGCTGCGCATCAAAGCCATCAAGTTGCAGCCCACCAATCCTTTCACATGGGCCTCAGGATGGCATTCACCCATCTATACCGACAACCGCATCGCCCTGTCGTATCCCGACGTGCGCTCCTTCGTCAAGCTGGAGCTCTGCCACGCCATCCATGAGCACTTCCCCGAGGCCACAGCCG
>JBNMMB010000123.1:0-6523 GCA_050875105.1 Prevotella sp. | reverse complement strand
GTGTAGGCGCTTTGCTTACACGTGTGCCTTCCGACCGCCGTGACAGCTCATTGCTTTTCTATACTTTTGCCCTTTCAGGGCGTCAGCCATACCTTGGCGCTTCTCTACCCAGGGTGCCGCTTCGCTTGCCCTGGGCTATGTAATTGTTGGGCCTTCAGCCCGCGCAAGCGGCAATGGATGAGCGCAGCCAGCGCCAGCGTTTTAGTGGGTGACGTGTCCCACGTCACAACAGGGGGCGGAGGGAAAGGCCTGGCGGCCTGTGCGGTGAGACACCGCACCCACTATCTGCGTTTTAGTGGGTGACGTGTCCACACGTCACAACAGCGGCGTGAGCGGTTTAACCTGTTTCACTCTTCTTTCGACGGCGTGAGCGGTTTAACTCGGTTTATCGCCAGGGTGGCGGGAAGGCGGCGGGAGCCGCCCATGATGGTGAGGCGAGCCTCGGGGGCCGTGAGCTCGCTCACGGAGCCCGAGGGTTGGCTCGCCAGCATGAGCCCGACAGGGCTTCCCGACACCCTGGGGTTTATGTCGGTTTTTGTCAAAAAAAGGCCTTACGGCCTGTGCGGTGAGACACCGCACCCACTATCCGCCCGCCTGGCAACCGCATATGAAAAAAGGTGGCGATGGAGGCGTCTATTGTGGCGATAAATCATTATCTTTGCATAACATAAAAATAAAGAGGCGATGGACAGACGATACGAATTGGCGAAGGCCGCCTGCTCGCCTTGGCGGCCGACGCTTCCCTAAATCCTAAACTTGAACAAACTCAGAAGACATGGCAAAAATAACAGTAAAGAATCAAACGATAAAGACTCTATCTACAAATGGAGTTGATTATATCTGCATCACTGATATAGCGAGGCAAAAGAATGCAATAGAGCCTAAAGACGTGGTAAAGAATTGGTTACGTTCTAAAAACACATTGGAATATCTTGGGCTTTGGGAGCAGTTGAACAACCCTAATTTTAAAGGGGTCGAATTCGACCCCCTTTTGAAAGAAGCTGGTTCAAACGCTTTTACAATGAGTCCTACTCGTTGGGTGGAACTTACAAATGCTGTTGGCATCATTTGTAAAAGTGGAGCAAATGGAGGCACCTATGCACAAAGGGATATTGCGTTTAAGTTTGCAAGTTGGGTATCAGTTGAATTTGAGCTGTACTTGATAAAGGAGTTCCAACGCCTTAAAGCTGACGAACAGAAGCAATTGGCGTGGTCGGCCAAGCGCGAGTTGTCCAAGATAAACTATCGCATCCATACGGACGCCATCAAGGCGAACCTCATCCCTGCAGAGGTGACGCGTGAGCAAGCGGCAATGAAATATGCCGACGAGGCGGATGTTCTCAACATCGCCATGTTTGGCATGACGGCAAGGCAATGGCGTGAGCAGAATCCCGACAAGAAGGGCAACATCCGAGACTATGCCAGCATCAACGAACTCATCTGCCTGTCGAACATGGAAAATCTCAACGCTGTCTTCATCAACGATGGGATGCCTCAATCTGAAAGACTCGTCAAGCTCAACCAGATAGCCATCCAGCAAATGACAATCCTGGAAGACACAGAAGGAAGGAAACTGTTGAAATAAATAAAAAGTTTCGGATTTGCCTTAACAGGTTTCCATCGATTTGCCAAGTGCGGGCTGCCGCTCGGCAGAGCCGCTTGCACAGCCTGCGCTCGGCTCTGCGCTTGCACGGCCTGAAAGGCCAAAAAGTACTTAGCCCAGGGCAAGCGGAGCGTCACCCTGGGTAGAGGATGGTGCGCGTGAGCTTGCGCCCTGTAGGGGCAAAAGTGTAGGCGCTTTGCTTACACGTTGTGCCTTCCGACCGCGACAGCACATTGCTTTTCTATACTTTTGCCCTTACAGGGCGTCAGCCATACCTTGGCGCTTCTATACCCAGGGTGCCGCTTCGCTTGCCCTGGGCTAAGTAATCGTTGGGCTTTCAGCCCGTCTTCCTAAATCCGATTGAGATCCTTTATATATAAGCCCCACCTTACTTAATCAGAAGACCAACGGGCGTTGATAGAGCGGTTTCTATCAACGCCTTTTTTGTGCCTCATTATCAATTGATAATGTGCTGACAGGAGTTTGATAAGACAAAGGTAAACCTGTCCTTTCATTTTCACCTACTTATAGATAGTTTTGCGCTCGGACTTGAGGCCCCGTGGGTCTCATCTCCGCGTGCATAAAAAACGATGTTCAACCCTGAGCGGAGGCGAGGACCCTCACGCGTGATTGAAGATGGCCATCGGTAATCCACGGCTTCTCTCGCAAAAACCGATTAGGGTATGTCGAAGACAGACAACGGCAGGAGCCTTCGGGTCACCGAGGCATTTCTGCGTGAGAATTTCAGCGAGGTGCTGCTGGCGGCTCGCGAAGGCCGGCTGCTGCTCAAGCCGAGGGAGCGCCAGGCGCCACAGCGCGCCGAGGTGATACGCAGCGTGCGCACGTATGTGAGGCAGATCGACGGGCTGGCCCAGCCCCGATGGGCAGGAAGGGTCGGCCGCCTGTGGGAAGAGATACTGGGCAAAGAGGACCTCGTGGACCTGCTGATGCCTGGGCCGAAGACTCGCAAGTGCCGTGAGTTCAACAAGTATGGGGTGATGCGCATGGTGGGCGTGCTGCGCTCGCATGGCGTGTACGACGCGTGCATGAACGACTCGCAGTTGTGCGAGGCACTGGAGCACACCGCGAAAGACTCGGCCTATCGCTCTTACATCGGCATGGGACTGGAGTCGAGGCAGCAGCTGAGGTTGATGATCGAGGTGCTCAACGATTTAACACTTTGATAAAATGACTTGCTTTTATCAGAATTCCCGATGGCGTAATTTTGCAACAGAAATAATTCTTTAATCATCAAAAAAATGAAAATGAAGAACATGCAGAACAATGCAGTGAAACGTTTCCGAGCGCCTCCACGGCGGGGCGACCCGAGAACACAGCAAGACGGCCCCCTATTCGGCCGAATGCCGCCACAGGCAAAACACAAAATCATCAACCACCACAAAAACAGAGAACATAACGATGAATTTCTTTTTCACCTTCACGCTTTGGAAGATAGCTTTCAGCGTGAGCATCAACGGCAGTATCAACAACAACAAAAAGTAAACAGAAACCATGGAGACAAAGATCATGAGAGTGGTGCAGCAGGGCGAGGCCTTCGCTGTGCAGAGCCAGAAGAGCGAGTCGGGACAGACCAGCAAGTGCAACATCGTGTTGCAGGAGCTGGGCGGCCGCTATGAGAACCAGTATGCCGCCGCCATGCTCGGCGCCACGGCCCAGTTGCGCTTCGACGCCGGGTGCGTGGTGGCCGCCACGCTGCGCTTCACCGTGCGCGAGTACAACGGGCAGGTGTTCCAGGACATCCTCGTCACCGACATCGTGAAGTTGCACGCATAGGGGGCTGAACATGGGGTGAAGCCCGCTGACTGTTTGACAAAAACAGATATAAACCCCAGGGTTTAACCCGGTTTTTGTCAAACCACACCCTCCCGATTACCAAACAATCAAACAACGATAATATTATGTCACAAAACAGCAACATCCAGAGCTGCGACCACGTGCAGCTCGAAGGCGTCGCCTACTACGACGAGCGCAAGTACTTCCTCTTCTCACCCCTCGACCCCGTGCCCGGCCAGGTGCCCCGCATGAGGCGCATGGCCGGCGTGGCCCAGCAGATGACCGACGGCACCTTCGACTTCGCCGCCAGGCCCCGCCGCCGCTCGGCCGCACAGCTCATCCGCAAGCTCGCCCACGGACGCGTGAGCCGCACCAAGGACGGCGCCGTGCAGGTGTGGCTCAAGGTGAGCCCCGAGGAGAACGTCAACATCGGCCAGGTCATCGCCACGGAAGCAGCCGAGGCAGCCGACGCCATCATCAGCAGCCAACTGCGCCAATGAGCGTCTTCGTCATCACCACGGAGCAGGGCCACAAGGTGGCCCGCCCCGTCAGCAGCCGCGACGAGTACCTGCGGCTGCGCGACACCTCGGCCCAGCAGGCCAACCTGCGACTGGCCCGACAGGGCAACCAGGCCGCCAAGCGCCGCCTCGTCCAGATGAACTACTCGTGCCTGCCCGCAGCCGACGGACGACTGCGCGGAGCCACCACGCCCTCCACCACCGTGGGCATGGACGTCGACTTCGACCCCGCCGCGCCCGACTACGACCGCCTCATGGCCCACGCCCCACAGGCCATCATGGCCAAGAAGGACGAGCTCGGCCTGCTCATGCTCGAGCGAAGCGCCACCAAGGGCTACCACATCGTCTTCGCCCGCCGGCCAGAGCTCTCCAACGAGGCCAACCTGCAATGGGCCAGCGACCTCCTCGGCGTGGCCTTCGACAAGGGCGCCAAGGACCTCACGCGCGTCTTCTTCACCACCAGCGCCGCACCCGACGACCTGCTCTTCCTCGACGACCGCATCTTCGCCATCGAGGCCTGTCCCAACCAGGAGCACACAGCCACCACAGCCACAGCCAAGCCAGCCCTCGCCACGGCCCCACAGGCCACCCCACAGGCCACCCCACAGGCCAGTGCCGACAGCCCCACAGCCCACGCCTACAAGGGCCTGCCCTACGAGCGCATCATCGGCTGCTGGATGGTCCTCACCGGCGGCCAGCCCGCACAGGGCGAACGCAACGTCAGGCTCTACCAGCTGGCCGCCGCCCTGCGCGCCATCTGCGACAACGACCCACAGCTGCTGCTGGCCGTCATGCCCACCTGCGGACTGCCCCAGCACGAGATGCAAGCCATCGTGCAGTCGGCCTGCCGCGAGCAGCCCAAGGGCCTCACGCGCACCCTGCGCGCCGCCATCGACATGGCACGCCACACGGCCGACGACGACGACGAGGAAGCCACCACGGCCAACGCCGACACGGCCCCGCAGGCCGCACGACAGGCCACCCCGCCGCCCTTCGCCACCATCGACATGCCACCGGCCCTCAGCGCCTCGCTCCAGGGCGTGCCCCAGCGCATGTGGTGGCCCGTCATCGCCGCCGTCATGCCCATCGCGGCAGCCTACGCCGACGGCGTGGAGGTGGAATACTGCGACGGGGCACGGCAGCGACTCGCCCTGATGTCGATCATCCTGGGCGACCAGGCCTCGGGCAAGAGCACCTGCAAGAAAGCCGTGGACCTCTGGAGACGACAGCTCGACCGCGAGGACCAGGAGGCACGCCGCCGCGAGGACGAGTGGAAGGCCAAGAGGCGGAGCCGCAAGGCCAACGAGCGCGTGCCCGACGACCCGCAGGTGCTCATCAGGGTGGTGCCCGTCACCGTCAGTTGCAGCACGCTGCTCAAGCGCTTCAAGAACTCGCGCGGACACACCATCTACTCCTTCGGCGAGGAGCTCGACACCCTGCGCAAGACCAACGGTGCCGGCTCGTGGTCGTCGAAATACGACATCTACCGACTGGCCTTCGACCACGGCGAGTGGGGACAGGACTACAACTCCGACCAGGCCGAGAGCGGCGTGGTCGACGTCGCCTACAACTGGACCATGCTCGGCACCTACGGGGCCATGCGACAATGCTTCAAGGCCGACAACATCGAGAACGGACTCTCCTCGCGCGTCATCGTGGCCGACATGCCCGACAACTCCTTCGCACCCATGCCCCACTTCGCACAGCGCTCGGCAGCCGACGAGCAACTCATCGACGACGGCGCCACACGCCTGCGCTCGGCCACAGGCTTCGTCGACACGCCACGCCTGCGCCAGGCCATCGCACAGTGGGTGGAGCAGAAGCGCCTCGAGGCCGCCAAGGACATCGACCACGTGAAAGACACCTACCGCAAGCGAGCAGCCGTCATCGCCTTCCGCTGCGGCACCGTCTTCCACCTGCTCACGGGCCAACAGGAGGAGACACCCGCCACCATCGACTTCGCCCTCGAGGTGGCCGACCTCACCCTCCAGGGACAGATCAGCGCCTTCGGCGACCAGCTCGACAGGCAATACGTCACGGCCGAGAGCCGCGCCACCAGGCAGGGCCACAACATGACGGTCTTCGACCAGTTGCCGCCCGTCTTCACCCTGGCCGACCTGCAGCAGCTCAAGGACGGATGGTGCAGCCCCAGCTCGCTCAAGACCATCCTCTCGCGCTGGAAGGCGCAGGGATGGCTCGAGAAGGTCGACCCGCACCACTGGCGGAAGGTGGCGCCTGAGGAGGGCTGACGGGGCCCACGTGCGGCTTTGACACAGGCGGCTGCTTGACAAAAACCAGTGTAAACCCCAGGGCGGCTTTTTTGACAAAAACAGATATAAACCCCAGGGTGTCGGGAAGCCCTGTCGGGCTCATGCTGGCGAGGCAACCCTCGGACTACGTGAGCGAGCTCACAGTCCGAGGCTTGCCTCACCATCATGGGCGGCTCCCGCCGCCTTCCCGACACCCTGGCCATAAACCGAATTAAACCGCTCACGCCATCGAAGAAGAGTGAAACAGGTTAAACCGCACACACCTCTGCGTGGCGTGGGACACGTCACCCACGAAGAGCCCACATGTTGTGACGTGAGGACACGTCACCCACTGCATG
>JBNMMB010000122.1:0-6849 GCA_050875105.1 Prevotella sp. | reverse complement strand
CCTTCATCAACGAAGACCTTACTGATATAGAGTTCTCCATCCTCAGCCTTGCGATCGTTTTTGGTCTCCCAGTTAGCGATGGCTGAGCGCAACAGCTTCTCGACATCAGCAGCAGCGTGCTTCTTCGAGAATCTAAGCACTCCGAGTGCGCGGTTAACCTCCATGCCACGGATCATGTCGACGACATAACGCATTTTACGAGGCGAAGAGGGGACTCCGTTGAGCTTAGCGAAGTACAGATTTTTGCGGGCTTCCTTAATCTTTTCAGCCGCGATATGTTTTCTTGCTCCCATTGATTATACTTGTTAAAATGGTTTTCCCCGATTACTTCTTGTTGTTACCGGAATGGCCACCGAAGCGACGTGTCTGAGCAAACTCGCCCAGCTTATGACCGACCATGTTCTCAGTAATGTAAACAGGGATAAATTTATTTCCGTTGTGAACTGCAACAGTGTGTCCCACAAAGTCAGGGGAAATCATTGATGCTCTGGCCCATGTCTTCACGACACTCTTCTTACCGCTCTCGTTCATAGCGAGAATCTTTTTCTCGAGAGAAACGTTAATGTACGGACCTTTTTTAAGTGAACGACTCATAACTTACTGTAATTAACTTTTTACTTCTTGTTAGATCTCTCGATGATGTACTTGTTAGAGAGCTTCTTCGGACGACGTGTCTTGAGACCCTTAGCGTAGAGGCCCTTACGAGAGCGGGGATGACCACCAGACTGACGGCCCTCACCACCACCCATCGGGTGATCAACAGGGTTCATGACAACACCACGGTTGTGAGGACGACGGCCGAGCCAGCGTGAACGACCAGCCTTACCAGACTGCTCAAGCGCATGGTCAGAGTTGCCAACACTACCAACAGTAGCCTTACAAGTAGAAAGGATCAAACGAGTCTCACCCGAAGGGAGCTTGATGACACAATAGTCACCATCACGAGAAGTTAACTGAGCAAAGTTACCAGCCGAACGAACGAGCAGAGCACCCTGGCCTGGACGCAACTCGATGTTGTGGATCACAGTACCAACGGGGATCTTAGCCAAGGGAAGAGCATTACCGACCTCAGGAGCAGCCTCGGCTCCAGAGACGACTGTTGCGCCCACCTTGAGTCCATTGGGAGCAATGATGTAACGTTTCTCACCATCTGCATAGAACAAAAGAGCAATACGAGCCGATCTGTTAGGATCGTACTCGATTGTCTTCACTACAGCAGGAACACCATCTTTCTCTCGCTTGAAGTCGATCAGACGATACTTCTTCTTGTGACCACCGCCGATATAGCGCATGGTCATCTTACCGGTGTTGTTTCGACCACCAGTAGAACGCTTACCGTAAACGAGAGACTTCTCTGGCACGGATGCAGTAATCTCCTCGAACGTGCCAATAACTTTGTGTCTTGTGCCCGGAGTGACCGGGTTAAATTTACGTACTGCCATTTCTTATTTTAGATATTGCTGTAAAAATCAATAGTTTCGCCCTCCTTGAGAGTGACGACTGCCTTCTTATAGGCGTTCTTCTGTCCTTTCACAAGGCCAGCCTTTGTATAGCGTGAAGAGCGCTTACCAGCATAACGTGACGTGTTGACGTCAACCACGGAGACATGATAGAGAGACTCAACCTCAGCCTTGATTTCGAGCTTGTTGGCCTCCGGACGAACCACAAAACCGTAGCGGTTAGGCTTCTTTTCGGTGATCTTGGTCATCTTCTCAGTGACCAGGGGCTTGATGATAAATGCCATAATTCTTATTCTCCTTGTTGTTTACTTGTTTAAGATGGCGTCGATAGTCTTCAGAGAATCCTCTGTGATAACGAGCACATCGGCATTCAAAACTTTGTACGTATTGATGTCGTTAGCTCTCATCACTTCAGCCTTCTGGAGGTTGCGAGCAGACAAATATACGTTTTTATTTACTTCTGGCAAAACAACGAGTGTCTTCTTGCCCTCAACTTTAAGATTTTTTGCAATATTTAAGAAATCTTTAGTCTTCGGGGCCTCCAAATTGAACTGATCGACAACAATGATGGCATTCTCCTGGGCCTTGTAAGTCAGTGCAGACTTACGAGCAAGAATCTTTACTTTCTTGTTCAGCTTGAAGCCATAGTCACGGGGCTTAGGACCGAAAACGCGAGCACCACCGACGAGGACAGGTGAGTTGATATCACCGCGGCGAGCACCGCCGCCGCCCTTCTGGCGACCAAGCTTGCGTGTAGAACCGCTCATCTCACTTCTTTCCTTAGACTTTGCAGTACCCTGACGCTGGTTGGCCAAATACTGCTTAACATCCAAGTAGATGACATGATCGTTAGGCTCAATTCCGAAGATAGCGTCATTGAGAGTTACCTTCTTACCGGTCTCCTGACCGTTGATATTTAAAACGCTGAGTTCCATTACTTTTCAATTAAAACAGTTGAACCATTGCAACCGGCCACTGAACCTTTGATGATCAAGAGATTCTGCTCCGGGATAACCTTTAACACTTTCAGATTCTGAGTAGTGACGCGATCGCCGCCCATCTGGCCGCCCATGCGCATGCCCTTGAAGACCTTAGCAGGGTAAGAACAAGCACCGATAGAACCCGGCTTGCGAGCGCGGTCATCCTGACCGTGAGTGCTCTGACCGACACCACCAAAACCATGACGCTTCACGACGCCCTGGAAACCTTTACCCTTAGAGGTGCCAACGACATCGACAAATTCAGCGTCGTTGAACAGTTCCACAGTGATGGTGTCTCCGAGGTTGTACTCCTCATCGAACTTGAACTCGGCCAAGTGCTTCTTAGGTGTTGTGCCTGCCTTCTTGAAGACACCAGCCATAGGCTTAGTGGTGCGCTTTTCTTTAGCCTCACCATAGCCGAGCTGCACAGCCTTATAGCCATCAGTCTCGACGGTCTTCACTTGAGTGACAACACAAGGACCAGCTTCGATAACAGTGCACGGCACATTCTTACCGTCGGCACTGAAAACGGATGTCATTCCGATTTTTCTTCCAATTAATCCTGGCATTTCAATTTATTATTTAAAAGTTACTGTATAATCAAAAATTAAACTTCAGCTAAATTAGACCTTGATCTCAACCTCGACACCTGAAGGCAACTCGAGCTTCATCAAAGCATCGACAGTCTGGCCTGTGGCGCTGTAGATGTCGATAAGACGCTTGTAGTTGGACAACTGGAACTGCTCGCGGCTCTTCTTGTTGACGAAGGTAGAGCGGTTCACGGTGTAGATGCGCTTGTGAGTAGGCAATGGAATAGGGCCGCTCACGATGGCACCTGTAGCCTTCACAGCCTTGACAATCTGCTCAGCCGACTTGTCGACGAGCTGGTGATCATAGCTCTTCAGCTTGATACGAATTTTCTGACTCATTTTGTTATCGTAAATAATGATTTGATTATGATATTATTGAAAGAGGTATGCTGCTTAAGAGTCGTTCACTAAGCAGCACCTCTTCCAAATGTTATTTTAGCCCTTGAGCTCAGCGAGCACCTGCTCTTGCAGGGAAGCTGACAGAGGAGCGTGGTGATCATACTCCATAGAGCTGGTGGCACGACCAGAAGTGATGGTACGCAGAGCGGTGACATAACCGAACATCTCCGACAGCGGAACCATAGCCTTCACAATACGAGCGCCGCTACGAGCCTCATCCATGCCCTGGACCATGCCACGACGCTTGTTGAGGTCACCGATGACATCACCCATGTTCTCCTCAGGAGTGACAACCTCGACCTTCATGATCGGCTCCATGAGCACGGGGCCTGCCTTGGCGCAAACATTCTTGAAGGCAGCGTGTGCAGCCAACTCGAATGAGATCTGGTCAGAGTCAACAGGGTGGAAGCTACCATCGGTCAGCACAACCTTCAGACCCATCACAGGGAAGCCAGCGAGCACGCCATTCTTCATAGAGTCCTTGAAGCCCTTCTGAACAGAAGGAATGAACTCCTTAGGAATGTGACCACCGCTCACCTCATTGACGAACTGCAGATCATCCTCGTTGAAGTCCTCGTCCTTCGGGCCGATGGTAACGATGATGTCAGCGAACTTACCACGACCACCAGACTGCTTCTTGTAGACCTCACGCCAGTTCTCAACAGTCTTGGTGATAGCCTCCTTGTAGTTCACCTGAGGCTTACCCTCGTTACACTCGACCTTGAACTCACGCTTCAGACGGTCGATGATGATGTCGAGGTGAAGCTCACCCATACCAGAGATGATGGTCTGGCCGCTCTGCTCGTCAGTGTGCACTGTGAAGGTAGGATCCTCCTCAGCCAACTTAGCCAAGCCATTGTCGAGCTTAGCAACGTCAGCCTGGCTCTTAGGCTCAACAGCGATAGAGATCACAGGATCGGGGAATGTCATAGACTCCAGCACGATGGGGTGCTCCTCGTCGCAGAGGGTGTCACCCGTGCGGATATCCTTGAAGCCGACACCTGCGCCGATATCTCCAGCGTCGATGCTCTCCATAGGAATCTCCTGGTGTGAGTTCATCTGGAACAAGCGGCTGATACGCTCCTTCTTGCCCGAACGGGGATTGAAGACATAAGAACCAGCGACCACACGGCCAGAGTAAACACGGAAGTATACCAGACGGCCCATGAACGGGTCGGTAGCAATCTTAAAGGCGAGAGCTGATGTAGGATCAGACTCCAACGGCTTGCGATCCTCCTCCTCGTTGGTGTCGGGGTTGGTACCGACGATAGCGGGAGTATCCTCAGGAGAGGGCAGGAAAGCGCAAGTGTAGTCGAGCAGCGGCTGAACGCCCTTGTTCTTATAAGAAGAACCGAGCAACATCGGGCAGCAATCCATAGAGATACAACCCTTGCGGATGGCGGCGATGATCTCCTCCTCAGTGATTGTTGAGGGATCCTCCATGTACTTCTCCATCACGTTGTCGTCGAAGTCGGCAGCGGCCTCAAGCAACTTGTCGTGCCACTCCTCAGCCTCGTCAGCGAGTTCGGCGGGGATATCCTCGACGTCGTATTCAGCGCCCATGGTCTCATCGTGCCACAGGATAGCCTTCATCTTGATCAGGTCAACGACGCCCTTGAAAGTCTCCTCAGCGCCGATAGGAATCTGGATGACAACAGGGTTAGCGCCCAGGATGTCCTTCATCTGCTGCACAGTCTCGAAGAAATCAGCGCCAGAGCGGTCCATCTTGTTGACATAGCCGATACGAGGCACATTGTACTTGTCAGCCTGGCGCCACACAGTCTCAGACTGGGGCTGCACACCGTCGGCAGCAGAGTAAGTGGCGATAGCGCCATCGAGCACACGGAGTGAGCGCTCCACCTCAGCGGTAAAGTCGACGTGTCCCGGAGTATCGATCAAGTTGATCTTATAAGTCTTGCCATTCCAGTTCCAATTACAGGTAGTGGCAGCAGATGTGATGGTGATACCACGCTCCTGCTCCTGGACCATCCAGTCCATGGTAGCGGCGCCGTCGTGCACCTCACCGATCTTGTGCGTCTTACCCGTGTAGAACAAGATACGCTCTGAAGTCGTTGTCTTACCTGCATCGATGTGGGCCATGATGCCGATGTTACGGGTCAAATGTAAATCGCGGTTTGCCATTGTCTTTATACCTTTATATAATTAGAAACGGAAATGTGCGAAAGCACGGTTAGCCTCAGCCATACGGTGCATGTCCTCCTTACGCTTGAATGCGCCACCCTGGTTGTTGTAGGCGTCCATGATCTCAGCGGCCAGCTTCTCGGCCATGCTCTTGCCACCACGCTTGCGTGCGAAGGCGATCATGTTCTTCATGGAAACGCTCTCCTTACGGTCGGGACGGATCTCTGTAGGCACCTGGAATGTGGCGCCACCGATACGGCGGCTCTTCACCTCCACCTGGGGAGTGATGTTGTCGAGAGCCTGCTTCCAGACCTCCAGAGGAGTTTTCTCCTCCTTGGCAGCCTTCTCCTTGACAATGTCGAGGGCTTTGTAGAAGATGGCGTAAGAGATGCTCTTCTTACCGTCATACATCAAGTGGTTGACGAACTTTGAGACCTTCTGGTCGTTGAAGACTGGATCCGGGAGGATCACACGCTTCTTTGGTTTTGCTTTTCTCATTTTGTTTTAAAATAAATTCTGCTTGGGGCTGTCAATGTCTGATCTTCAACGCTCACGCTCGAGCATTTACTCAACCTGTTCAACTTCTCCAGCAAAACGAAAAAAAATAATTCTAAAAGCATTGAGCCCTTGGCTTCAGGTGACAACCGTCAGCCCTCGGCTCGCTGCATTGTCTTGTTTTTACTTTTTCTTAGCCTTAGGACGCTTGGCACCGTACTTAGAGCGGCGCTGTGTGCGGTTGGCCACGCCAGCGGTATCGAGTGTGCCGCGAACGATGTGATAACGCACACCAGGAAGGTCTTTCACACGACCACCGCGCACCAGCACAATGGAGTGCTCCTGCAAGTTGTGTCCCTCTCCAGGGATGTAAGAGTTGACCTCCTTCTGGTTGGTCAGACGGACACGAGCCACCTTACGCATGGCTGAGTTAGGCTTCTTAGGAGTGGTTGTGTACACACGGACGCAAACGCCGCGGCGCTGGGGACAGTTGTCCAAAGCAGGCGACTTGCTCTTGTCTGCAACGACTCTTCTGCCTTTACGTACTAATTGTGAGATAGTAGGCATAATTGTAATTTTTTAAATTTATATATTTATTTTGTTTATTTTCAACGTCTTACGAGCCCTGCTACCTGTTACATAGTTGTTATACAGGTACAATGAACCCATTTCGGGGTGCAAAGGTACGAAGTTTTGTTGGAAATGCAACATATTATAAGAAGGTATTTTAAAAGCTATTTAAATTTTTAACTTTTATTATCCTTTATAAGCAACCTTTAATAT
>JBNMMB010000121.1:0-7104 GCA_050875105.1 Prevotella sp. | reverse complement strand
TGTTCTTTCATAGGTATAAAGGTACGAAAAATATTTCAAATACGCAAGAAGATAAGGCACTTTTTGCTATGCAAAATCAATGCGTTTTATTGGGCTTTAAGGATAAAAAGCACCATTTGTTCCTACCGCTGAATAGTTACTTCCCGTGTTTTTAAGGTTAATATGCGTTAAATATGGGGCAGGGCGACACCATGAATGCCACGAAAGCCGTATCTTTGAACGAAAGAAACTCAAAGATGAACAAAGCGCTCCGTTTGGCTCTCACGCTGGCCGTCTTCGTGTGGTCATTCACGGCCTTGGCCCAGACTGATACCACGCTGCATCGCACGCTGGCTTTCCCCACCTATCGCCCCGCCCTGGTGACGCTCACCACGGGCAAGGTGGTCACGGCGCCGCAGGCCAATGTGCTCCTCAAGGGCAGTGTGCTCGTCTATCGCAACCCGCAGGGACGCATCATGGAGGCCAATCGCAAGACCATCAAGAGTGTCGATTTCGAGGATCGCCATTACGAGCGCATCGACACCATGCTCTATTGGCGTGTCGACACCGTGGGCGACAACGCCCTCTACCAGGCCACCTACATCGACATGGCCTCGCTCAGGCAGCAGATCCTCAACGGCCGCGACATGACCGACGTGCAGGTCAACTCGCTCATGCTCAGTTCCACGGCCATCACCATCAACGAGGACGACATCGACCTGCCTTACACCCATGTCTATTATTATCGCTATCGCGGCAAGTGGCTGCGTGTGCATGAGCGCGACATCGATCACGCCTTGCCGCGCTCGAAACGCGAAGCCTACAAGGTGGCGCTCTCCATGCCTGGCTTCTCATGGACCGATCCGCATAGCCTGATGGATCTCCTGCGGAGCATCAGCGACTGACCAAGCCACACAGCGCCCCCTTCACCCGAACCTATTACACACAGAGTCATGCAAAACGTTACTGATTATCGCAAACAAATTCTCGACGCCCTGCTCGCGGCTTCTGACGACGACGGCCGTCAGCGTCTCACCGAGGAGGAGGCCGTGCGCCTCTCCAAGGAGTTTTCCGACGAGGAGCTGGCCTTCGGCATGGACTACAACACGCCCGAGGAAGTGGCCGACATGCTGCTCGACGCCGACCTGTAGTCTCCCTTTGACCCCAACCTTATCCACCAAGCATATGAACGAAAAGAAATCCATAGACACCTATCTCAACGAGATCGGACAAGAGAAGCTCCTCACAGATGCCGAGGAGCAGCAGTTGGCCGAGCGCATCCAGCAGGGCGACAGCCGCGCGCTGGACAAGCTCACCACCGCCAACCTCACCTTCGTGGTGTCGCTGGCCCACCAGTATGCGGGCTGCGGCCTGCCCACCGAAGACCTCATCAGCGAGGGCAACATCGCCATGTTGCGTGCCGCCGCCAAGTTTGACGGCAGTCGCGGCAAGCGCTTCGTGACCTTTGCCGCCCCTTATATCCGCGAGGCCATGCGCCAAGCCATCGAGCAACAGACGGGCCTCTACCGTGTGCCGCGCGACGCCGGCGACTCCGCCTCGGAGCACCGTCGCAGTCGTGCGCTCTCCATCGACGCCCCTGTGGGGGGCAGTCAGGACCTGAGCCTAGGTCGCGTGGTGGCCAATCCTCATGCTTCCGATCCCGGCCAGGTGCTGGAAGAGGGCGCGCTCGTCGAAGAGCTCGCCCGCCTCGTGAGCCGTCTCGACGGTCGCGAGCAGCGCGTGGCTGCCTGTCTCTACGGTGTGGGCACCGCGCCGCTCACCATGGCTGAGACCGCCGAGCAGATGGGGCTCAAGCGCGAGCGTGTCAGGCAGATTCGCGACAAGGCGGTGCGCCAGCTCTGCCGCATGACCAACAGTAAGGACCTCCGTAACTACCTGAGACGATGAGATACATGCTCCTTTCCGACATCCACGGATCGTTGCCCCGCCTGCAGCGAGCGCTCGACTTCTATCGTGCCCAGCAGTGCGACATGTTGCTCCTCATGGGCGACATCCTCAACTATGGCCCGCGCAATGGGGTGCCCGAGGGGCTCGACGCCCCCGGCATTGCCCAGGCGCTCAACGCCATGGCCGCCGACATTGTGGCCGTGCGAGGCAACTGCGACTCGGAGGTCGACCAGATGCTCCTCCATTTCCCCATCCTCTCGACCTACTCGGTCCTTGTCGATGAGGGGCGCCGCATCCTGCTCACCCATGGTCACGTATATAATAAGGAGACGTTGCCCCCAGGCCGCTTCGACGCCGTCATCTACGGCCACACCCACCTGTGGGAACTCACCGAGCGCGAAGACCACAGTCTCATCTGCAACACGGGTTCCATCACCTTCCCCAAGGGAGGCAACCCACCCACGCTTGGCATCATGGCCGACGACGCTATCACCATCTATGATTTCGACACCCTGCAACCCCTCGCCTCGCGGGCGCTGCGTCATTCAGATTAGGCAAGCCAAGGGGAAGCGGATCGTTGGAACCTGATCATCCAACAAGTTTTCTATATACTGAGTGAACGACCGGAATATGGCTCGAAAACGATATCCGATAGGAATACAGACATTCGAACGAATCCGTAGAGAGAATCGGTTTTATATCGACAAGACGGAGTATGTGTATCGTTTGACACATGCCAACAATCCATTTGTCTTTCTGAATCGCCCGCGACGATTTGGAAAGTCTCTCCTTGTATCTACCTTGAAAAGTTATTTCGAGGGTAAGCGTGAACTATTCAGTGGACTGGCGATAGATAATCTGGAAACGGAGTGGACAGCCTATCCTGTACTCCACTTTGACATGTCTGGTGGCAAGCACCAGACAGAAGATGAACTGAAGCTTTTCTTGGGCTATCAGCTGGAGGACCAGGAGAAACAGTTTGGCATAGAAACACATAGGGAAGGCATCAATAATCGGCTGACCGACTTAATCCGGACGGCACGTGAGCAGACAGGCCAGCAGGTGGTCATCCTGATAGATGAATACGATGCCCCTTTGCTCGATGTGGTTCATGATGAAGACCGCTTGAGCAGATTGCGGCTCGTCATGCGCAATTTCTATAGTCCATTGAAAGATTGCGAGCCCCTCCTTCGCTTCGTCTTCTTGACAGGTATCACTAAGTTTTCGCAATTGAGCATTTTTAGCGAACTCAACAACATCTCAAATATCAGCATGGATGCGGCTTATGCCGGTCTTTGTGGCATCACGACGGAAGAAATGTTGGAACAGATGTCTGAGGATATAGAGGCACTTGCTGAGCAACTTTCGTTATCGAAAGAAGAGGCGATTTGTCAACTGAAGGACCATTACGATGGATATCATTTCACGTGGCCTTCCCCGGATGTTTTCAATCCGTTTAGTTTGATTAGTTGTCTGTCAGAAGGTAAATTGGGCGCCTATTGGTTTGCATCGGGCACGCCAACCTTCTTGATAGAGATGATGCGCAAGTATGATGTTTCCCCGATAGACATCGGTGAGAAAGAATTGGCGGATGTGACCGATTTTGATGCGCCTTCCGAAGAGATGGTGTCAATAGTGCCTTTGCTCTACCAGAGTGGTTATGTCACCATCAAGGGATTTGACGATGAGTCGGGACTTTATGAGTTGGGCATACCTAACAAGGAGGTACGGGTAGGCTTGTTTAAGAGTTTGTTGCCCAACTACCTTTCTCGTCGCTCACCGAAGGGAAAGGTGGCTATTGCCCAGATGTCGGTGCTCATCCGCAGGGGTGATATCGACGGGGCCCTGCAATTGCTCAAAACATTCTTGGAGACATTCCCTTATTGTGACAACACCCAGTACGAGGGGCATTATCAGCAAATGATGTATCTCATCTTTGCTTTGCTCACCGATTACCGCATCGGTGTGGAACAACATACGGCTAAGGGAAGAACGGATCTCACACTCGAGACCGACGATCACGTCTTTGTCATGGAGCTGAAGTTTGGCAAGACGGCCGAGGAGGCTATCGCACTAATCAACAAGCACCATTATGCAGACGCGTTTGCGTTGAGTGGCAAAAAGGTGGTGAAGGTGGGTGTCAACTTCAGCTTGAAGGATGAGCGAAACATCACCAGCTGGGTGACAGAATAAGACAGTATTAACCCATAAATCAATCATTCAAGATGCGAAAGATCACAACCAAAGTCGTCATTGCCCTCACATTTGGGGGCTTGACACTGAGTTCATGCATCGGTTCGTTCGGACTGACCAACAGCGTGCTCAACTGGAACAAGAAACTCAGCAACAAGTTTGTCAACGAATTGGTGTTCATCCTCATCAGCCCGGCCTATGCTGTGTGTAGCGTGGCCGACCTCTTTGTGCTCAACACCATCGAGTTTTGGACGGGCAACAAGCTCGTGGCCCATGTTGGCGAGACCAAGAACGTGATGGGCAAGGACGGCCGGATGTATGCCGTGAAGACCCTGAAGAACGGTTACGAGATCACCAATCCCGATGGTGAGGTGTCGTATCTCGTCTACAACAAGAAGGAGAAGAGTTGGAACTACAAGGACAATGGCGCCCTGAAGGAGTTGTTCCGTTTCAACGAGGACGGCACCATCCAGGCCACATTGCCCAATGGCAAGAAGATGAATGTCACCGCCGACCAGGCTGGCCTGTTCCAGGTGAAGATGGCCGTCCAAGACGGCGTCTACTTCGCTTCAGCCTGGTAAGCAATTAACTTTAGAAGTCATAGGGACAAAGAGTCCTTGAAAAAACGCGTTTTTGCAACCATAATGTTCTGTTGGTCGCAAAAACGCGTTATTTTTTTGATGGGTTATGGCAAAGAGCGCTTGCGCGTTGTTATGCCGTTGTTTTCAACCTTCAGTGATTACAGGTTGATGGCGTCCCAGAGCATGAGGTCTTGGCGCACGTAGCCCGTGCGACCGCCCACCTTCACCTTGTACCATTGCCAGCTTCGGTCTTTGCCTTTGCCCTGCACCAGTCCCAGACAAGCGTAGCTCTCAGGCATGTCGCCGGGCGTGATGGCCAGTTGCGCCACCACCTTGCTGCGGGTTGTGGGGCGCATGCGCACGTTGACACGTTTTGCCTCGTTGCTGTTCACGGTCAGGTAGCCCTGCCCCTTGGCGGCCCGCCGCGTCTCGATGCGCGCGCCGGCCTGCTTCACCAGTCCATAGTCTTGTGCTTCCACGAAGTAGCTGTCGTCACAGTCGGCCAGGTATCGGTAGGCGCGGCCCTGTTGGTCGATCACCACCTTGCCCTCTGTCACGTCCCAGCTGGCCACGTTGTCACGCTCCCAGGTGGGTGCCGCCACACACATGTCGGTAGTTGGTCGGAAGTTGTTGCTGTGCCAGGAGACCGTGTCGCCGTTGGCCACCTCGGCAAAGAGCGTGGGCTCACCATAAGGGTTGGTGAGGCAATAGGTACGACTGTGCCCTTCGGCCACAAAAGGCTCTGAGGCGAAGAGACTGTCGGTCAGGCAGAAGCCCGTCGGCTCGTCGGCGGTGATGCGCAGGGTGAAGTCGTCGATCTGGTGGTTGGCCCAGCGTGTGGCCGGTGTGAGCCAGTAGGGGATGGTGAAGCGCTGTCCGACGTTGTAGCTCATGCGGTAACGGTAGGTGTGGTGCACGATGTTGCGGCCCTGCTGGAAGGGCGCCTCGAAGAAGTAGGCGTAGGCATAGTTGACGAGGCTGTCCGCCGAGGCGTTGTAGAGCATGTTGTCGGCTGGTATGTCGATCGTGTCGGGGGCATTGGCGATGTCTTGCCACTGGTTGAGGTCGAGTGGCGTGAAGCTCAAGTCGGGATGCCCGTCTCTGTAGGGCGCTGCCACCACCGCGTTGCGGTGGTCCAGTGTGTTGCCGTTCATGTTGACCGTGAAGTCGTGGATGTAGGGGTGCACGCCCTGGGCGTTGAGCCGTTCGCCCACGTTGTAAGGCGCAGCAGCCTCGAAGGCCATGGTGACCGTCTTGGCCGCTCCGTGGTTCATCAGTTCATAATAGACGTCCACCCGGGCATAGTTGTTCTTGCCGATGGTGATGGTCAGTATCTCCTTGTCCACGGAGATGTCAGTCTCCTTAGTGGGCACGAGGAAGTTGCCACTCGTGAAGTAAACGCCGTCGTTGGCCGAAACCGAGAGGGCGGACGATAACATCGCTGCACACGCGATGAGTTTGGATGTGAAGCTCATGATTTTTTGTCGTTGATGATGAAAGCAATAAGGCGGCCCGAGTGTTTTTCACCCAGGCCGCCCTTGTTATGGGGCGACACGTGCCGACAGACTGCCGACGCTGCCTTAGGATAAGTCTACAGTTTCACCACCAGGTACTTGCTGACGCTCCAGAAGAGCTGTGGGTCCTTGATGCGCAGCGTGGTGGTGCCGTCGCCGTTGTCCTTCATCTCATAAGAACCGCCAGGCATTTGCGTCATGATCTTCGGGTCGTCGGAGTTGAGGCGCACTGAGGTGTAGTTGCGGATGTCCACGCGCGTGAAGTTGCTGGTGTTGAGGTCAGCCACGTTCACCTTCTTCTTGGCCAAGAAACCACCCTTGATGATGCCTTTGGCCTTCAGGTCTTTCGAACTGCCGATGGCCACGAAGCCCGTGTGCAGTGAGGCGTCCTGCTCGGCGATGGTGGTCTTCTGGGCCTCCATGGTCTTGCTCTGGCTCTCCACGGTGCCTTGGAGTTGCGTGTTGGTCGTCGTGAGGCTGTTCACGTTCTCCGTCAGCTTGGCAATGTTGGTGTTCTTCTCATTGAGCTGTGCCTCCAGGTCGGCGATCTTCTTGTCCTTCTCATCGAGTTGCGCCTTGTAGGCGGCGATGAGCTTGCTGATGCGCTGGCCGTAAGCCGACTTGTTGTCCTTGACCGACTCCTCCAGGGCGGCGATGCGGTCACGCTGGCGTTGCAGGGTCTGGGCCAACTGTTGCAGTTGGCTCTTCATCTTGTTCTTGTCGATGGCGCCACCCTCGCCGTTGCCCATCTGCTGGAGGATGCCCTCCTGGGCCGAGATGCTGTCGAGGCCTGCCGACATCACATTCACAAAATCGGCCATCTGCTTGATGTCTTCCTGGTGAAGACTGTCGGTTGTATTCAGAGAGTCGATTTGCGATTGCAAGGCTTCTGTTTTACCGTTGCCGCAACTGCTTACAGTGGCGACCAT
>JBNMMB010000120.1:0-7609 GCA_050875105.1 Prevotella sp. | reverse complement strand
GGCTTCGCCCGCATAGAGTATCCTATGCAGGCGAAGCCCTGTCGTTTTTTGCTATATTGGATGCAAGCATGGTCCTGGCGCTTTTGGCTATTAGGACGCAAGCATGGTCCTGGCGCTTGGCATCAAGAAAGAAATGGGATGCAGGTTGGCGTTTGCAGTGGGTGACGTGTCCCACGTCACAAGGCCAGCAGGGGTTTTGTCTTTCCGAAAGGAGCAGCATCACAGGCTGAGCGCGATGTCGTTGCGCGCGATGCGGTCCCACGAGAACGTCGGCAGCAGGTCGCGCGCCGACACGGCGTCGGGGGTGGGCTGCAGGCCGGCGGCGTGGGCCAGGAGGCCGATGAGCTGGCCTGGCGTGAAGCGCTGGCGCAGGCAGGCCATGTCGAGGCCGCGGTCGCGCTTCGAGAGTCGCTGACCCGAAGCGCCCAGGAGCAGGGGCAGGTGGATGAAGTGAGGGGGCGTGAAGCCCAACAGGCGCGCCAGATAGATCTGCTGGGGCGACGAGAGCAACAGGTCGCGGCCGCGCACCACCTCAGTGACGCCCATCAGCGCGTCGTCCACCACCACTGCGAGCTGGTAGGCCCAGGCACCGTCCTTGCGCCTGACGATGAAGTCGCCACAATGGGTGGCCAGGTCCACCGTCTGCGTACCATAGTGGCCGTCGGTGAAGGTCACCACGCCCTGCCCCCTCTCGGGCACCATCAGGCGTGTGGCGGCAGGTCCCGAGCGGGCGCCGCGGGGCAGGTGGCGGCAGGTGCCGGGATAGACCACGCGCCCGTCGCTCTCGTGGGGCGCCTGCGTGGCCAGGATGTCGGCCCGCGTGCAATAGCAGGGATAGGTCAGGCCGCGCGCCGTGAGCTCATCGAGATAGTGGGCATAGAGGTCGCCGCGCTGGCTCTGGTAGTAGGGCCCCTCGTCCCACTTCAGCCCCAGCCACTCCAGGTCGTCCATGATCAGGTCGGCATAGGCCGGGTGAGACCGCTGCGGGTCGATGTCCTCGATGCGCAACAGCCACGTGCCGCCCTGCGCCTTGGCCGACAGCCACGACAGCAGGGCGCTCAGCACATTGCCCAGGTGCATGCGCCCCGTGGGCGACGGCGCAAAGCGGCCCTTCACCCGGCGCGGCTGGGCCTGGGCGCAATCATTCATCAGTTTGTCGTCTGTCATCTTACGAGTGTCTTTACGTTATATCGCATACAATGGAACGCAATAGAGCTGCCCCTGCTGCTTATAGGGCAACATGGAGAACCTCACAGCCCGCAGGTCGGGAGAGGCGTGGAGCAAGGTCGTTCATTCCACTCCTTAAATTGCTGTAAAACAAGTCGTTCCATAGTCTACACTACATTTTTTCGCACATAAAATGGGGTGCGGCCTACACTTTTCCGCACATCATTTGGCCCGATCACCACATTTTTCTGCACCTAATCTGACCGCAAAGATACACTTTTCCGCAGATATACCACCACAGACACTCCACAATTTTGTCGCAGCGTGCTGGCGTCAATACATGAAAGCTGGCGGATTAAAAGTTCTATTTTCTGATCATAGTATAACTCCGCTGGCACCAAGTGCCGGTATTGGATGCTGGCTATGGACAGGTTCTTATAGCGTGTTGAGCGACAAATGCGGCTGAGAACTTCAGTAAGTTATAAAGTTGTTGATTACATTCTTCGGGTTCAACGGAGACTGGTCGGTCAGCTTTAAGTCTTTCACCATTTTCAGAGTGCCCTGCTTGTACTTTTGGAAATGGGCAGAGGCGATGTGCTTCTTGTAGGCCTCTTGGCTGGCGTAGGTCTCCAAGATGGTGATGACGCAAGGATTTTCCTTCTCGCTCACAGCATACATCGTCAGCACGCCAGGCTCTGTGCGGAGCGACACCTCGCCCACCTCCTTGGCATACTGCATGTACTCCTTGAGATACTCAGGATAGACCTCAATTCTTGACAGCCGAACGATGCCGTCGGCTTGCATCTGTTCCTTGGCGCACATGCGAGGTTGCTTGTCGAGATTGAGGCATTTGCCGATGACCTCGCCTGTGGCGATATATGAATAGGTAGGAAACTCGAAGAGCACTGGCTTCAATCGGGTGTAGTCGAGCTTGCCGTCCTTGTCGAGCACGTCGTCTGAGGCATAGGTGTTGACGATGGAACAAACAAAGCTCTCAAAGCCTTCCGTCTCGTAGATGTCCTCCACCTGGCATTCCATCGTGATAGGTGCATCGTCGATGACAGGACTGCCGTTCTCGCCCATGTGATAGGCAAACACCTTCGACTTGTCGGTCTCCGCACCGCTTACGCTCCCCACGTAGTCTGCCTTGTCGAGCATCGCTCGGCTCACGAGGTTGACGGACAACTTCTTGGATTTCCTGATGCCTTGGTTGGTATAATGCGCCTTGCTCAGCGACACCATGATGCGGTCGTGTCCGATAATGCCTGTATGTCCCACGACCAGCCAGTTTACTTTGCCGTTCACTTCCGTTCCCACTACTGTCATTGGCTTCGGATAGAGAGCCAACAGACTGCCTAAATTCTTCTTCCCCATAATTTCTGTGTTTGTGTTTTCTATGTCTTGCGCCTTCATGGCCATCACCTGCACGAGGAAGAATGACAGCACGAGAAAGAACAAGGATAATTGCCTGTTTCTGTTCATACTTTTTGGTTTTTAGCCCCCAGCTTCGTAGGCGAGGAGACTACTTGTCTATCTGACTTTCTATCGCAGCATTGGCACGATGTCCCATGATGTCAATCTTGTCCAATTCGCCATTGAATTGTTTCAATTCGTCGGCAGAAAGTCTCGTCATGGGCGAGCCGACGAGTTCGTCAAGATGCCAATATTTGGTGGTGCCTGGGATTGCCAAGGTATATGGGCGCATACTCAGTACCCAAGCGATGGCAAACTGGGCAGGAGTGATGCCCTTGCGCTCAGCCCAACGCTGTACCAATCGGATAAGCGGCATGTTGTGTTTCATTGCCTCTGGCTCAAAACGAGGGAGGACGGCACGGCGGTCGGGCAACACATAGCGACTGTTCTCATTGTGGATGCCCGTCAGATAGCCTCTGCCGATAGGAGCATACGCCACGAAATCGATGCCCAACTCTTCGAGTGTCGGGAAAATCTTGGTCTCTGGCTCACGCCACCAAATGGCATACTCGCTCTCCACAGCGCTCAAAGGTTGCACGGCATGGGCACGACGGATGGTTTTGGCGCTCGCCTCGCACAATCCCCATTGCAAGACCTTTCCCTCCTTGATGAGTGCTCCTACGGTCTCTGCCACTTCCTCAATAGGAACTTCGGGGTCAACACGATGCTGAAAGAGCATGTCGAGATGATCTGTTCCAAGTCTTTTCAGCGAACCCTCCACCGCCTTGCGGATATGGTCGGGCTTGCTGTTCACTACGCTTGGCTTCCCCTCAGCCACAGCAAAACCAAACTTAGTCTCTATCGTCACCTTGTCACGGATCGGGCGCAATGCCTCGCCTACCCATTCCTCGCTACCATACACCTCTGCCGTGTCGAAGAGCGTGATGCCATGGTCGTAGGCACGACGCACCAAGCGAAGCATGTCCTCCTTGGTGGTGCTGCATCCATAATAGCCCACGGGACATCGCCAGCCACTTGCTAAGCCTCGACGCCATCAATCATGGTTGACATTTTTATTTCACAGTAAACTTATAGGAGGCATCTCCCTCTTCTCCTCTTATGATGGCGACATAGACATTGCCAGCCGTCAGCCCCTTGATGTCGGTTGCTTTATCATTGGATGACAACAGCTTGCGCCCTGCGGCATCATAGATGTCAACGCTCTTGAAGGCGCCGTTCACCATCAAGCGATTGCCACTCACGGAAACGCTTGTTTGGCCATCACCCTTGACGACGGAGATTCCTGTGGTCGTACCGATACCTGTGCTTGATATCCAAGAGGAAATCATGGAGTGGCAGTTGCTCACCTGTGAGGAAAGAATCCAAAGGCTCTCCGTGAAATCGCCTTCCGGAACCAATCGCTTGGCATCGGATACCACACCGCTTATCCCAGTGCTTGCACTCGAAACAATCAGTCCTACTTTCTTGCCTGCCAACTTGCTTCCATTTTGGAAGAGGAAGGTCTGCATCGGGGCAGCCATGTTGCCCCACCACAATGGGGTGGCTATCACGATGTCATCATACTGGCTAAAATCCACCGTCAGATCCTTGATGGCAGGATAGGATGAGGCATCGTTGGGGTGATTGCGGATAGCCGCTATCAAGGCACTACCGATGGCATAGTTGTTGGCTGCGTAGTCCAAGCCTTCCTCAGCAGGTTGCACCTCCACCAAGTCGGCATCTGCCAACTGACCTTTCAAGTCGGTTGCGATCGTGCGACAGTGGTTCGTAAAACTATAATAGGCGATGAGGGTCTTGGCTTGCAACGCCACTGTGGTCATTGCCAAAGCCACAAGGGTCAATAAAAGCTTTTTCATTTCAACAGTGTTTAATTAAATCTCTCATGATTTCAATCTCATTATCTTCAAGACACGAGGCTTGAATATTCTTCTCCGACGGCAAAAACCAAGCGATGGTTTCCTGTAGGGTAAGATGATGGCGATGGGCGATGTATTGCACCACCTCTTCTTGGCTTAATTTTTCTTGTATATTCATCTTGTTCTAATTTTACGCTGCAAAATTAAGCGCACATTGAATATAAAAAGTATACAGAATCTCTGGGTATGTACCAAAATCTTGGAAGATAGTTCCATCATTCCACTGTCTTTTTGTTACTTTTGCAACAGGATATTAAAGCGAATTACAATGAACAAGCTATTAAAAGTAAGAAATGTAAGCGACTATAGTGAGTATCTTGGTCATAAGGACGCCCACCCGCTCATCAGCGTCATTGATTACTCAGAAGTGTCGCCTGTTCGTCATTGCCTTTGCAATTATAGCGTGTTCGGCCTCTTTCTTCGTGACGATGTGGCAGTTGACTTGACTTACGGCTTCGGGAAATACGACTATAAAGAAGGGACTCTGATCTGTGTGGCTCCAGGCCAAATAGGAGGAAAAGAAGAAAATGGCAACCTTGTAGATATAAAAGGTTGGGCCTTGCTGTTTCATCCAGACTTGCTGCACGGAACCCACCTTGAACAGACCATTAAGGAATATTCCTTCTTCGACTACCGCATCAACGAGGCTCTTCACATGTCGGATGAGGAACATGAAACCATCGTGTCGTTGATGCGGCAGATTCGTGACGAGATTGAAAACAACAAACGTGATGACGTTCAAGACGTCATTATTGTGGCCTATTTGGAAGTGTTGCTCAACTATTGCCGCCGTTTTTACAATCGGCAATTTTTGACCAGGAAACTGGAAAACACCGATCTTCTGAAGAAATTCGAAAGTCTGCTCCGCGAATATTTTGACGCTGGCAAACAATTGTCATTGGGAATACCGAGTGTGCAATATTGTGCAGACAAGCTCTGCGTGTCGGCCAATTATTTCGGCGACGTCATCAAGAAGTCGACCGGAGACACTGCAAGCCATTACATCAGAAGCTACATCATTCAGCAAGCAAAGAACTTATTGTCATCGGGCGAGTCCATCACTCAAGCAGCTTACAGATTAGGCTTTGAATATCCTCAACATTTTAGCCGGATGTTCAAGAAATTCACGGGTATGACACCAAAGGAGTATATCAGCGAACGCAGGAACGTTGAAGATTGAAGACTAACCTTTTCAACTTGAGCCTAACGACACAAGGAGGGCTTTTAGGAAAAGTGTGGATATGCTATACCGAAAGATAGAAAACACATTGTAAACCACTTGCAGTCAGGCTCTGACAAGATTCTGATTGTGGATGGCGCGCGACAGGTAGGCTAGTCATACATCATCCGAGAGGTGGGGCAACGCCTGTTTGACAATTTCATCGAGCTCAACATGGAGACCGACAAGGTGGTGACCGCTGCTGTGAGGCAATGAACTCACTGGTCCGTGTGTTTCTATGGAAACAATAGTTGCCGATAAATGTTGTGTCTGCAAAGGAAATATACACATGGAGATAAAATAAAAACAATAACTTTGCAAAAGGACAATAAGAAGACACGATATGGCAGTGACAAGAAAATATCCGGTAGGAATACAGACCTTCGAAAAGATCAGAGAAGGCAATTATCTGTATATCGACAAGACACAATATCTTGCCGACTTCATAGATAAAGGTTATCAGTATGTTTTCCTGAGCCGCCCGAGGCGGTTCGGCAAGTCGCTATTTGCCTCGATGATCCATGCCTACTATGAGGGGCGCAAGGATCTTTTCGAGGGTCTTGCCATCAGCGAGAAGGAACGCGACTGGACGTGCCATCCCGTGCTTCACTTCGACATGAGTACCGCAAAGCACTGCAATGAAGAAGACCTCAAGTCAGAACTTAACTATAAGTTGGCTCTTTACGAGGAGAAGTACGGGAAAAGGGAGGACACCCCTAACCTCAACCAACGCTTTGAGAATCTCGTGAAGGCGGCCTACGAGCAGACCCACCAGAAGGTGGTGCTCATCATCGACGAGTACGACGCGCCGTTGCTCGACGTGGTGCACGAGGAGCAGAACCTCGCCACACTGCGCCGCACGATGCAGAACTTCTACTCGCCCATCAAGTCGCTCGACCCCTACCTTGAGTTTGTCTTCCTCACGGGCATCACCAAGTTTGCGCAACTCAGCGTTAGCATCTCCAGCGAGTTCAACAACCTCTTCAACATCTCCATGTACGACCAGTACTCCGCCATCTGCGGCATCAGCAGCGACGAGCTCCAGACGCAGATGCGCCCCGACGTGGAGCGGCTGGCCGAGTGCCTGCACCTCAGCGTCGACGAGACGTTCGCCCTGTTGAAGAAGAAATACGACGGCTATCATTTCAGCAAGCACGCTGAGGATGTCTACAACCCGTTCAGCCTCATCAAGGCGCTTGCCTCACAAAAGATAGGCAATTACTGGTTTGAGTCGGGCACACCCACCTACATCATCAAGCTCTTGCAGAAGTACAACGTCTCCCTGCGCGACCTCACCGGCCAGGACGCGAGCGTCGACGACTTCGACGTGTCGCCTGAGAACATGACGACGGCCCTGCCGCTGCTCTACCAGAGTGGCTACCTCACCATCAAGCACTACGACCCCACGATTGGCCTCTACACCCTCGCTTACCCCAACGAGGAGGTGCGACTCGGCATGATACGCTCCTTGGCGGCCAACTATCTCATCCCGGCGTCGGGCTCCAACAGCAGCTTTGTCATCAAGTTTGTCAAGGCGGCCATCGCCGGCGACATGGAGGAGGCCCTCACGCAGATGCGCGCCTACCTCGCCGGCGTGTCCTACCGCCTGGCCAATAAGACCGAGAGCGACGTGCAGACCATCTTCTATCTCGTGTTCTCGCTCATCGGCGGCTTCATCAAGGTGGAGGAGGAAAGCTCCCACGGACGTGCCGACGTGGTGATCACCCTCCCATCGGTGGTCTATGTCATGGAACTGAAGTTCGACGGCTCCGCCGATGCCGCCCTGAAGCAGATCGACGACAAGGGTTATCTCATTCCCTACACTGCCGAAGGCCGCAAGCTCGTGAAGATTGGCGTGAACTACAGCAGCGAG
>JBNMMB010000119.1:0-7842 GCA_050875105.1 Prevotella sp. | reverse complement strand
GGAGGAAGTAGACAAAAACCAGGTTAAACCCCTGTTGGTTTTCTGAGCCTTCGGCTTGTTGCCTTGTTAGGACAGAGCCTTACGTGAGCGAGCTCACGACGGCTCCGCCCTAACAAGACAACAGTGGCGCTGGGGCGCCACTCAGAAAACCAACAGGCCATAAACCCAGTTAAACCGCTCACGCTATCGGAAACAGACTAAACCGCTCACGCAATCGGAAACAGACTAAACCGCTCACGCAATGCTAAACCTATCTATAGTGGGTGACGTGTCCCACGTCACTGCTGATAACCAACTAAAGTTTCTCTTAGTTTGCCTTGACTGGCTCCTTTCGATTTGCCGAGCACAGCCCGTTTTCAGAAATCCGTTTTGACTTGCCTAATCGAAGAGCTGATCCATGGTCACCTCTTTTTGCACAATGCCACTATGCTTGCCATAGGCCACGCCATAAGTGGTGATGAACGTCAGGTGGATGGCCTGCTTAGGCGAGAGCGTGTTCTTGAGCATCTCGATGCGGTGTCTGAGTCGTTGCTCTTCTTCCTTGCTGATGACATAAGGCGCACTGGTGAATTTCATTTTGCAGAGGTTCACCACGTTATCCTTGCGGATGATCAAGAGGTCGATCTGCGCACCTTCCTTGTTGTCGTCACCCTTGACGGTCCATGCCGACAGGGTCGATGTGACTCCTCCTATCTCCAAGGCCCGCTTGACCTGCCGGATGTGTTGCCAACACACCTCCTCAAAAGCCACACCTCGCCACGCCTCAAGGATGCCCGACGTGAGATTGTCGCTGACGTATCCAGCGTCTTGGGAGTTTCGCTCCACATATTTCAACCAAAAAAGGCAGAAGTTGTCGATCAGTTTGTAGGCGATGGAGTTTTGCGGCATGCCGTAAGGCGAATAGCTCGTGATGAAATCGCTTTCGGCCAGGGCTGCCAGCGTCTTGCTCAGTCCGCCCCCCAACGGCAGTCCGGTAGCCTTGCTGATTTCCTCACGAGTGAAGCCTGCATGACGGGTGGCCAACAGCCGTACGACCTTCTTGCTATCCTCAGGATTGCTGAAGATAGCAGCAAAGAGTCGGTTGAACTCATCCTTCAGCCTTGGCTTATTGCCAAACAGAATTTTATCGGTGTTCTGCTCAAAGCTAAAGCCTTTTTGGAAATAACTGATATAATAAGGTATTCCGCCAAACACCATATAGCTTTGCAGGACGTCGTAGTGGCTCATCTGTATGCCCACATGGTCAAAATACTGTGCACATTCCTTCAACGTGAAAGGCGACAACTTGATTTCCGCAGTCAGTCGTCCGTAGAGCCCTCCCTTGTTGCGAGAAAGATGGCTCAAAATCCACGAAGTGGCACTGCCACAAACGATGAGCATGATATTGTCGCGACCACTGCACCAGCCATTCCAGAAATTTTCGAAGGCAGGCAGAAAACCAGACCTGGGCGTGTCCATCCAAGGCAGCTCATCGAAGAACACCACTTGTCGCTCCCCTTTATCCAGGGTCTGCAAAAGCTGTTCAAGCAGAAAGAAAGCCTCCATCCATGTCTTGGGGCACCTATAGCCCTCCAGACCTTGGTTGAGCAAGGCGTAATAGAAACTTTCCAGTTGAATCTTCAGAAGGCCGCGGTCGCTGTTTTGGTCGACAGGCGAAACGCCTGTGTGCTGAAAAGTGATGCGATCCTTGAGTGCCTGCTTGATGAGAAACGTCTTGCCGACACGACGACGGCCATACACCGCCACAAACTCTGGGCGGTCGCTGTGGTACAACTTTTCCAGTTCGGCTATCTCTTCTTGTCTTCCTACAATCATGGCTTATTGTGTTTAATCTTGCCGCAAAGATACAAAAATTGGTACTTTCGGCAAAATAAACCATAGCTTATTTTGCCGAAAGTGGCATTTTGCCCATTTTGGGCTGAGGCAGCACCTGGCTGAGATAGTGCTTAGGGGTGATGCCACAGTGCTGACGGAAATAGCGCGTCAGGGCCGACTGGTCGGGAAAATGAAACAGGGCGGCCACCTCCTTGAGGCTCAGCGAGGTGTTGTAGAGCGTCAGCTTGAGCTGTTCCACGAGGTAATCGTCGATGATCCGCTTGGGTGGCAGGCCCGTGTGGTCCATCGACACGCGACTCAGATACTTGCGGCTGATGTGCATCAGCTGGGCATAGGCCGCCACCTCACGCCGCTCCCTGTGGTGCTCCTCGATGAGCCTCATAAACTGGGTGAAGAGTTGCTGGTGGCGCAGCGAGTCGGCAGTGCGGGCGCAATGGCAGCGCGGGTTGTAGCGCACATAGTCGGCAAAACCGATGAAGAACGACTGGAGCTGCAAGGCGACGATGCGGTGGACCGAGGGCGTGAAGCCATCTTCGAAATAGAAGGCGAGGACGTGGAAGATGCTCTTCAGCACACCGATGACCAGGGGCTCGTCATGACAGAGACGGTCCTGGCGCAACTCCAGGTAGACCTCGTGCTCGATGTTGACGCTGGCGCTGCGGAGGACCGACTGCGAGTAGCACAAGACGTCTGCCTCGAAATCGTCGGTCACAGCGCTCCAGCGCACCACATCGCCGGGAAAGAGGATGATGGCCCGGTCGGCCTGCAACTGCCAGGCACCGAAATTGATGCCCAACGTGGCCCCGCCACGACGGCAGAGCACGATGGCCCCGTGACCCACGGCATGGGGCAGTTCACAGAGGTTGGATTTCAGCAAGTGTTTGAGTTCTGTTTCCATATTGTCTGCAAAGGTAGTCATTTTTCTCGGTTTTGTTCCCGTATTGTCAAAAACAAGCGTTCTTTGATGCGCCATCGTTCGACAAAATCGCCGTAACTTTGCACCCGATAACAGAGAAAAAAAATACCATTCAGTATGCTAAAACGACTATTGTTGGTGGCGGCCATGGCCGTCGCCCTGCCTGTCACGGGCCTGTCGCAGACCGTGCGGCGGCTGACCGTCGACGAGATGTTTGACCTCCTCGACAAGGCCAACACCACCATCCGCTCCAGCCAGACGGGCGTCGAGGCGGCCCGCGAGGGCGTCAGCGTGGCGCGCAGCCAGCGTCTGCCCGACATCTCGACGAGCCTCTCGGCCAGTTTCATCGGCAACGTGCTGCTCATGGACCGCCACTTCAGCGATGTGCACGGGCTCCACTCGCCCCACCTTGGCAACCAGTTTGCCCTCGATGTGCGGCAGACCCTGTATGCCGGCGGCGCCCTCGACGCAGGCGTGCGCCTGTCGGAGCTGGGACTGGAGAAGGCCCAGGCGGCCACCGACCTGACTCGCCAGCAACAACGGCTGCTGGCCCTCGGCCAGTATCTCGACCTCGAGAAGCTGGCCAACCGCGAGCAGGTGCTCCAGAGCAACATCAGCCTGACCGAGCGCCTCATCGCCAACATCGACGAGCGCCACAAGCAAGGCGTGGCGCTGAAAAACGACATCACACGCTACGAACTGCAACTGGAGACGCTGCGCCTCAACCTGACCAAGCTGCGCAACCAGCGCGCCGTCATCAGCCATCAGCTGTGCAACGCCCTCGGCATCAGCGGCGACGTCAGCCTCCAACCGGCCGACGACACCGCCTCCCTGTCGTTGGCCCGCGAGGGCGAGCGCCACTGGCAACAGGCGGCCACCCTCGGCAGTCCGCTGCTCCGCATGGCGGCCATCGACGAGCTGCTGTCCACCCAACAACTGAAGGTGGCCCGGAGCGCCATGCGGCCAAAGGTGGCGCTGGTGGCCTCGGAGAGTTTCAACGGGCCCATCACCTTCGAACTGCCCCCGATCAACAAGAACCTCAACGTGTGGTATGTGGGGGTGGGCGTCAGCTATCAGCTGTCGTCACTCTTCAAGAGCAACAAGCGCGTGCGGCAGGCACGCCTGGAGACGAGCCAGGCCACAGAGCGCAAGGCCGTGGCGCAGGAGCAACTCGACAACCAGATGCAAGCGGCCTGGGTGGCCTACGAGCAGAGCTACGAGGAGCTCGAGACCCAACGCAAGAGCGTGGAACTCGCCCGCGAAAACTACCAGGTGGTCAACGACCGTTACCTCAACCAACTGGCGCTCGTCACCGACATGATCGATGCCAGCAACACGCGCCTCGACGCCGAACTGGCCGAGGTCGACGCACGCATCAACATCGCTTACGCTTATTATAAAATGAAATTTATCGCAGGAGAATTATGAACAAGAAAAAACAAATACTCAGGGCCTACAACATCGTGGTCATCGCCCTCCTGGTGGTGGGTGCCGTCTATGTGTGCAGCCGTTTCGTCCACCTCGGCCGCGAGGAGTTTACCGACAACGCCATGGTCCATCGCAACCTCACACCCGTCAACACCCGTGTGCAGGGCTTCATCCGCGAGATCCGCTTCACCGAGTTCCAGCATGTCAGGAAGGGCGACACCCTCGTCGTCATCGATGACGCCGAGTATCGCCTGGCCCTCGCCGAGGCCGAGGCGGGCCTCAAGGGGCAGAAGCGGGGCAGCGGAGCCGTCAGCGCCAGCATGGGCACCACACAGCACAATATCAGCGTGGCCAGCGCCGGCATGGAGGTGGCCAGCGCCGGCATCAGCGAGGCACAGGAGGACATGGACAATGCGCGCCGCGACTACGACCGCTTCAGCGCCCTGCTGACCAAGGGGGCCGTCACCCAGCAACAGTTTGACAACGCCAAGACACGCTACGAGCAGGCACGCTCGCGCTGGTTGGCCGCACGCGCCCGCATGGCACAAGCGGCAGCCAGCCGCACGGCCACTGCCAGCCTGACGGGCGAACAGAGCCAACGCCTCGGACAGAGTCGCGCCGGAGAGAGTGTGGCCGAGGCGCGCATCCGCCTGGCACAACTCAACATGGGTTACACCGTCATCACGGCGCCCTGCGACGGATACGTGGGCCGCAAGACCATCCACACCGGACAACTGGTGCAACCAGGACAGCTCATGGTCGACATCGTGGACGACAGCCAGGTGTGGGTCATCGCCAACTACCGCGAGTCGCAGCTCCACCACATCCGCGTGGGTGCCGACGTGACCTTCGAGTGCGACGCCGTGCCGGGCGTGACCTACAAGGGACGCGTGGCGGCCCTCTCGGCGGCTTCGGGCGCCGACATGGACCACATACCGGTGGACAACGCCACGGGCAACTTCGTGAAGGTGGAACAGCGCGTGCCCGTGCGCATCGAGCTGACACGCGACAACGCCACAGCCGACGTGCGACACCTGCTCAGCGGCCTCAACGTCGAGACGAACGTGAAGTATTGATGCCTTCACCCATATTTCTCATCGTCTAACATCACACGCATTGCCTATGCCCGGACCCATGATCGGACAGCCGTTTGCCATGCCCATGGTGAAGGCCTTCATCCCGAAGGCTCTCCAGCCGTGGCTCTACCTGGCCTGCGCTGTCGTCTTCCAACTTGTCAACACCACCTACCTCGGCTCCATGCAGCAGATGATGGGCGCCACGCAACTCATGCAAGAGGACATCATGTTCATCTTCATCTGTGGCGAGGTGGGAGTGGCCATGCCGTTCCCCTTCCTCTTTCGGCTGAAGTTTCGTTTCACCAACCGCCAACTGGAGCTCTTCGCCGTCAGCGGCATGCTGGCGTGCCTGCTGCTCACGCTGGCACTCTTCTCATTCACCGACGTCCACCAGACCATGCCGTTGCTCTGCCTGTTGTCGTATGCCTGCGGCTTCATGAAACTCATGGCCACCTTCGAGATCATGAGCAACATCCAACTGTGGATGACACCCCGGCGCGACTTCCGCATCTTCTTCCCCCTGCTCTACATGATCATCCTCTGCGACATCAGCGGCAGCATCTGGGTGAGCCAGCAGGTGACCTACCACACGGGGTCGTGGCAGATGATGCAGTGGCTTGTCATCGGTCTGCTCACCGTGGTGCTGCTGTTCCTATACGTTTGCACACGTCCCTTCCGGTTCATGAAGCCCCTGCCTTTCGTCTCGCTCGACTGGTTGGGACTGGCGCTGTGGTCGCTGGCGCTGCTCATCGGCATCTGGATCTTCCTCTATGGCGAGCACTACAACTGGACCGACAGCCGGCTGTGGCGCTCGGTCGTCGGCGTGGAGGTGGCGACGGTGGCGCTCACGGTGTGGCGCATGCGTCACATCCGCCATCCCTATCTCTCGCCAGCGGCCTTCGGCTACAAGACACTGGTGCCCATCCTGCTGATGTTTGCCGTGGCCGAGGTGATGAACTCCACGCCGCAGGTGCTGCAAAACGCCTACACGGGCGCCGTCATGCATTGGGGCATGATGACCCTCACGCCGCTCAACCTCATCACGCTCGCCGGCAACGTCACGGGGTGCCTCTTCTGCCTGTGGTGGATGAAGATGACCCGCCAGGCCTACACCCGACTGCTCACCCTGGGCTTCGCCCTGCTGCTGGCCTATCAGGTCATGATGTATTTCCTGGTGTTCCCCGGCCTGTCGCTCGAGGCGCTGTGGGCACCCACCTTCCTGCGCGCCTTCGGCTACTCCATCTTCTTCACCACGCTCACCATCTACCTCGAGGAGCTCATGCCCTTCCAGCACTTCTTCATGGGCCTCACCATCTGCGGCTTCATCCGCAACGGGCTGGTGGCCACGATGACCGAGGGCGTCTACGACTTCCTCTTGCGTTATCACGTCATGGACAACCTCGTGAGCGCCCATCCCTACACCCCTGCCGAGAGCCTGCTCACGGGCATCAAGCAACTCTATGGCGCCACGTGCATCGGCGGTTGCGCCTTCATGCTCCTGCTCATGCTGTGGCATGTCGGTCCCGTGCGCTCCACACTCAAGCGCCTGCCCTACTGGGGCAAGCTCGGACACGCGATGCGCAAGGAACTGGGCCGCTGACGCCCGGTGTCTATGGCGACGCCACCTGACACCACAACGCCTGCGCTGATCATCAGTGATATCCTTGGCGGGGGCCAGGCCCCGCCAAGGGGCGAAACGGTGATTTTTATCCTGTAAATTTGGATTGGTAAGAATAAAAGTCGTATCTTTGCCAATGCATTAACAGATAACGACAGATATGCTGACACGCCACGACCAACCTTATCGCAAACGCATCCCCTACGGAATGATGAATTTCGAGCAGGTGAGAAAAGATGACTGCTACTATGTGGACAAGACATCGTTTATAGAAGACGTGGAGGCTGCCAACAAGTTTTTCTTTTTCTTCCGCCCTCGCCGTTTCGGCAAGAGCCTCACCCTCTCCATGCTCCAAAACTACTACGACATCAACAAGAAGGACAAGTTTGAGGAGTTGTTCGGAGGACTCTACATCGGCAGCCATCCCACGTCCGAGCGCAACAGCTATCTCATCCTAAAGCTCAACTTCTCGGTGGTGGCGGCAGGACTGGACGACTATCAGCGCGGCCTCGACTCCGCTTGTGCCATACAGTTTTATGGGTTCTGCACACGCTACAAGAAGTATCTGCTCGAAGGAGCCGCCGAGCGAGTCATGGCGTGTAAGGGTTGCATAGACCAGTTGGGGGCCATCTGCCGTGAGTGCGAGGATGCGGGGCAGTATTTCTACCTCTTCATCGACGAGTACGACCACTTCACCAACAAGATCCTGGCTGAGCCACAACACATGACGACCTATCGCCAGCAGACACATGGCGAGGGCTATCTGCGATTGTTCTTCGACGCCGTAAAGACCGCCACCGACACAGCGCTGAGCCGTGTCTTCGTGACGGGCGTCAGCCCGGTGACCATGGACGACTTGACAAGCGGCTTCAACATCGGCACCAACTACTCGCTGGAACCGGAGTTCAACGCCATGATGGGCTTCACCGAGCACGAGGTGCGCGACATGCTCACCTACTACTCCACCG
>JBNMMB010000118.1:0-7862 GCA_050875105.1 Prevotella sp. | reverse complement strand
TTTAAATATTTTAACACAAAAGATGGTAAAGCCACTTGTTCTTAACGATAAAAGTGATTTGACAAGATGGCGCATTGGGGTGGAAGAAAGTCTCAGGTTGTCGCTGGAAGATACCGCACAAGCGAGACAGGAACGACCTACAGATATAAGCCCACATGGAAAGCTATGTCGCAGAGCTTCCAGTTCGGCTTGCCCAAGCCCAAATGGTGCCGTTAGGCAAGTCCAAAGCCCGCTTGCGTCATATTTTTTTTGCGTCGAAAGGTCTTGTGCCGTCTGATTTTTTGTATCTTTGTAGCATGAAAAATCAAATACTCATCTTTATATTGCTGGTACTTGTCGTTCTGCCCCTTTCGGCCCAACGCCACGAGATGCTCAGTGACCAGGTCGCGTCGCTGCAGGTTATTGCTAATGACGACTGGACCACCCTGCCTATTGTTACTCTTGGGAGCGACGATGTTTTGCTTGTAGGTTTCGACGAAATGTCGCACACCTATCATCGTTACTGCTACAAGGTAGAACATTGTGAGGCCGACTGGACCATTTCCGATGGACTGCTGGAGAGCGATTATGTGCAGGGGTTTGCCACGGGCAACACCATCGACGATTTAGAGGAGTCAGTCAACACCAACCAACTCTATATTCACTACAGCCTCAGATTGCCTAATGAGAAATGCAGGCTGAAGATGAGCGGCAACTACAAGTTGACTGTTTATGACGAGAATCACGATGACGTGCCCGTGCTTGTGGCTTGTTTCATGGTGGTCGAGCCCAAGATGTCGGTTGACATGGAGGCCACCACCGACACCGACCTAGGTGCGAACCGCATCTACCAACAGGTAAACCTACGCCTTGATTACGGCAGTATACGCGTCACCGACCCAACCGCGCAGGTCAAGACCGTGGTCATGCAAAATGGGCGATGGGATAACGCGGTGATCAACGCTAAGCCACAGATTGTCAGCGCCAAAGGATTAGCTTGGTCACACTGCCGCGACTTCATCTTCCCCGGAGGAAACGAGTATCGCAAGTTTGAAATGCTCGATGTGACCCACACCACCATGGGGCTGGAGACAGTGGGGTGGGATGGTGAACAGTATCATGCCTTCCTGTGGACCGACGAGCCACGCCTCAATTATGTTTACGACGAAGACGCCGACGGTTCGTTTTTCATCCGCAATTCCGACAACATGGAAATCGACAACACTTGTGAGTACATGAGGGTGCATTTCCGCCTGAAGAGCCCTCGGCTCCCGGGCGACGTTTTCATCAATGGCAACTGGACGCAAGATCGCTTTCTGCCCCAATACCAGATGCAATGGAATGATGAAACACAGCAATATGAAGGCGACGTGTGGCTTAAACAGGGATATTATAATTACCAGTACTTGACCCTACAAGCTGACGGTTCCCCTGCGCTAGTGCCATCTGAAGGCAACTTCTATCAGACTGAGAACCAGTATCAAGCCCTTGTTTATTTTAGGGCGCCAGGAGACCGAACCGATCGTCTGGTTGGTTATGGAAGCGTGAAGTTGAAGAAGTGAAGGAGCGCCACATCACTTAATATTTCTAAAATTTATGGGGGCGCCTGCCCGTTGTTGTGAGAAAAACTGTATCTTTGAAGTATGAATGGTAAAAACAAACGATTAAAGAAAATATTCTCGTGGATCATCCTCTTCCTGGGAGTGGTCTTGCCCAGTGTGGCCCAGAAGAAAACATACCGATCGGTGCGCCCTATGTCACAAACGGATAAGGACGGACAAAAACTGTTCAAGTCGATGTTGCCTGCCACGGCGAAGGTCATGTTCATCGACAGTGTCGTAGTCTCCAAGGCTAACTTTCTTAAGCACGTGCCAATCGGACACGAGGCAGGAGCGCTGTCACTTAGGGAAGCTCTAAAGAGAGGGGAAGGCGAGCTTTGTGCGCAATATGAGAATGAGTTTGGCGACCGGCGTGTCTTGGCTGATGGTGACTCGATAACCAGCAAACTCTATTCGCAAATCTTGTTAGGAAAGGGATGGGACATTCCCCAACCCCTTCCAGGAATCGACTTCGGCGAGTATGAACAGGCCAACTATCCCTTCCTAGCCAGCGATGGTGTGACGCTCTACTTTGCGGCCAAGGGCCCTCACAGCATGGGTGGCTACGACATCTTCATGACCACCTACGACAACGACAAAGCCCAGTGGTATGAACCACAAAACTACGGTTTGCCGTTCAACTCCACAGCCAATGACTATCTTCTGGCCGTCAACGATATCGACACCCTGGGCTGGTTGGTTACTGACCGCTATCAGTCAAAAGACAGCGTCTGCATCTATACGTTTGTGCCCACGTATCCCCGTAAGGATTTTCAGGAGGATGGCCTCGATGAGGCGCGATTGACACGTTACGCAGAAATCTCTTCTATCCGCGACACTTGGAAATTTGGCGACCGAAAGGCAGCAATGAACCGCTTGGCCGCACTCAAGGCAAGGTGTAAGGTGACAGAAAAGGAAGATGGCATGCGTTTCGCCATCAATGACCGGAAAATAGTCACATCTATTTCACAGTTTAAAAAGGCAGAGAGCAAACGTCTCTATGCTCAGTTGCAGGAACTCGACAAACTGGCGGAGCAGACAGCCCACTCAATCAGTGGCCTTCGGGCTAAGTATGCGACAGTGCCAGCCTCACGCAACACGTTGGGCGAAGAAATCCTAAAAATGGAAAAAGAACTCGACCAACAGCAAAAGGATAGAAAAAACTTAGCCAAGAGGATTAGAAACTTGGAAAATCAATAACTTATAAATTCTACAACCATGAACAGGTATTTTGCTGAATCAGAACTCGTTATCAATGGCGATGGTAGCATATTCCACCTGCACCTGCTGCCCGATCAATTGGCGGATAAAGTGATTCTCGTTGGCGACCCTGGGCGCGTCAGTTTGGTGGCCTCCCACTTCGACAGTAGGGAGTGTGAGGTTTCCAACCGTGAGTTCCACACCATCACGGGCACCTATCATGGCAAGCGCCTTACGGCCCTTTCCACGGGCATAGGATGTGACAACATCGATATCGTGATGAACGAGCTGGACGCCCTGGCCAACATTGATTTCAAGACTCGTACTGAGAAGACCTCTCATCGTACGCTGACGCTCGTGAGGGTCGGCACATGCGGAGGCTTGCAACTTGAGACACCAGAGGGAACCTATGTTGCCTCGGTAAAAAGTATTGGTTTTGACGGCCTGCTCAACTTCTATGCCGGACGCGACGAAGCTTCCGACTTGTCGCTGGAGGAGGCGTTCAAGAAGGCCGTCGGTTGGAACCTCAAGATGGGCAACCCTTACGTGGCCACTGCCTGCCCCAAGCTCATCGACCGTGTGGCCGCTACCGACATGGTCAGAGGTATCACGGTGGCTTGCGGCGGATTTTTCGGCCCACAGGGTCGTCAACTGCGGTTGCCATTGGCCGATCCGCAACTTAATCAAAAAATTGAAGACTTTAACTATAACGGTCTGAAAGTGACTAACTTTGAGATGGAATCATCAGCCCTCGCTGGATTGGCAACTCTCATGGGTCATGAGGCCATGACCTGTTGCATGGTTATCGCCAACCGCCGCGCCAAGAGAATGGAAACAGACTACAAAGGAGACATCGACGGACTCATCACACGGGTGCTCGATCGTATCTGATGGTAGGAAAAAGAAAATTGATGATTTTAAACAACGAAACAATATGCGCCATCGCCACTCGTGCAGGTGGCGCTTTATCTGTCATAAGAGTAAGTGGGACACAGGCCATTGCATGTGTGGACCGCATTTTTAAGTCGGCTTCTGGAAGGAAATTGAATGAGTGCGTAGCCAATACGCTGCATTATGGCACAGTCTATGCCATGCCACATCATCCTGTTGAAATGCAACAGGAAAACATAGACGCCACGAAGGCCATCGACGAGGTGGTGGCGGCCTTATGGCGCGCCCCTCATTCCTACACCGGCGAGGATGTGGTGGAGATCAGTTGTCATGGCAGTGAGTATATTGCACGTAACATCATACAGGCCCTGATCGATGCAGGATGCCGTCAAGCAGGGCCCGGAGAATTCACCATGCGTGCTTATCTCAATGGCAAGATGGACCTATCACAGGCAGAGGCTGTTGCGGACCTTATCGCGGCCAACAACAAGGCATCGCACGATTTGGCTGTCAGCCAGCTAAAAGGACACTTTAGCTCGGAACTCCAAAATTTACGCCAGCAGTTGCTGAAGCTCACAAGTCTCTTGGAACTGGAACTCGACTTTTCGGATCATGAGGACTTGGAGTTTGCTGATCGTTCAGAAATCAAGAGCTTGTCAGAGACCATCTATGAGAAGTTAAAGCGCCTATCTGATAGTTTTCAGACAGGGCAAGCCTTGAAACAGGGCATTCCTGTGGCTATCGTTGGGAAAACCAATGTGGGAAAATCTACACTCCTTAATGTGTTGCTGAATGAAGACAAGGCCATTGTGAGCGACATCGACGGCACCACACGCGACAGTATAGACGGCACAGCCGTCATCGGGGGTGTCACCTTCCGCTTTGTTGACACTGCTGGCATTCGAACAACCGATGATGCGATAGAGCGCATCGGTATCGAAAGAGCTTACCAACAAATCGAACGAGCGGCCATCATTGTTTGGATGATTGACGAAAAACCGACGCAAGAAGACGCCAAACTCATAATGGAACATGCTGCGGGAAAGCCTGTGATCGTGGTTCATAACAAGGCGGACCTGTCTTCTGATAAGTTCATGGACGATGAATTGCCTATCAGCGCCAAAGAAAACAAAAACATTTCGGCGTTGAAGGACAAAATCTATGAGTTCGCAAACATACCCGAGATTGATGAGAACACCATCATAGTGACCAGCGCCCGCCACTACGAGGCGCTTCGTAGCGCCGTTGCAGACCTTCAGCGCGTGCTCACAGGCTTGTCCATCGGATTACCATCTGACTTACTTGCTGAAGATCTTCGTCTCTGCCTCGCAGATCTAGCCAATATTACAGGCGGTCAAATCACAACTCAAGAGACGCTCAATAACATCTTCAAAAACTTTTGTATTGGAAAGTAAGTTTATATTTTAACAAATCAAGTCAAGTACAAAACGGGTGTAACTATTGAGAAACAAGGCTTTATAAATCAAGGTTTTGGGGTTTATGAAAAAAGTTTTGTTATTTCGCAATAATTACACCCGTTTTGTCGTTATTTTGTTGTTCCTTTGTTGCTCTCAATCTCAGAGCAACAAAAACAACAACAGAGAGCAACAAACCAAAACGACAGCAGTATGGAGAAATCAAAAGAACCAATCAGGCTCAGACAGAGGAAAACGCCCAACGGCTTGACCTCTCTCTACCTTGACATTTATCTGAACGGCAAAAGGTCTTATGAGTATCTGCGCCTCTACCTCGTTCCTGAAAAGACCCGTGAAGACAAGAAGAAGAACAAAGAGACGCTGCAGCTTGCCGAGGCTATAAGGGCGAAGCGTGTTGTCGAACTCAGAAACGGGGAGTTCGGCTTCAAGAGTGATTACGCCGAGGAAACGCTGTTCTTCGACTATTATGAAAAGTTATGTGAGAAGCGTTTTCACGCCCCTGACAACAAATCGAATTGGGGAAACTGGCGTTCGTGTCTGAAACATCTTGAAAAGTATGAGCCGAACCGAAAAATCACGTTTGCCGAAATAACGACAGAATGGGTTCAGGGCTTCAAAGAGTATTTAGAGAATGAAGCGTGTGCGTGGGGCAATGACTACCGAGACCGCATCAAAGACCATAAACTTTCAAGAAACTCAAAACTGAGTTATTTCAACAAGCTGCGGGCGTGTCTCAATCAGGCATTTGACGAAAGAATTATAAGGAATAACCCAATGCGGGGCGTTGAGAATTTCAAGGCAGAGGAAGGCACGCGCATGTACCTTACAATAGATGAAGTGAAGAAGCTCGCCGAGACAGAATGTGAATACCCGAAAATCAAACGGGCTTTTCTGTTTTCATGCCTGACGGGTCTCAGGCGGTCAGACATCTTGAAAATGACATGGGCAGAGGTTCAAGAACAGTCAGGCTTTACCCGCATCATCTTCCGTCAGAAGAAAACAGGCGGTCAGGAATACCTCGACATAACACCTCAGGCGGCTGAACTTATGGGAGAGAGAGGAAAGCCAAACGAACCTGTCTTCACAGACATTCACAGCCCGTCTTGCACGAATGAGGCAATAAAGCGGTGGGTGCTCAGGGCGGGCATAAAGAAAGAGATAACTTTTCATTGCGCCCGTCATACGTTTGCGGTCATGATGCTTGACCTCGGAACGGACATTTACACAGTCTCAAAATTGTTGGGACATCGTGAACTGAACACAACTCAGATATACGCCAAGGTTCTTGACAAGAACAAACAGGCGGCTGTTTCAAACATACCGACTATACTCCCTCCCCTGACTGAAAAGCCTGACGGGGATAAATGACATAGAGCGGCGCAAAGGGTTATTTCTTTCCCTCTGTGCCGCTTTTGTCTTTCTTATATAAAAGTATATCTCCTCGCCCTGTCAAGAGCCATGTGGCTGAAACGCCGTAGTCATTGACAAGGTATGTGAGCCACGCCGCCTGAAAGATGTCCCGTGATGGGTCTTTCTCTAACGTGTTCATGTTCCAACGGTTTATTTCATGCGCCCGTGTGAACGTCTGTTTTCCCCTGATTATCTTTTCGTCTTTGAGATAGCGCAGAGCCTCAAAGAAACGCTTTATTACCTTTTGGCTGTCTTCTGTCTGCATTGTTCTTCTGATATTAAGTTAGCGGCTCTGAACCTTTCATTTATTTCTTTCTCACGCTCTGTCAGGCGTTCTTGCCAACGGCTCTCTGCGTCAGGCGCGAACACAGGCTTTCTCCCCTCTTTGACGGCGGTCTCAAATTCTCTGACCTCTTCTCCTGACATATATGGTATATACTTGTCAAGGTCTAAAAGAGCCTGAATGTGGTTCATCGTCTCACGTTGAAGAGAGAAGAGTTTGCCGATTTCAAGCATTTCTCCCGTGCCGAAGAGAAACCAACGGGCGTTTATCTCAGGCAGCTTTTCAAGAACTGTCAGAATTGGCTGCACACCGAAATTCTCGCCTCTCAACATCTTTGACAGATATTGAGGCGACCACCCCATAAGCTCGGCAAACGGTATTTTCTTTCCCCCTGTCTTATATCTGATTATTTCTTCTAATCTTTCGTTCATATCTTTTGACCTCTTTAATATTTTGGTATTTTCTGTTCAACCCCACAGAACTTGACTACACGGCAGCGGCAGAGGAGGCATTGTCTTCCTGACGGGCAACCGCTTTTTTATTCTCGGCGATCTGCTCTTTCAAAAGGTTCATCAGTTCATCAATTTGCCTGTCCTTTGATGCAAGGCTCTGTGCCTGTTGTTGAAGAACAGCCCACACGTCTTTCTGAATTGTCACGCCGTTTTCACTGTTCAGGTTAGTTTCAGGCTCATTCTTGAACATTTCTCCCTCGCCTGTCAAAATCCAAACTTCGTTTATATTTTCATCAAGTCGGCAGAGTTTCTTTGCAAACTTGTCTGATAAAGGCACACGCCCGTTCACAATCTGAGAGAATGAAGACTTTGTGTAACCCATTATCTCAGAGAGTTCTCGGTCGTTTTCTGCTACGCCTTTGTAGAGTAGCCAATTAATGGCTTTTCTTATTCTCTGTATCTCCGTCATACGCTTAATTAAAGTTAAAAATCGCAATTTTCTTTCGGAAAATTCTTCTAAAAGCGAAACTTAGTTTATATTTGCACACAGTTACGGTTAAATAACCGCACAAAGATACGAAATAAGAATTAAAATCGGAAATAAACTGATAAG
>JBNMMB010000117.1:0-7895 GCA_050875105.1 Prevotella sp. | reverse complement strand
TGCTAAATCTCATAAAAAAACATAGATTTAGCACACCTATCGCCACTTTTCTGCTTCTTTTTTGTATTTTTGCATCAGATAAGTGGATTGGTAATTTGAAAGTAACTTTCATTGTATTCGTCTTGCATTATCATTGTATAAGATAAGCTGCGGCTCGGCATAACATTCAAGTAAACTTGATGTTCTGCATTCGCCTTGCATTATCATTGTAACCAGTTAAAACAATGTAAACATGGAATATAATAAAAATATTATAGGGAGAAGATATGAGCAAAATATCTTGCATGCTTGTGTGGAATCGCCAAGGGCAGAATTCATTGCTGTTTATGGCAGAAGGCGCATTGGCAAAACCTTCTTGGTAAAGCAATTCTTCGATGAGACCTTTGACTTTTACACAACAGGTGTTTATCAAGTGTCAAAGACAGAACAATTACGAACTTGGCAAGAACAGTTGCGCAAGTATAGTGGAGTGAAACGGACAAAGCCAAAAGATTGGTTTGAAGCATTCGAACAGTTGGAAGAATACTTGGTAACGAAGAAAGACCAATCAAATATAATTATCTTTATTGATGAGTTGCCTTGGATGGATACGCCTAAATCCAACTTTATCCGAGCGTTAGAATTGTTTTGGAATAGTTGGGCTTCGTCTCGCCAAGGACTGAAACTTGTGGTATGTGGTAGTGCTACGACGTGGATGACCAATAAGTTATTGGGCGACAAGGGGGGATTGCATAATCGTGTTACACGTTCTATACGTTTGGCTCCATTTTGCCTTGCAGAAACTGAAGAATATTTGCAGAGTATAGGAATAGATTGGGAGCGTCAGGAAGTATTGGATGCTTATATGGTGCTGGGCGGCACTCCTTTCTATTTGTCTTTGTTGAATCCAGAGCTTAGCTTGTATCAGAACATAGATGAGTTGTTTTTTGGACGTGACCCAATGTTGGCTTCAGAATATGACTTCTTGTTCAAATCCTTGTTTAAGGATGCCGTTTTATATAAAAAAGTGGTGGAAACATTGGCAACCAAGCTGAAAGGATTAACTCGTGAAGAACTTGTAGGACTTTTAAAAACTCATAATAATGGTAAGTTGACGGAAGTCCTGGAAAATTTGAAAAAGTGTGATTTCTTGCGTAGTTATAAAGCTTTCGGCAAGAAGGAAAAGGGACTGTTGTATCAGTTGTCTGATATGTATACCTTGTTCTATTTGCGCTTTGTCAAAAACTATCATGCAATGGACAAACATGCTTGGAGCAATATGCCCGATGGCAAACGTAATGCTTGGGCTGGGTATGCGTTTGAGCAAGTGTGCATCTTGCACATTGATCAGATAAAACAGGCATTAGGAATTAGCGGGATTGCCTGTGATGTTTGTTCGTGGATTTATAAGGATGAACAACATGGGGCACAGATAGATTTGATAATAGACCGAAATGACAAGTCTATAGACCTCTGTGAAATCAAATATAGTGTAGGCCAATATGAATTGAAAAAGGATTATGTGGAATGGATGCGTGAACGTCGTAATTTATTCCGTGAAGTGACAGGAACCAAGAAAACCTTGCGCTTGACAATGATTGCTTCTGGAGGTGTCAAACCAGGAAAGTATACCTCTTGCATCCAAGGAAAAGTAACTCTTTCCGACCTTTTCCGAGATTGATTTAAAGAGAAAAATCAATGTGCTGTAGGCACGAAAATTGCTCTTTTATTCAAGTTTTGCAACTATAATGTAGAAATATATGGGAGATAAAGAATTGTGTAGGATGCAAGTCAGAAGACCTTCAAGAATTTTGGGCTGACGGGGAAGCTGGAGACATTGCCTATCACTGTATCGATGCCGTGTGGGAGGAATATAAAGAATACATTCATGGCATTTCGCTATTATATCGATAGGAAAGCCATGAATGTAATAGGTCTATTGAAGCTTTAATTTTCTGGAACCAGCCCAGCTTAGCTTACTGGTAGATTCAGAGGAAAGTTCAAGTGTCTTGTAATCCTTGGAAACAGAGCCTTTTAGGACAAAATCGTCGGTGTAGATGGTTACTTCGTAGCCATCTGCTTCCCATTCTCCATTCCAAGTAGCATCGTCTTGCACTGTTTCCTTGATGCTAACTTTGCCGTTGCTCTTCAAATTGATGCGCAGAGATTCTGTAAAGGTATTCTTGTTCAAGTCTCTTTCGTCATCATATACGATGTCGTCTTCTACTTGGCGTGTTACCTTATATGCCATTTTTCCTTTTTGTGCAACCGTGTTGCTAAAGATTTTGGTAGAGTCCACTTGCGGCTCTATCTTTTCGGCAACGATAGTGTCTTTTGTAGCCGTACTATCTTTGGCTTCTGCATCCTTAGGCAGTTTGTTGCCACAGGCGGTAAATGATGCTATCAAGCAAATGGCGAAAGCTGTGAAAATCGGATGTCTCATGAGTTATGTCACTTAATTTCCTTTACGATTTTTGCGGATGCTGCGCAATCCTTGGCTCTAATTAGAGTGAGGTCTTGCTCATAGGAGTCAGGCATGACATTGAAGTTGAGATTATCACAAACGGGAGCTCCAAGTCTAATCGAATAACTTACATTTGTGAGGAACTTCTTGCCGTTTTGTATCAAGACCAAGGCTTCTCCTTCATGTTGTCCGTCAAAGTCATCTACACAGGCTTTCTTGACATTAGGCTTCTGTAAGGCCTCCTTTACAGACATCCCTACGGATAGGTCGTTTGCCTTTGCTATGCTGTCTGCTCTTGCGATGCTATCAGCACGGTTGATGCTGTCAGCTTTAGCTTGCGCAATTGCAATGGAATCTATTCCGTTTCCTTCCTTGTTGCCATTACTGTTAGAGCAACTTGTGATGCCTGCAGTGAAACAGACAAGCATCACAATCAATAAATATTTCTTCTTCATATTCTCCTTTGTTATTTTATTTGCATGATGGCAGTCAGAAGGCTGCCATCAATGCTATTGTAATGATGCTTTTTGCTTTCATACGACTATGTTGTTAATAGATGACGTTTGTAACTTTTCCATTTCTAACCTTTACGATTCTTGGGAATACTTGCCCAACAATGTTGGCCAGTTGAAGACCATAAGTAGGGATGTATTGTTTATAGGTGCCGACTTTATCTCTGTAAGGGCCATTGTATTTGTACATCTGATACCTGCTGCCATCATCCTCAATGGTTTTGTATGCTGTTAGAATGCCTTCTGGCATACCTACATACACATTTCCTTTTTTTATGTTGTTATATGCTTTTTGTCCATATTTCGCTACAAGTTCTTTCTCTTCGGCTATTGCTATTTTTAATTTAGGCAAAGAGGACAAAATTATTTGCATGTTTTGATCTCCCTGTTCTGCTCCCATTTTCAGATACTTGGTAAAGTATTCGTAAGAAAGATACTTGCTTATACCGAAATCATTTTTACCTTGCATATGTAGCATATAGGCGCCAACTAAAACCTGAATTGCATCAAGATTATTTTGGTCTGCTGCCTTGCGCATATATTTGACTCCTTCTGCTACGTTTTTGGTTATTTGAGCTTGTTTGTTACCATCCATGAGAATGCTACCATACTTGTAGGCTGCATCAGGTTGGTTGTTTTTGGCAGCCTTGATATACCATTTTATGGCTTCCAAATCATTCTTAGCCACTCCTTCTCCTTTGTCATAACACCAAGCTAAGCTATATTGTGCATAAGCATTTCCTTGTTCCGCCGCTTTTTTATACCACTTGACAGCTTCCGTAAAATCTTTAGCCAGTCCTTCACCATTATAATAGCAGTCACCCAAGTTGCTTTGTGCGTTAGCATTTCCTTGTTCCGCCGCTTTTGTGTACCACTTAACAGCTTCTGTGTAATCCTTCGCTACACCCTCACCATGGTAATAAGCCCAGCCTAGGTCGTATTGTGCTTTAGCATTTCCTTGTTCAGCTGCTTTTGTGTACCATTTAACGGCTTCTGCAAGGTTCTTTTCCACACCATTGCCGTAGTTATAGCACCACCCCAAGTTCTTCTGTGCTTCGGCATACCCTTGTTCAGCCGCTTTTGTGAACCACTTTACAGCTTCAGTGAAATTTTTGGTGACACCTTTCCCGTCATAGTATGCATCGCCCAGGTCATTCTGAGCTTTGGCATCGCCAGCCTTGGCTTTTTGCGTAAGGGTGGCAATGTTGGTAGTTTGGGCCGATGCTCCTAATGCTGTCGCAAGGAAGAGCATGATAATGAAATAAATCTGTTTCATAATTTGTTACTTTTTAGTTGTTATTGCGTTTACGAAATCAACTTTGGCTTGTTCTTTATCCTCTCGTTTCATATAAGAGTTTCCGATGTAAGGAATATAGTGACCATCGTGACTTATTTCCTTCAGCATAGTATCTGCAGCTCTTCCATGAGCAATAATGAAACTTGGTTTTATCAACTCAATTTCCTTCTTGAGAATCTCTTGATACTTACTGGTCTCAGTTTTCAAGATGCCTCTTTTGTCAGTGGTAAACAACTTGTTGCAATCTGTGAAATAGAGTGCAGTGTTTGGACATTCTGTGAGAGCCTTGCAGATGAGAGGAGTCATAAACCCCTTTCGTGAGTCTTCACGATAGCTCTTGTCGTGAAAGCCAAAAGGAGAAGACAAGGATAACATTCCCTTGTATCGTTCCGTGCGCTTAGGGTCTTGGCTCACCACCATGACAATGTTTGAGATTGGTTTCTCCTTGTCGAGTGTAATCAGTGTAGGAATGTCAAAACCTAAGATGTTGTAATCTTGATATTCTTTTGGTGCTTGGATGTATTTGACGGCACAACCATTGTCTGTGGGGCCATCTGGATAGTCCCAATCACATTGCTCTTTCATTTCTTGGTATCTATCCAGGAGAATATCCTTATATCTGTCCTCTTCAAAGAGTACACGGCTGAGGTTGGATAATACTTGCTGCATTATCTGGTTGTCTGCGTCTGAAATATAAATGCCGTCTGCTTTCATAAGCTTATCGTTCACTTAGTTATTAAAGTTATTAGGGCATAAAAAAGGTGCGAACCGTTTCATTCTTGTCTGAAGGTTCTGGACTACCCGTGTACAAAAGAATGAAATCAGCTCACACCAATTGATGTATATTGTGATCCATCCCACCGAAATGGGATGGACGCAATAATACACGATTGGGCGAACAACTTCAATCTTCGTTCTTGTACACTGCGAATTGTCCAGATTCTCAGATAGAACAAAGCATCGTTGCTTCCTCGATATGTCTGCTGCTATGAAGTAGCAACGCGACAAAGATAGCAATTTTTTGTTAAAGTCATCCATTGTGAGCTGATTTTTTGCAAAATTATTTTTTTCTGTTGTTCACTCTCATTCCATTTTGTTTCATTTTAAGCCAAAATATGGAATAATAGGCCGGAAAGGGCGGTCTTCGGGAAACTTTTGCTACTTTTACAGCGCCTATCAGAATGAGGGTTTACGTATCAATCAGCAAGACAAGGATGGAACAGACACTGCGAGACAGAATAGAGGCGATGACAGGTCGCAAGATGACGAAGCCACGCGACTTCGCATGGCTCAGCCAGCAAGTGGCGGAGCGGACGCGGCAGCGGGTGAGCGAGTCAACGCTCCGGCGCTTTTGGGGCTATGTGAATGAGGGAGTGCGGGCAAGCACCTTCACCAAGGACGTGCTGGCGCAATACCTGGGCTATCGCGACTTTGCGCAATTCTCGGAGATGCAGGGTGGCGGAGGGTCGCAAAGCCAGCTGGTGCTGGGCGAAAAGATTTGTTGCGACGACCTGTATGAGGGTCAGCTGCTGCGCCTCTCCTGGTTGCCCGACCGCGTGTGCACGGTGAGGCATGAGGGCAACGGGCGGTTCACGGTCGTCGCCTCGAAGAACACGCGACTGGTCGCTGGCGACACCTTTGAGTGCCACCTGCTGATCGGCCATGAGCCGGCCTACCTCGACAAGTGGAGCCATGCCGGCGGCCAGCCGGCCACCTATGTGATCGGAAAGAAAGACGGCGTCCGCGTGGAGGCGTGTCCCTACTGTTGCTGATCGCCCAGCCGCTCGCCTTCTCTTTGGATTTCCTCGAGTGTCGGCTTCACGTATTTCTCCGTCATGTAGTTGGAGAGCGCATTGGTGACGGTGTCCTTGCCCCTGGCATCCAAGTTTAGTTCGTGCGCATTGGGATAGGTGTCGGTGATGAACTTGTTGCAGTCGTCGATGAATTGATAGAACCGTTGGCTCTTCTCGACGAGGTCTTGTTGCTGGTCGATGCCCGCTGCCTTCCACATGAGGTCGATCTTTTGCTTGCCCTTTTCCACGACAGCGTCTATCTGGGTGCGATCGGCTTGGCCGGCATGACTGGCTTGATGATTGGTTTGGGCGCTTGGGGGCGCGCTTGGAGATGGCGATGGGGCCGGAGAAGGGGCCGAGGCAAGCGGAAGAGCCTCACTGGTGGCCTTGCCTTTCTGTCCCACCGTGTTCTCGATGTTCGCCTGCTCCCTATGTTGGTTGTTGGCTTCGTCCCTATTGCCATTATATAATAAGGAGTAGGCGACACCCCCTATCAGCAGGATGGCGATGGCGATGAGGCAGACCATGGCGAGGCGTTTGGCCGGACGAGCCTTGGGCCTGGAGAGCGCCGCAAGGTCGCGCCCGATTTCCTCCACGTGTTGGTATCGCTCTTGGATCGGCGCTTTGCAGTGGGCGACAATGGCGTCGTAGCTCGTGCCGAGGCGCATGTCCTCGAGGATGCAGCCCAGGCTGTAGATATCGTTGCGGATGTCGGCTTGTCGCGAATGAGCCTGTTCTGGTGCGGTGTAGCGCGGTGTGCCTGCCGGCTGCTTCAAGATGGCGTAGCTGTCAGCGTCAGACAGTCCGAAGTCGATGAGCTTCACATGGTTGCCGTTGTAGGTGATCATGATGTTGCTGGGCTTCAGGTCGCGATGCACGATCTGCTTGGCATGGAGATACGCCAGGGCGTCCAACAGTTGGAGCACGATGCCGCAGAGCGCAGCCCTTCGGCTGTCGTCCTTTTCGCCGCCTTCGGGGTGCTCGCCGATGAAGTCGGCGAGCGTCCTGCCGTCTATCCATTCCATCACGATGCAGTGGCCCAAGGCAGGCACCTCCTCGAAGCCCGTTGCCGTCACGATGCCTGGGTGCTGCAAGGAGATGAGGATGTCGAACTCCTTGCGCAGCAGCGTGCGATAGACCGCCTGTTGGCGGTAGGCGGGCTTCAGCCCTTTCAGCAGCCACCACTTGCCATAGCGCTTCGCCCGGCAAAGTATGTTGTGTTCCTTGCAGGCCACGGTGGTGATGTCGGTGAAACACTCTGAGACACGCACCTCCTGTGGAAGGATGACACCTGAATTTGAGTTCATGGCTTATAGTGAAATATGCGTTTTTGCACAGTGGAGACTAAATAGCTCTGTGTCGATTTTTTGTAGACTTCATTTTCTGGCTTTCAGCTCCTCGTAGAGCGCCTGTCGCACCTCGTGGTTGGGGATGCCGAGGAGGTAAACGCCGTTCATGTAGCCCTTGATGGTGAGATAGCCCGACTGGTAGAGGAACAGTTCGGCACCGCCTCCCGTCACGTCTGAGGTCTCGATGACCGGACTGATCAGCGCGCAGTGGTCGAAGTCCTTGAGGCGTATCTCCATGTCGCTGACAAACTTCGGCAGCAGCGACGTGGCACCCGACGATGCCCAGTAGTTCTTTATCTCCCCATCCGACAGGGCATTGACGAGGCTGAAGGGATTGAACACATCCACCATGTTGTGGCGGCTGAAGTGATAGCCGTCGTAGTTGGCTCTCAGTTGTTCGACGGTTTCCTCCACCGTCCATCCGTTCCGCTTGCCCATCTCTTCGATCTCGGGCATGAAGTTGTCAGTCATCTCCTGCTGGGTGATGCCACACAGTGGGGC
>JBNMMB010000116.1:0-8460 GCA_050875105.1 Prevotella sp. | reverse complement strand
TTTCTATACTTTTGCCCTTACAGGGCGTCAGCTATATCTTGTCGTGTCTACCCAGGGTGCCGCTTCGCTTGCCCTGGGCTAAGTAATCGTTGGGCTTTCAGCCCGCACAACTGCAATGGATGAGCATATTCCCGTTTCCTTAAATCCGAAACTTAAATCGAAAATAATTGACGACAATTGGGGACAATGATAGACGATCGGGCTTCTTTAGGAGTGTGGGGTGGGGGAGGGCAACGGCAAGACGGGAGGCCTTTGGTTCGGCTTTTCGTGTGGGCTGTCCTTAGTGGGTGACGTGTCTCACGTCACTCTATGGCCGAGAGGCTTTCCACTGTTTGGAGGTCTGCGGCGTGAGACACGTCGCCCACTACAGGTTGTTCGCATTCGGTCAATTAAGGAATGGGTCAGATGAGGTGGGTGACCTTGATTTTCTTGTAGGTCTTGCTGCCCAGTCCCAGTTCGGCCAGGGTGTTGTCCTTGATGATGAGCTCGCCTTTCTGGAGGCTGGCGATGGCGGCCTTCACGTCTTGGAAGTCGCGGCCCGACACGCCGAAGAGGTCTTTGACGACGCCGTCGGCGATGGTCTGTTGCTTCATGATGAGCGGATACTGGGCGTTGGCGTAGAAGTCGCAGTACTTGCTCTTGAAGCTGTCCATGCTCTGTGTGGCGAGGATGATGCTCAGTCCCTTGTTGCGTCCTACGGCTATGAGGTTGCGCAGCGGTTGGTTGTCGAAGTCGAGCATGTAGTGTGCCTCGTCGATGATGGTGAAGTGTCGTATCTGCACGCGGTCGTCGCTCACGGCCTGCTTGGGCAGTTGCTCATAGATGTTGTTGAGCTTCGAGATGATGAAGTAGACGATGGCCTTGGCGATGGGGCCGTCCTTGGGGAAGGCGCTCATCTTCACGATGAAGCACTCGTCGACGAGGTTCACCTCGTCGGTCTCGGCGAAGAGGTTGTTGCGTATGAGCTGCTTGATCACCGAGGTGACGCTGTCGTCCTTGTCGGCGTTGGCCATCTTCGCCTGGTATTTCTGTAGCATCAGCTTGAAGGTGATGGGTCTTCCTGCCGTCTGCTTGTAGGCGTCGACGATGGCCTCGCTGAGGCGGTTGCTCATGTTGGCGCTGATGCTGGCGCGGTCGATGGCGCAGAGCGCCGATGCCATCTCCGTGGAGTAGAGGTTGATCTCGGTGATGGTCTTGCCGGTGAAGTCCTTGAACGGCGTGAAGGGCAGTGGTCGCTGCACGGGGTCGAGGATGGCCGATCGGTCCACGTCGAACAGGGCGAGCCACGTGGCGTTGGCCGGGTCGGAGAACTCGCCCTTGTAGTCGAAGAGCAGGAAGTTGACGGGGTATGGCGTCTCTGTCGACAGGTTGCGCATCTGCTGGATGAGCACGGCCAGCAGGTTGGTCTTGCCCGATCCGGTGGTGCCGGCGATGAGGATCTGCGCGTTCGACACCGCGCGCCCGTTGATGTTGAGCTTGGCCTCCATGCCCTCGCCATACTCGCCGATGAGCAGTTCCAGGGCCGGCAGGCTGCTGCCTCCGCCGCGCCGGCTGCTGTCGGCGAAGAGGAAGGCGTTGAGGTGCTCGTCGTCGGAGAGGTAGCTGATGCCCCGATAGATCTCCTTGGCCACGATGCGCCCCACGACGTTGGTGTCGGCCCAGTCGACGTCGCAGTCCTTGTAGCGCAGCTTGAGCAGGGCCGAGAAGAGCGACCGCTTGTTGTCCTTGGTGAAGAAGCTGGGCATGATGCGCTGGCTCGACCGCGAGAGCACGATGTCGGCCAGGTCGTCGACGCTCCGCTTCTCGGCGAGGCTCAGGCTGGCGATGAGGCAGATGCGCATCACCTTGTTCCAGGTGAGCGAGACGCCCTTGCTCCAGGTGGTGAGCGTGCCCGGCGTGTCGCCCACCTGTCGCGACAGGTTGATGCGCTGTTCGAGTTTCTCCTTCAGTGGCAACACGGCCTCGGTGATGCCCTCAGCCTGGCGTATGTTTTCCAATGCTACTTCCATGGTGTCAGTTTCGTTTTATTGGTTTGTTTTTGTCAGCAGAGGGCTCCGAAGTATCCGTCCTCCACGTGTGTGCGCTGCGTCTCCACATCCCTGACGAGGGTGTAGGCGCGCGAGATGAAAGGCTCGAGCTTCACGAGATCCTTGTCCTTGCGTATCTCCGAGGTGGTGCAGAGCAGGATGGTCTGCTCGGCCAGTCCGGGGAAGTATTCCTCCATGAGCACGTCGCGGCTCTCCTCGTCGAGCACGCCCATCACGGTGTCGATCATCACGGGCGGGTTGTAGTCGCCGAGGTTGCGCAGCACCTTGAGCAGCACCTGTATGAAGATCTGCTTTGAGGCGGCGTTGAGTTGGTTGAGCGATATCTCGTTGCCGGCCTTGTGGAAGAGGCGTATGGTGAAGTGGTCCATCGAGTCGGCCAGCTCCACGCGGGCTATGCAGCCCTTGTAGGAGATCAGCAACTTGTTGAGCTGTTCCTTCATGTCCTCCTCGATCTTGGTCTTCTTGCGCTTGAGCAGCGTGTCGGCCACGTCGTCGAAGAAGGGCTTGAGCTTCATCAGCGTGTCATACTTCACGTCGGGCTCCTGCTGCAGCTGCACGTCATACTGGTGGATCCTGCGCTCGAGCTTGTCGATGGCCGTCTGTCGCTCGTCGTGCTCGCGTCTCAGGTCTTGCAACTGCCGGTTGGCCTCCTCATAGTCCTTGATGATCTCGGTGTTGCCGCTGACGCGACTGCGTCGCAGCAGGTCGATCTGGCTCCGCTGGTTGTCGTAGTTCTCGAGTCGCTTCTCCAGGTCGTAGCGGCTGTCGTTGAGGGCGATGAACTCGTTGACGGCGTTGGCGGCGAGCAGGCCCTTCAGCGCGTCGAGCTCGCTCTCGTCGAGAAAGGCATAGTCGTCCTTGGGCAGCGTGGCCTGTTGCTGGCTCTCGAGGTAGGCCACCACGTCGTCGTCGGTCACGGCCGACGGACAGAGCAACTTGGCCTTGAGGTAGCCCAGGATCTTGGCCGTCACCTCGCGCATCTGCTCGATGGTCAGCACGCCCTCGCGCTCCTGCTTGAGCTCCTGTTTCTGGCGGATGATGGCGTTGACCTCGGGTGCCAGGCCCTGCGCCAGCTTGGGGAAGAAGACGTTCACCTCGAGCGTGTCGACCACCTGGCGCAGTTGGGTGTTGTATCGCTTCGAGAGTTCCTCGGTCTCCTTGACGCTCGCCTCGAGCTCGGCTATCTTGCGGTCGGTCTCGGCGGTGTCCTTGGCGCCCTCCTTGGCGGCGTCGTAGTCGGCCTGGATGGAGACGAGAAACTTGCACTTCTCGTCTTGCGCCTTCAGGTTCTCGTCTTGCGCCTCCATCATCTTTTGGCGCTGTGCGCAGAGTCCGTTATACTCCTCGGCCTCCTTCTGTGCGGCCAGGCGGCGGGCGGTCCATGCCTGCTGCAGGCGCTCGGAGGCGTTGCGCAGTTGCAGGTACTTGTTGAAGCCCATCACGTTCTGTATGTTGTCCTTGATGATCTGTGCGAAGACGTTCTCGCGCAGCAGCTCACTCGACTGCATGGCGTCGAAGAGGAAATACTTCGAGAGCTCCTGTGGCAGGTTGGCCTTGATGATCTTGTTGACCTGTTGCTCGTTTTCGGCGCGTCGCTGTGGGGGCATGGCCGTGCCATAGACAAACTGGGTGCCGTTCATGTTGAGCATGACGCTCTCCACGGGTTTGTTGGCAGGGTTGAGCTTGTAGGTGCGCCTGAGCAGATACTGCTGTGCGGTGCCGAGCACCATGCCCTCGAAGGCCAGTTCGAGCACGATGGTGGGCTCCACGCGGCCCAGTGCGCCGTTGTTGAGCAGTTCCTGGAAGTGGGCCTTGTTGCGGATCTTCAGTCCGTAGAGGGCGCCGCAGATGGCCTCGAAGAGGGTGGTCTTGCCGCCTCCGTTCATGCCTCCGATGAGGATGATGGGCTCGTCGGCGCGCACCGAGAGATCGAGGTCGAGGCTGAGGTATGTCTTGTAGTTCTGTATCTTGATTCGCTTGATGATCATGGCTGTCTGTCTCTTGTGTGTGTGGGTTCGGGTGGGTGGTCGCCCACCAGTCTACTTTAGCAGAGCGATGGCGTCGGCCACGATGCGCTCCGTGTCGTCGTCGCTCATCTCCATCTTGTCCACCTTGGCGGCGTGATACTTGCGTAGGATCTCCTCGCTCATCCAGTCGAAGTCGATCTCGTGTTTCTCGCAGAGCGTGCGGATGAGTTCCAGGTCCTCGCGCCTGATGCCATAGTGCAGAAATTTTCCGTCCAGTCCTTTTGCCATAGTGCTTGTTGTTTTATTGATTGTTGTCGGATGGGGCGCCGCGGAGGCGTGTTGCGCCCGGTTGCCACCGAGCGGCGTGTGGCCGGTTTGCGCGGCCTGTAGGGCCAGCGAGTCCATAGCCCAGGGCCAGCAAAGCGGCACCCTGGGAGTAACCGTTGCGTCAGCCTGCGCCCTGTAGGGGCAAAAGTGTTCGAACCCGCAGTGCCACATACTTTTGCCCTTACAGGGCGTGGTTACAATTGTGCCGCTGCCCACCCAGGGTGCCGCTTCGCTTGCCCTGGGCTATGTACTTTTGGACCTTCGGCCCGACTGTGTCGGTTGCCACTGGCGCGTGCTGGTTGGCCCATGAGGCGTCATTGGTATTTGTCGGGGAAGAAGGCGTCCCAGCCAGTCAGGTCTGTGGTGTTCTCTATCGGTAACGATGAGTAATACCAGTTGTCGTCTGATGGCTTATGGATGATGATGCCTCCTCGCAGATGCTTGTCCTTGTTCTCATCGCTGGCCATGTATGCCAGCAGGGCGTTGTGCTTCTCCACGGCGTCCTTATCGCTGTCGATGCTCTTGGTGTCGAAGAGAAACACCTGTCCGCCCTTCATGCGGATCACGTAGTCAACATAGAAGAGCGACTTCTCTCCCGACTGCTTTGTGTAGGGCACGGCATAGTGCTGTCGGCCCTCGTCTCCGTTCTTGTACCACCAGTCGATGCAATCGTCGTATTCCTCCAGAAACTTCTCGAAATTGCGTTCTTGGAACGAGTTTTTCAGATACTGCATGTAGGGCAGCAGGGCATGGTTGACCATGGCGTCGTTCTCTTGGTAAGCGGTCTCGTTATACTCGCGCAGTTCGGGCACGTTCCATGTGTATTGCTTGAAGGAGCGTTCCTTGTGTTCGCGCTTGCGCTTGATGATCATCTTGGTGTATTCGGAGATGGCGTTGCTGATGATGGCCGCAAACTTTCCCTTGTTGCGGTTGTAGAGGATGACGCCCGGCACGTCGGTCTCAAAGACGCCCAGGTAGTCGCCCATCAGGTCATTCATGCAGCCACGCAGCGTCGCCACCGCTCCTTTCTCGTAGCCTGTCAGCAAGTCCTTATAGAACTTGTCGAGCGCCACCTTCAGCTCATTCATGTTGCGGGTGAACGAGATGCGCTTGTTGTCGTCCACACGGGTGGTGCCCACCTCGCCCGTGATCTCCACGTCGCGCAGGATGTCCACCTTGATGGTGTGTCGGTCGAAGCAGATGCGGTCGATGTTCTCGGCCTGTCGCCTGTTCTTGTCGATGTCTATCATCGAGTCGCTTGATTGCGGGTCATCGTCGTCCGCAAAAGGTCCGCTATTGAAGAGGTTCAGCAACTGGGGCTGCTTAAACCATGCCCTGTTGAACGCCTCGACCAGCAGCGGATAGAAGTCGGGGCCCAGGCGATTGCGGTCGGCGCTGAAATACTGGCTGTAGGTGGAGGGCAGGGCCACATTGTGGAGGTTCTTGCGCCGATAGGACAGCAACGCACGGGTGATGTAGCTTTGCTCTTCGGGCACGATGGTGATGTATTCGCGGCTGAGGTTGGTGTAGACCCATCCGTGGTTGAGCAGGCCGTCGGTGTAGTAGTGCTGCTCGGGCATGCGCATGATGCGGCCCACCGTCTGCGTGCCAAACTCGGCACTCTTGATGTCGCGGAAGATGAGGAGCACGGCGGCGCGCGGACAGTCCCAGCCGAGGGCGATGGCCTGCTTGAAGAGCAGGGCCTCCGTGAGGTTGTCGTTATGCTCCAGGCCTTCCAGGTTTTGCTTGTCGGCAGAGAGCCAGATGGCCAGCTTGCCGTTGTCGGTGGTGATGTCATACTCCACCTCCAGCCTTGTCTTCACCAGGTCCACGATGGCTCGCTCGTTCTCGTCGAGCTTCTCCGCTGTGTCGTTGGGCAACTGGATGAGCAACAGCGGGTTGATATTGACATTCTCGCGCTCATAGGCCTCCTTGATCTCCTGGCGCTTGGCGATGGCGAGGTCGAGCAGGTACGCGTTCTCGCCCACCATGCCGCCGTCTTCCTTCACGTCGGCGTTGATGGTGATTCCGTCCTTGATCATCTCCTCCTTGATGACCTCCTCGCGCGGAATGATGACGATGTCGTCGGCAGCCTTCATAGTGGCGGGTTTCGGCGTGGCCGAGATGTGGAGCTCCACCTTCGGGTTGAGGTTTTCGAGCACCTTGGCCGACTGCTTGGCGTTGACACCTGTGAAGCGGTGCTCCTCGTCGATGATGACGAGAAGTGGCAGTTGGTGGTCGTCCTTGGTGCGCTCCACGAGGTCGTAGAGCGACGAGGAGTTCTCTGTCTCGCGCACCATGACGTTGTTGTCCTTGTTGATGCTCTCCCAGTTGACGAAGAGTATCTCGCCGGGGTGGATGTAGCCGTCGGAGGAGTGGTCGAGCTCATCGAAGATCACGGGACTCAGCACTTGCGTCTCCTCGAAGTAGCGTTTCATGCTGCGATAGCTCTGCTCGTGCAGCTTGTTGGGGGCTATCCAGATGATGGCCAGTTCCTTTTCGTCTTCCGCCAGTCGGGTGGTCAGGTCGTCGAGCATCTTGCTTGCCATGATGGTCTTGCCCGCCCCTGTGGGAGCCTTGAAAACCAGTTTCTTGCGGTCGCCCTTTGCATTGAGCAGGTGGAGCGTCTTCTTGACCAGTGCCTCTACGGCATCCACTTGATATTTCTTTTCTTGTATCATTGTTGGCCTCCTTCCTCTTCGTCGTTGAAGTTGAGGGCGAGCTGCTGGGGTCCATCGTTCAGATGTTCCGTCTCGCCCATGGGCGTTTCTTCGGTCTCTTCGGTCTCGACGTCCTCCAAGGGCTGGTCGTCGGCCTTCGCCTGTTTGGGTAACACCTTCTTGTAGGCGTCGTAGATAGCGGCAGGCAGGGCGCACAGCTCCACCTTGTCGGCCACGTCGGCAAAGTTGTCAACGGGGACGTTATTGTTATCTGAGAATACATAGACTATTATTTTCCCGTCCACGTGCATTTCGCTTAGCAAAGCAGCAAAACATTCTACATCCTCTCGTCTGTAAATGATAAGAATTTTTGTTGTTCCGTCATCAAAGAAGCGAGCACGCGAACGATTCAGCTTCCGCCCTGCAAAGAGAGCACGCTCCTTATAGACATTATGCTTGATGCAGAGCAATTCAGTCGCTGCCTCCATTAGAGCATGCTTATTCTTCGTCGTCTGCTCGCGAGGAAGAAGTTTCGTCTTGTAGTAGCGCAGGTTGTTGTGGGTGAGGCCTGGAATTTGTAATTTGGTCTTGTTCGCAACGTAACCTTCTATTACCTTCTTGTTACGAGGGTATGTGACATCTTCACATATGTTATTTTCGTTATTAGTAGCCAAAATTCCAATTCTGTGTCCTCCATCACCATCATTCATTTGCATAATGGCATCTAACGTACTTCCACTACCAGCAAAGAAATCTAACACTGTTATATTTTTGTCTTTTTCTGTGATATCTATCAAATAAGCTATCATCTCCCAGGGCTTACTGAATTGAAAATCAATTTCCATATTATTCAAATATGCAGTAGCCATAGAATTCATATAGTCATACAGCATATCATTAGGGAGATTATGCTCAACCTCACCTTCTGTTTCTTCGTCTTCAAATTTTTTTTCGTAAACATTCCAATCTGTATGTTTACCAAAGGAATCTATTAACGGTGACCTCTTAGATACTGAGAACATAATTCTATCTTTCTTAGCAAGATAGGCTTGATAAGACCAACGCCACACATTATCAGCTCTTGTTTCTGGCAAGACGTGTGCAGCATCTTTCTTCTCGAAAGGCATTGATTTGCCTGGTGGAATTATAAGGGTTCCATCAGGGGCTTCTATGTAGTATCGCTGGTTTTTACATCCTCTCATAGGGTCCAATGAAGCCTGAAACAAAGAATGCGCTTTTCTATATTTGCGACCGTCTTCATCCACTAAGGGGTATGATTTCACCTGCATTTCTTTGGTGTGAAATCCTTTAATCAAGGTAACTATTCAGCGGTAGGAACAAATGGTGCTTTTTATCCTTAAAGCCCAATAAAACGCATTGATTTTGCATAGCAAAAAGTGCCTTATCTTCTTGCGTATTTGAAATATTTTTCGTACCTTTATACCTATGAAAGAGCAA
>JBNMMB010000115.1:0-8523 GCA_050875105.1 Prevotella sp. | reverse complement strand
GGGTTGTAATCGTTGTACCAGTTGTCTTCAACCTCATCATCGCCAATCGCAGTGACGTGGGACACGTCACCCACTATAGATTGTCCCTCATTGTCCCCGATTGTCGTCAAAAAAATCAAGCGCCCGACGCGCTTCCCTTATGATAAATCAACTCGTCTCGCTAGTGGGTGACGTGTCCCACGTCACTCAGCAAGCCCCCCAGACCTTCCCCCAACTGGTGACGTTGTTTAATCTGTATCCTTTCTCTATAGCGAGAGCTGTTTAATCTGTATCCGTCTCGTGGCGCGAGCTGTTTAACCCTGTTTTTGTCAACATCATTTCCCCCCATTGTCGTCAAAGAAAACAGGCTGTGGTTGACAGCCTTGAACCAAATAGGTGTCGATATCCTTTGCCATTTCAAGAATTATTTATAACTTAGCGACGTGAAATGTAAAGCAAGCATTGGCATGGGAGAAATCGTCAACAAATACCCTGTCGGCATACAGACCTTCGAGAACATACGCGAGGGCAACTACCTGTATGTGGACAAGACGAAATACATCGTCGACTTTCGAAAGAAAGGCATGAAGTACATCTTTCTGAGCCGCCCACGGCGGTTTGGCAAGTCGCTCTTTGCCTCCACGCTCCACGCTTACTTCGCCGGCAAGAAAGAACTCTTCGACGGACTGGCCATTGCCGACTACGAGAAGGAATGGGCGAGGCACCCTGTGCTCCACTTCGACATGAGCGGGGCCAAGCACATGAAAAAGGAGGAGCTCGAGCGTTATCTAGACTGGCTGCTGACACCCTATGAGAAAACCTACGGATGTGAGAATGGTGACAAGGACGCGAATGTGCGCCTGGCCAACATCGTGAGGAACGCTTATGAACAGACGGGCCAAAAGGTCGCCGTAATCATCGACGAATACGACGCACCGCTGCTCGACGTGGTGCACGAGAAAGAGAACCTCAGCGTGCTCCGCCGCATCATGCAGAATTTCTACAGCCCGCTGAAGATGCTCGACCCCTGCCTGGAGTTCACGTTCATCACCGGCATCACGAAGTTCTCGCAACTCAGCATCTTCAGCGAGCTCAACAACCTCGACAATATCTCGATGTTCGACCAATACTCGGCCATCTGCGGCATCAGCCTCACAGAGCTCACCACGCAGATGCGCCCCGACGTGGAGGGACTGGGACGTGCGCTTGGGTTGAGCTATGAGGAGTGTCTCGAACAACTGCGCCAGTATTACGACGGCTATCACTTCAGCGAACATTCAGAAGACATTTTCAACCCCTTCAGCCTCGTCAAAGCGCTTAATGCACAAAAGATTGCCCCCTATTGGTTTGGCTCCGGCACACCTTCTTATCTCATCAAGACGCTACAAAAATATCATGTGAGCGTGATGGATATTGAGAAGAAGAGTTGCGGGGTGGACGACTTCGACGTGTCGCCCGAACAGATGACGTCACCCCTGCCGCTGCTCTATCAGAGTGGCTACCTCACCATCAAGAAATACAACCCGCTGCTGCGCCGCTACACGCTGGAATATCCCAACCAGGAGGTGAAGATCGGCATGTTGCAGAGCTTGGCGCCCAACTATCTATCGCCCATATCATGGGACAACAGCAGCCTCATAGGAGACTTCCTCGAACTGCTCTACGATGGTGACCTGGATGGGGCAATGAACAGGCTGAAAGCCTATCTCGCCAGCATCTCCAACCGACTGTCCAACAAGAGCGAGCGCGACTTCCAGACGGTGTTCTACCTGATCTTCAACCTCATGGGCGCCTACATACGTGTGGAGGAAGACAGCGCCATTGGCCGGGCCGACGCCGTGGTTCACATGCCCGACGCGGTGATGGTGTTCGAACTGAAATATGACGGTTCGGCAGAGGAGGCCCTGAAGCAGATTGACGAGAAGGGCTATCTGCTGCCCTACTCCGCCGACGGCAAGCGACTCTATAAAATAGGAGTCAACTACGACAGCACGCAACGCACCCTCAGCGACTGGATCATCAAAGAGGCGTGAGCCATAGACGCAAAAGCGCATAGATGAACATAAACAAAGCAGGCCGATGTGAATAGAAATTCACATCGGCCTGCTTTGGTATATATCCGTGCAAGTCTTGCACAAAATGCCCATCAATCGCCATCAGCCCATCCACCCTGTAGTGGGTGACGTGTCTCACGTCAAAGCAAAGGCCGCCAGGCCTTTCTCATGCTCGGCAGTGACGTGAGACACGTCACCCACCGATTGTCCCCGATTGTCCCCGATTGTCCCCGATTGTCGTCAAAAAAACATTCGTGTAATCCAGCGCCCAACGTGCTCCTTCACTCGTCATTCGGTTTATTCGTTCTATTACTTCCCGTTGGTCAGTGGGTCTGCGACAAGTCTCGTGTTCAAAAAAAAATCCGTGTGCCCGTGAGCCACAGGCGAACAAATAGTTGTATGGTTTGTCTTCTTTATCTCTTCCTTGTCATCACTCATCTGGCGCCATGCGCCATCTTCCACACCGCGAAACACGTCCTGAACAGGGGCTCGCTCAGCGCCTCCGCGGGATAATGACGCACGAAGCGCAGGTTGCGCAGACTCATACGGAGGTAGCGGTGCACCTTGCCCTCGCCATCCTTGCTCCCCAGCCGCGTGTCATACTGTCCGAAGTTGCCACCCCGCATGATCTCGTCCAACAGGAAGCGGCCCTCACGCTCGTCCGTCATCGCGATCATCTGCGACGATGGCAAGCCGAAGACCTCGCCCAGCACCCACATGATGCCGCCCGCAAACTTCGCCATGCCGAGCCTGCCGACCACGCGCTGCACGCTGGCCAGCGCCTCGGCGTCGTGCTCCCAAGCCAGGAGCACATAATAGTAGTCGAGCAACTGCCGCAGGCCGATGCCCTCGGTGAACACATGACGGTAGAGATGCGAGAGGATGTAGACCACATTGAACGAGACCGTCGGCACGGCCATCTCGCCATAGCCGTCGGGCAGCGTCACGACATTCGAGCATTGCAGGTCCATCACCCCACGGAACCACGCCTGCATCCTGCGGTTGTGCACAGGGAAGAACATATACGAGGGCGTGAAATGCACCTCGATCGGCGTCCGCATCACCGGGAAGTCCACATGATGATAGCGCATCACCTGGTGGGGACACACCTTGTCGACATATCGCATCACGCGACGCCGTCCCCCCTCGAGATAGATGTCGATGTCGCCCGCCGTGCGCATGTAGGGATCGGGATAGAGCAGCGCATTGCCCTGCCCCTTCAAGACGCAACCGCGGAAGCCCTCCTGTCGGAACTTACGCCACACCGTGGCCGAGTCCTCAAAGAGCCTCACGTTCTGCCGGCGGATGCGCTCAGCCTGTCCCGTCCATCGCATCAGCAGCTCCTCGTCGGGCGCCACGCCCTTCGTCAACCGCCTGACGCCCCGGTAGAGCACGCCCACCAATCCCTGCTTCCGCGCCATGTCGTAGATCACGTCCCAGCGCGCCTCAGCCAGCGAACGCGGCACCGCCGCCTCCGCCTGAACACTAAACCGCAAAAAATCAAAGAATACCTGTTGTTGTGCTTCCATTGTTATACGTTTGCACACATGAAAGAGCAATAGGCTTTCACATATCAGTGCCTGTCTTCATCCCAATCCGCAAACCATTCAGTTTACTGATTAGGATTCTTTATAAGTTCTTAATCAAAAACTTAATGAACTCATCCTTGATGATTGGTAGGGATGACGTCCACCCTAATACTATCATTTGACAATGTAAACATGCAAACGATTTTCTTGGGGTCGACATCTAAGACAAAACAATAAGTTTTACCTAGCAGCTCGTTCTTATATCGGATTTCACGCAGCTATCTGCACCTTGTGCCTTATACACAACCCAATTGTCCCCCATCGTCCCCCATCGTCCCTAATATCCTATCAAAACCGCCACTTCCATTCCGTGGCGTGAGCTGTTCAACTCGGTTTATAGCCAGATGGTTTTCTGAGTGGCGCCCGAGCGCCACAGCCCTCCTTGTTTGTTCGTGTCCGTCGTGAGCTCGCTCACGTAAGGTCACGAGTAAACAAGGTGGGCAAGCCGCAGGCTCAGAAAACCATCTGGGGTTTATCCCTGTTTTTGTCAACCTCATTGTCCCCGATTGTCCCTGATTGTCGTCAAAAAACAAGCGCCCAATGCGCAACAAAAGTTGTCTATGTTGTCTGCCCGTTGGGCCACCCCTAAGCAGAAAGGTTGTAAAAGGTTGTAATCGTTGTATGAGTTGTCTTCAACCTCCTCATAGCCAATCGCAGTGACGTGAGACACGTCACCCACTAAAGATTGTCCACCGTTGTCCCCAATTGTCGTCAAAAAAAAACACGCCCACGCCCTTTGCCACGTCCCCACAATATCGTAAATTTGCGCGCATGAAAGCAATCCTCCGCGTCATCGCCTCCTACGTGACAGCCATCGCCCTGCTGCCGATAGCCCTCATCAGCAGTCTCTTTCGCAAGAAATAATCCGCAGCCTACTTCTTGCGGAACGGATCCTTGTAGACACCCAAGAGCTGTTGGGCAAAGTAATAGAAAAACTGCATATCGTCCACGAAGTAACGCTTGAACAATCGCCGTGGCTCCTTCATGCAACGATACAACCACTCCATGCCGATCTTCTGCCACACCTTCGGCGCACGCTTCAGCGTGCCAGCCTCAAAGTCGATGGTGGCGCCCAGCGCCATGAACACTTTCACGTTAGGCATCCTGTCCCGATACTTCATGATCCACTTCTCCTGCTTGGGTGCTCCCACACCCACGAGCAGCACGTTAGCCCCACTCTCATTCACGATGCGCACCAGCTCCTCACACTCATCCTCGTGCTTCTCAAAGCCAAACGATGGCGAGTGAGCGCCGACCACCATCCGTCGGCCCACCTTCTCATTGATGCGCGCCATCGCCTTGGCGGCAATGCCTTCCTTCGCACCCAACAAGAAGATCCGACAGTCGGCGTCATCCTTGTGGTACATATAATAAGAGGTGAAGAAGCTCGATCCCGGTATGGCCTCCTTGATCGGCTCGTGGAGCAACTTGCCAAACAGATAGAGTATCTTGCTGTCGCACACCACCCATTCAGCCCGTTGATACACGTCATAAAACTCCCTGTCCCTCTGAAGCTTGATCAGATGGTCCAGGTTAGGAGTCACCAGCACACCCTCCGTCAGTCGCTCCAAGAGCTCCTGCCGAGTGATGTTCTGAACGTCAATATTTAAAACTTTCACGGTTTGCATTTCAAAAGAGATTGACAAATTATAGTTAATAAACAAGCTAAAAGATGAAATGAAGATTTCATCTTTCTACCTTATCCTGTTACGACTAAAAGACCAAATATTAATATAGAAAGATCTAAGCAACGTGCTATATGCTTAGATTACGCAAAGTACATTTCAGCAGAGCAGACACTTGTCAACTCTAATGAAAAAGAACTTGCGGAAAACAGAATAAACACCTTCAATTCTTAAGAAAGTAATAAAGAATTGAAACAATGGCTCAAAAAATTATTTAGTGATTTCGTGATAAGGATCGAAGAAAAGGAGAAATATCACTCCATATAATCCTTGCATAAAATAAATACGCGGAGCACGTACTCCACTTTCTCTTGAAGCCATTTGGTTCCTGTCCGTATAGAGACCAAAATGGAAAATAATGGGTTGACCTTCCGTAATTCTCAAGTCCAACTTATCCAATGCCATTTTCAGAGGCTTATGCAACGAAGAATGCCTACGCAATCGAAAATTATCATCTAACAAAAGATCATCAATGGTTCTCCCAGAAATATATTTCATACATTCAAAATACTCAAAGGTATCTCTGTCTGAAAATTTCTGATTGAAACCGTATTCAGAATCGCCCATATCCACATATTCGTAGCTAATGCGAATAGGCAAGAGACAAGAGTTACGGACGTCATCATTACTGATGACATTCCAAGGAACTGCTGACAAATCATCTCGCAACTGCTCGATGTCATCATCAAAAATCTCTATGCCCATACCCTTGCTGTTTCTTTTCTACGTGCCATGTTCTTGGCATGACGCTCCGAATAATATTGATGCATCGTATCCAATGACAAGGGATTAGTTGACCGTTCATATGGTTTCAATCCCTCACGCTTTTCACACCAAGGCAACTCTGAATGTGTCAAGAAGATAAGATAATTCTGAGATTTACTACCATACTTCAAAACAACTTGTTCCAGCAATTGAATTTCATCATCGCTCAGTTGCATTTGCTTAGTCACTTCGCCTAAAGCATCATACATCTTTTCTTCAGTCGTCCCAAAATCATTTGGTGTAAGATGGTCGCACATGTTTCTATTTTTCCATATATTGTAGATGGCTGGATAAACAGGACCATTTACCCACGCCTGAGGGACGTCAGCAAACAATTGCTTATTGCGTCCAAAGAAGACCATGCTCCAAGCTTGGGCATAATACAACAACTTCTGAAGTTTTAAGGGACTAACTGTCATTTGCTTTGTCAATAGGGACAAGGCAATATAATTAGCCACTTCATTAATCGGATGCAATCTTTCACTCATCATATTCATCTTCTTTCTTTGACGCAAAGTTACAACTACTTTTTTTGACTACCAAGTTGTTTCCGAAATAAATGCGCTACTGCTACGGGTAATTTTGCTGAAAGCCACATTTTTACCATCGATCCTTATGAGAGACACATAACGTTGACTTTCATCGTATACGATATTTATTTCCCGAACTCTTTGATTTGTCGCTCTCCTTCCAACTCGCTAACAGGTGCAGGCACAAGCCCATGCCTCTCCACCAGGATCTATCTATAGTACCTCAGCATATATCTCCTTTAAGTCACCAAACACCTTTCCTGGGAAGAAGTCTTGAACAACTTGATATGCCTTATCACCCTGTTTCTTCATCTCATCGCGATTTTCTATATAATATTTGATCGCATCGGCTATAGCCTTCGTGTCACCAGGCTGAACCAAAATGCCATTTTCGCCCGTATGAATAACTTCAGGTATTCCTCCCACAGGAGTCGAAATGACAGGGTGGCTATAGGCCATAGCCTCTAAGATTGCAATAGGTAGACCTTCATTATATGAAGGCAAGATATATACATCTTCCCAATTCAGACAATCTATTTTCTTCTGTCCAGCTATCCAACCTTCATAGGACACAAATGACTCAAAACCATGCTTACTGATATAAGTCTTGATATCGCCATCCACCTCGTTGCCTCCCATGCGAAGCGTCAACTTGTCCTTGAAATATTCCTTGTTGTCCGCTATAGCCCTTAATAGATCGAAACCACCCTTACGCTTACTAATCTCTCCCATATAGAGCAGATGAAGTCTTCCATCATTAGGATGCTTTTCGGGTTGGATTTCTGGAGGAGACACGATGTTGTTTAGGATATGGATTTTATCCTTTTCCATACCAATGGATGCATAATACCCCTTCCAAGATTGCGAGAGTACGATAAGGCAGTCACACAATCGTAGCGTATCCGTTATATCTTGCTTGTCGATGGCAGCATTATAATATTCCACAAAGTCGGCAGCATGCTCATGAAGTATCACTTTCTTGCCACACTTCTTGGCCATACGGATGAAAAGCTTGCACCTATCAAATGAAGCATTTGCCGCACCATGAATATGAACAATCTTGATTCGCTTATCAAACGTCAACAAAAACCAAGCTCTTACCAAAGCCTGCAAAGCATACCATGACTTCACCAATTTATTACCTAACTTCCAAGTCGGAATAAAACGCATGTTCTCGATGTACTTATCATACGAAACAAGAACAGCAGTCATTCCTCCCTTGGTCTTCATAGAAACGCCCAAGAATAAGACGTGACAGGATAATTCTTTATTAATAAGACTTTTTTTTATTATTTCCATCATATAAACTCAATATTCTTGTGATCTTCTTATGCCAAGCATTTGTGTCTGTCATGCCCGATTCGTACTAATAAAAACATCATGTTTTATTAACCTTTTTACTATTACTTGACTAAGTAACTATTCAGCGGTAGCTGAACAATTGGTGTTTTTTATCCTTAAAGCCCAATAAAGCGCATTGATTTTGCATAGCAAAAAGTGCCTTATTTTCTTGTGTATTTGAAATATTTTCCGTACCTTTATACCTATGAAAGAACAAGTTACGGACATGTCAAAAGTGCTGCAAAGTATGGCTGAAGAGATGCGGTCGATGCGCAAAACCATCGACCAGCAGTACTCTGAGATAGCCAGATTGAGCCGTAACATAGAAGCCTTAAACCACCAACTCCGCAAGAAGGATAAAGAGATCGCCAAGTTGAATGAACGTCTGTCCAAATATGAGCAACCAGACAAGAACTCGGGCAACAGCAGCACACCGCCAAGTAAGGAGCGCATGAAAGACGAGATAATCAGGCGAACGAAGACTTTGCGCAAGCCTAGTGGCAGGAAGCCAGGCGGGCAAGAGGGGCACAAGGGTCGCACGCTTTGCTGCTTCCCAACTCCTGACGAAGTGATAGAAGAG
>JBNMMB010000114.1:0-8544 GCA_050875105.1 Prevotella sp. | reverse complement strand
GTTATTTATTGTCTATTAAAACAATGTTTTACAACTGTTTCGTCAAAACTCGGTGCAAATATACGGCTTTTCTATGTTAAAGTTGTTACAAAGACATGAAAAATCACTTTCTCGTATAAAAATATTCGTGATTTAGCCTTATCCGTTGACGCTTTGAAGCGAGGAACTAACTTTGTTCTCAAGAACATTCATCGTGACAAGCCTTTTCCTTCCGCCCCCTTAATGGAGGGCCTGTGCCTAACGGAAACAATCACAGACGGAACTCGGCGAAGAAAAAAGCAAGCCATACTCTTGCATAATTCATTCGCTTTGTCTATTTTTGCAAAAAGCTATGAACATCACTATATTGTCAGCCAAGTATGTATCGCCCTTGAATGTCCGTCTCACCTTTTCAGACGGGACTACTAAGACGATAGATGTGGGAGGATTCATCCGCCGGCATCCTCATCCGCAATACAATGCCTATCTTGACGAAAAGAAATTCAAGAAATTCAAAATTGAATTTGGCAACATCGTTTGGGGGAAAAACTGGGACCTGATCTTCCCTTTGGACGCCCTATACGCAGGCCACTGCGAGTAACCATCCTGCCGTAGACAATGCCATGGCAGTGGCAACACGAAAGCAAGGGAGCGCTTCCGACTGACGGAGGCGCTCCCTTCGCGTTTTATTTCATGATGATGCGACGGCTCACTTCTTGAAGATATTGTAGGTGGCGCTGAGCATCAGCGTGCGGCCTATGCGACGGGTGGACGTCATGGAGAAGAAGGATTCGTTGGCTTCATAACTGTAATTGGACACGTTTCGCAGGACATCGACGGCGGTGAGCTGGAGGATGAGGCGCTTGCCCTTGAGGAAGGAGCGCGTCAGGCTGATGTTCCACAACCAGTTGTTGCGCGTGGGGGCCGACGAGAGCGTCACGGCGTTGTTGACGTAAGAGAGGTCTGACTGTAGCTGCACATCCACCACGGGCACGGTGTACTGCGCATAGAGCTCCACCTGACTGTAACGGGTGTTGTAGTTGGTCTGGCGCGCATTGTCAAACGTGTTGTGCTCATAGATGCCATAGGCCGAGAGGCGGGCCATGAACGCCTGCTGCTGGAAGGCGACAGCCATGCTGGGCGTCACATTGGTGCTTCGGAAGTCGTAGAGACGCTTGCCCTGCATGTCGGCATCGAACTCCACGGTCTGTCCCTGGCCATACTCCATGCGGCAACCCAGCTCATAGGTCCAGTGGCCCCACTGTCCCGACACCTGTGCGGCGACATTGCCCGAGTTGGCGCTGTGGGCGTTGGCCTGCTGATAGGTGTAGCCACCCGTCGCGGCATCGTAGCTGAAGCCCATCGTGAGCGGGTTGGCGATGTGGGCATAGTCGGCCTCGGCATAGAAGTTCAGTCGACTGCCACGCGTGGTGAGGCGGATGCCCATCGACGTCTCCCACTTCTCGGCATTCTTCAGTTGGCTGGCCTGGCGCGTCACGGCGAGAGGGTTGGTGCAGTCGAACACCACATAGTCGGTGAGGGCGGGCTGGATGGTGTTGTGCCAGAGGTTGGCCCACACGCTGTTTTGCTTCTTCTTCCACTTGTAATTGAAGTTGATGTTGCCGTTCATCACCCACTTCGACCGGGTGGCCACGGTGTCGACATCGGCCTTGCGATAGGCCACGCGCTCGCTGACACGCATCACGGGCAGGTGGAAGCGCAGCCACAGGTAGGTGGAGTCGGTCTCCTTCTGGAGATAGATGTTGAAACCTGAGTTCCAGTTGCCGCTCGTGACGCGCTGATAGTGGCTGTCGGCAGGCGAGAGCGCCATGCGCAGCGAGTCGGCCGAGGGCAGGAGGGTGAAGGGGTGCAGTCCGGCGCCCCACCCTGCCAGGCGGTCGAGACGATAGTAGTCGCGCGGCTGGCGCGTGCGCTGCCACTCATAGAGCGAGTAGAAGCGATAGGTCCAGTGGTTGAGCAGGTTGAGGAAATACTCGCCGCGGCCATAGAGATAGGTGGTGTGGGTGGGCTGGTGGTCGTAGACCAACCGATGGTCGGCGACTGCGGGCTGGGCGTAGTCGAGCCGATAGTCCTGGTGGCCCTTGCTGTCGTTGCGGGTGTAGGAGGCCTTGGCCTGCAACTCGATGTTGTCACCCCACGGCAACTTGCTGTTGTACTCCAGGTTCTGATAGGCATACAACTTACGGCCACGGGTGAGCATGTCGGAATAGGTGCGGTTGACCAGCGCCTGCGTGAGGCCTGTGGGGCGCGAGGCTGTGAACACGGAGTCGAGCACCGTGGACGCCTCGCCATGCTGTCGGACCGACTGGCCAAACGTGGCCTGACGCGAGCGCTCGCTGCTGCGCGCGTCACTCAGTTCGACACGGGTGTTGCTCTGCAACCAGAAGGGCAGTTTGACGCGGAAGTCGTTGGTCAGGGCTATCGAGCGGTCGCGGTTGCCATTGCGGTTGTCGGCCAGCGCATAGGTGGAGCCCGACGAGAGGAAGTTCTCGCGGTCGTTGCTGGTGGCGTTGGACTTGTCGGTCCAGGTGGCCTGCGCCGAGGCGATGTTCTCGCGTTTCTTGTCCTTGCTGTCGCGCCTCACGTTGAGGCCGGCGTTGCGATAGGTGATGCGCCCCTCGGTGGTCGAGGCGTTGTTCCAGTTGCCTTGGCTGTTGGGGTTGCCCGACACGTTGATGTTGTTGACGCCCGAGTAGACCGACACATTGGTGAGGTCGGAGAAGTAAGAGGCGAAGAGGCGGGCCATGTAGTGGTCGCCCGTGCCGCCGCCCACGGTGGCATTGCCAAGGTATCCGTTGTTGTACTCGCGCTTGAGGTTGACATCCATCACATACTCCTTCTGCTCCATGTCCTTGCCCATGAAGCGGCTCTTGTCGGTGGTGCGGTCATAGACCTTGATGTTGTTGACCGTGTAGTAAGGCAGGTTGTCGAGCAACACCTTGTTGTCGCCCTTGAAGAAGTCTTTGCCGTTGAGCATGAGGTAGTCGACCTTGCGGCCGTTGACGGTGATGACGCCGTTGTCGTCGAGCTTCACGCCAGGCATCTGCCTGACAAGGGCGTCGAGCATGCTGCCGTCGGGCAACTTGAAGGCCGAGGCGTCGAAGACAAGCGTGTCGCCACGATAGGCCATCTTGATGCGTGTGGCCTTGACCACCACCCCATCAAGCTCCGTGTCGAAGTCGACATCCTGGTGCTGGCGCCGCTTCATGTAGTGCCACGGGGCATCGAAGAAGCGGTTGCGCGCCACATGGCGCACGTCGTAGTCGACATAGCAGTCTTCATAGTCGGGATGGGAGGCGCGGATGATGAGGCGCTGGGGCTCCGACGGCAGCACGAAGCTGTACCAGCTGTCGCCACCCACGCGGCCAGCGTCCTCGTAGGTCTGCGCGGTGCAGGAGTCGATGAGGGTGCTGTCGGCCCTCATGAGGGTGATCTTCACGCCTGGCACGACGGCCTTGGTGAAGCCATCGCGCACATGGCCCCAGAGGGTGAACGTGCGCTGTTTCTTCGTCTGTTTCTGTTGGGGGTGTGCCGATGCCGACGGGGCGGCGACCGACAGGGTGATGAGGGCCAAGAGGCCCAGGATGAACTGTTTCATAAGCACGGGTTGCCCCTGCCAGGGCCGCGGGGCAGCCCTGGAGATGGAGGGGGATGAATAAAAAGGGTTGGGTAATGGGTTAGTTTTTCGGTAAGGTGCCAAGGGAGGCTACTGGTCCACGGCGGGTGGCGCCAGGGGTTGGCGTTCGGTCAACTTATGGCGCTCCTTGATCTCCCACTTCAGGTCTTCCTCGGCCCAGGCGCGGGGCATGAAGCAGGTGTGCTCGCCCTCGATGCGGAGCAGGTAGAGATTCGTGCCCTTCAGGGCGGCGGCCACCATCAGCGGGTTTCGGCCATCGGGGCGGATGATGCAGATGGCCGCGGCCTCATACTGCCAGTAGTTGTCGTTGAACGAGGTGCGGACGGGTGCCGTGCGCGAGTAGGCGTGGATGACATCGCTGAAGGCGCGGAAGTCTTTCGCCGTGCATCCGGGCACGATGTAGCGATAGCCATGCGAGGGCTCGCCATTGGTGCTGTTGAAGGTCACGTAGCGATAGTCGCGGTCTTGGGGATAGAAGACAGAGTCTCGCCTGACGCCCTTGCGATGGATGTAGGCACCCAGCAAGCGGTCCATGTGGTCGGCGATGTCCTGCCGGGGCTGGCCATTGGGATCATCGGGGTTGTTGGCATAGCGGAAGCCTTCGCCCTCCACACAGGCGTTGTAGAAGAAGCTCATGCGCGACTGGCTGATGTAGAACGTGCAATTGTCCTTCTGCACGCTGTTGGGGGTCTTCAGAGTCAGCTCCACGCCATTGAAATACTTGTTTACCGAGTCGGTATGATTGGTGGTGCGCGAGTAGGCCGCCACCGTGTCGAGACGGCGGATGAGCGACTCTACCCAAGGGCGGTAGCGCTCAAACTGCTCGGCCGAGCGGAAGTTGTAGTTGACCCAATAGGCGCAGTGGGCTGGGCTCTCATTGGCCAGGTAGTGGAGTGGGAACACGCTGTCGAGCTCATGATAGATGTCCATGGCGACGGGGTTGAGCTGCATGTAGGTGGTCTTATTGTTGTCCTTGGCCACCGAGGTCAGGCTGACCAGGGCGAGAAGCCAGACAAGGAGGATGCGACGGATGATTTTCATGGTCAAAATAGGATGATATTTGTTAATAGGTTGTTTTTACTGTTGGTGAGGGCGGCGACGGTCATGGGATGGCAATCTTTTGGATGACCACGTCGCCGTCGAAGGGCGACCCTGTGGAGGGTGCCTGCGGGGCAGGGGTTGAGGTTGGCTGTGAGGCTGTCGACGTGGGACGGGCGGTGCTGGCCACAAGGGGAGCGTCGGCGCCATAGGCTGTCGAGGAGAGGTCGCGCAAGGAGCCAAACTGCGCCAGAAGCTGGTCATAGTCGGCCTCGGCATAGGAGCCGCAGGAAGGCGCGGGGGCTGTGGCCGGCAGCGCCACGGGCACGGGCTGGGCCGCAGGGGCCTGGGCTATGGTGGCTTGGGCAACAGGTGTGCGCTCGTCGGTCTGCCAGGCTTCGGCTGTGGTCTCCTGGGTGACAGCCTGTGGCCTCTGGCGGGTTGCCTGCTGGCTCACGGAAGTCTTTTTCTGTCCGCAGGTGGCGACGGGAGTTGTCGGCGCAGCTTGCATGGTCTTCTTGGCTTGTGGCAGCGGGGTCACCTGGGCGGTGAGCGCAGGGCGATGGGCAGGTGCCGCAACGGGTGATGGGGCGACGAGGCCCTTGTAGGCCGCGAGGCCCACACCCACGACAAGGGCCACCATGGCGGCCACACGCAGGGTGCGACGGCCCACTGACCGATGCGCCACAGGGACTGCCAACGCCACCTCGACAGGCGCCTCGGTAGCGGTCATGGCATCGAGCTCTGCCTCGGAGAAGGCATAGAGATCGGTGTCGAAACTGGCAAACAGTTCCTGGTAGGCTTGCCACTCGACAGGCACCTCGCGGGCCGTGCGGAAGTAGCGGGCCAGCTCGGCCTCCTCGGCTTCGGTGGTCTGGCCACTCACAAAGCGATCGAGCATCTGCTGTAATGTGGTGTCGTTGTGGGTCATGGTTGTTGTCTTTTGAGTTGTGATAAGAGGGTGGAGCGTGCCCGGCTGATCAGTCCGCGCACCGACGACTCGGTGGAGCCCAGGATGCGGGCGATCTCGGCGTAGCTCAGGTGGTCGACATTGCGCATCTGGAGGATGGCGCGTTGCTTGTCGGGCAGGGAGCGGATGCACTGGCGCAGCCATTGGTCGGTCTCGGCGGTCTCCATCTGCTGGTGGGCAGAGGGGGCGGATGGTTGGTCGTGGACCATGAGGTCCAAGCGCTGGGTGGGATGCGACTGCCGAAGGCGGAGCATGGAGATGGAGGTGTTGCGCAGCACCACCAGGGCCAGGCGTGTCATGTGGTCGCCGTCGGCAATGCGCCCCCGCAACTGCCATAGCTTGACCAGCGTCTCCTGCACGGCATCCTCGATGTCGGCATCGGCGGCGTGATAGCGCTGGGCGCATCTCACCAACCGTGGCCGAAGCGACGACACATGATGTTCGAACTCTATTTGCTCCATTCTGCTTGTTTCTACATAGATAACGCAAATCTGTGGGAAACGCTACACGAAACAGGCTTTATTTTTCAAAAAAAAAATATTCCTGCGATTATTGCGCACATAATTATTATCTTTGCAATAAAATAAGATAAAGACACCAGAACATGGAAAAGTTGGCTGCTATGAACCCCTTCATCGTTGGAAGATACCTCTCTCCCAAATACTTTTGCGACCGCGAGGACGAGACGGCTTTCTTGATCAAGCAAATTGAAAATGGACGCAACGTGGCACTCATCTCGCCAAGACGCATGGGCAAGACGGGACTGATACAGCATTGTTTCCACCAGAAAGAACTGACTGAAAACTTCCACACGTTCTTTGTTGACATCTACGCCACCACATCATTGGCCGAGTTTGTCTATCTCTTAGGCAAAGCCATCTATGAAGAACTGAAACCCAAGGGGAAGGTTTGGACGGAACGGTTCTTCCAAGCCATCACCTCCCTGCGAATGGGGTTGAAGTGGGATGCCATGACGGGTGAACCATCTTTCGACATCGGACTGGGTGACATTCAGACTCCGCAAACAACCCTTGACGAAATATTCGACTACCTCGAAAGCGCCGACAAGCCTTGTGTGGTCGCCATCGACGAGTTTCAACAAATTGGTAATTATGAGGAGAAGAATGTGGAAGCATTGTTGCGCACGAAAATACAACAGTGCAAGCAGATCTTGTTTGTCTTCGCAGGGAGCAAGCGCCACCTGATGAGCAACATGTTCAACTCTGCCTCCAAACCATTCTATCAGAGTGCCATCTGCATGGGGCTGTCGCCAATACCGCTGGAGACTTATGCGGACTTTGCCTCTCGGCTGTTTGAGGAGCGTAACAAACAGGTATGCCACGAATTGACGGAAAAGGTGTATCGCCTTTTCAATGGCTGCACATGGTTTATGCAAATGATGATGAACGAACTGTTTGCCATGACCGGGGAAGGCGAGCGCTGCGACTGCTCGCAACTGAAAATGGCAGAAGACAACGTCATCCTGTCGCAAGAGGCGAGTTACAAAGACGCCCTTTCGCATCTCGCCCCCAAGCAAAAACTCATCCTGCAAGCCATCGCCAGGGAAGGGATAGCCCGCAACGTCACTTCGGCGGCCTTTATCAAGAAGTACAACCTGCCCTCGGCCAGTTCGGTGCAAAGTGCCATCAAGGGACTGCTGAAGAATGACATCATCACCCAAGAGGACGACACCTACAGGGTCTACGACTACTTCTTTGCCATTTGGCTGGCCACAGACTACTGAAGTTTGGGAGCAGCTCCCCTGAAGGGTCATGCGGCCTTGCGCCTCTCGGCCTTGCGGAGCGAGCGCAACGTCTGGAGCACCACACTCAGCACTACCATGGCGATGCCCACATAGAACGAAGCGTTGAGCTCACGGGCCTCGCCAAAGGCCACAAAGGCGAAGAGGATGGTGTAGCAGGGCTCAAGGTTGTAGGTGAGGTTGACGGTAAAGGCTGAGAGACTGCGTAGCACGATGATCTGCAACAGGTAGAGGCCGGCCGTGCAAAAGAGCGACAGGCCCAGCAACCACCACAGGTTGGCGCCTTCGGGAATGACCATCACGGGTTGCGACGAGGGGAAGAAGTGGAGATAAACGGGGATGATGACCGACAGGCCCACCAGGCCGCCCAACATCTGGTAGAGCAACATGGTGCGCGCTTTCACGCCGACGCTGACTTTTTTGCAGGTGATGGCATAGAGCGAACAGACGGCCGCCGAAGCGACGCCTATGCAGATGCCCACGCGATAACGGGAATCGAATGAGAAGATGCACACCAAGCCAAACACCGTGATGAGCGCCAAGAGCATCTCCACCCACGCAAAACGCTTGTGGAGAATGAGGGGCTCAAAGATGGAGGTGAAGAAACACATGCTGGCGAAACACACCACGCCAATGGACACATTGCTCGCCTTGATGGAGGCATAGAAGAGCAACCAGTGGAACGCCAGCAACGTGCCGCAACCGGCGATATGAAGCAATTTCTTCGTGCCCACACGGGGCAAACCTGTGAAGACCAACAAGATGAGGGCTGTGAAAAGCACGCGATACCACGTCAGCGTGGTCTCATTGAGCGTTACCAAACGACCAAACAATCCCGTGAAACCTGAAAGCAACACACTGAGATGCAACTGGAAAAAAGCCTTTTTCGTGTTAACCTGATCCATTTCTTTTATTGACTCATACTGGGCTGTGCCCAAAAACGACGCAAAGGTAGCCATTTTCAAAGGGAAATGAACTATCTTTGCAACATTATTTTACTCAAGTTTCGGATTTAGATTTCACGCCGTTTGAGCATATGCCCTAAGGGCGGCCAGCCTCTTGTCATTCTCAATAATCTGGATAGTCAACTCATCGGAGTCAGCACCAATTAGTTCAGCAACGACAACTACCACTTCC
>JBNMMB010000113.1:0-8854 GCA_050875105.1 Prevotella sp. | reverse complement strand
TGCTGGCATTCATTTATCATTGAGTTTGGTCACTACAAAGATAGATAATGCCAGCTTTATTTTTGCCATAGAAGAGAAAATATTCTTATTCCTTATCTATGCATTTAACGGAAGAACCAGAAAAAAGGCCTATTGCCGTTTTGAGGCAATAGGCCAATATTTGTCTTTTTCGGAAAAATGTAACAAACAGACAGTCTGACCGATTAGCAGATCTTTCTTGATCCGTCACCGATTACCACGTTGATAACCTCGGGCTCATGACCATACTTCTCGTTGAACTTCTGCTTGGCGTCAGCGATGAACTTATCGTAGACCTCATCCTTGACCAGGTTGATAGTGCAGCCGCCAAAGCCGCCGCCCATGATGCGTGAACCAGTCACGCCATTCTCCTTAGCGAGGTCGTTGAGGAAGTCGAGTTCTTCGCAGCTCACCTCGTACTCTTTGCTCAGTCCGTAGTGAGTCTCATACATCTTTTGGCCGACGGTCTCATAGTCGCCCTTCTGCAATGCCTCACTAACAGCCAACACGCGATCGACCTCGCCCAACACGAAATGGGCGCGAGTGTAGTCTTCGGCGCTTACCTCTGGCTTCACAGCCTCCAGTTCATCCCAATTGGCGTCGCGCAAGGTCTCAAACTTCTTGTCAGGGAAGTGCTTGCTGAGCGCCTTAACCACATTTTCGCAAGAGTTGCGACGGTCATTGTATGGAGAACCCTTCAGTTCGTGCTTTACCTTGGAATTGAGCAGGACGAGCTTGTAGCCCTTCGGCTCCCAAGGGAAATACTCGAACTCTCTGCTGCGGCAATCGAGACGCATCAGTTTACCCTTTTGGCCGAAGACCGAGGCGAACTGGTCCATGATGCCACAGTTGACACCAATATACTTATGCTCCGTAGCCTGGCCTGCCAGTACCATGTCCCACTTAGAGACCTTGTTGTCGCCAAACAGGTCGTTGAGTGCGCAAGCGAAGCAACTCTCCAAGGCTGCAGACGAAGACATGCCTGCACCCAATGGGACATCGCCAGCGAAGGCGGCGTTGAACGGCTTGACGTCTACGCCCAATGCTCTCATCTCCTGAACAATGCCGTAGATGTAACGAGCCCATGTGGCCTTTGGACCTTCTGGATCGTCCACCTTGAAATGGGCCATGTCCTTTAGGTCGATCGAATAGATGTTGCAGGTCTGCTGGCCATTTGGACGAACCTCTGCCATGATACCCTGTTCCACAGCTCCCGGGAAGACAAAGCCTCCATTATAGTCGGTGTGCTCGCCAATGAGATTGATGCGACCAGGTGAGTGGTAGATGTTACCAGTCTTTCCGTCGAAATGCTTGACGAAGCGACTTCTTACATATTCAATATCCATAGATGTAATTTTTAAAAAGTTATTAGATGCTTATTTGTTTCCCAGTCCGATCTTCGATCCCCAGTTGCAGAACCAAATGACGTATGCATAGAAGACGAAGAGGCAGCAACTTGCTATAATGACATTGGTAGTGTCTACCAACCATCCCATGCATGGAGTCAGGAGGGCAGCACCGATCACGCCTGTGTTAATGACTCCTGTTGCAGCCTTAGTGTGAGGGCCGAGTTCTTGCAGGCCCAAATTGAAGATCAAAGGCCACATCACAGAGTGGAACAAGCCTGCTGCAATCATGCACCAAATGCCTACCATGCCAGGCAGGATGACGCTCAGTAATATGCAGGCTGCACCCAAGAGCAGGCAAGATGTGAGCAGCTTGCGAGGCTCAAACTTAGCCAGGATAGCTGCGCCGATAAAACGGCCCACCATCATACCTCCCCAATAGAAAGCCAAGTAGCTTGTAGCCACTGTTGTGTAGTCTGTGCCTTCGCCCATCATAGAACGGAACTTATAAGGCAACATGGATGGAACACCAATTTCCAGGCCCATATACATGAAGATGCCCAGAGCGCCCAACCACACGTGAGGATATTTGAAGACTGAAGACTTGTACTCGCGGTGGATGCCTGCCGCCTCAGCCTGTTGGCCTTCGTCGATTTTCGGGAGCTTGAGGAATACAAGGATGACACAGATGAGCAACGTGAAGATGCCCAAGCCCAGGAACGGCTTTGGGACAGCCGTTGGAGTGGGGGCCTGTCCGCGGATGATGACGTAGGTAATGAACAGAGGTGCCAGAGTGGTAGCCACCGAATTTAAGGCTTGGCTTAGTGTCATACGGAATGCTCCTTTTTCAGGCGAACCGAGCACCATAACATAGGGATTGGCTACGTTTTGTAGCATCACAACGCCACAAGCCACGAGACACATGCTGGCCAGGAAAACTGTGTAGACATTGGCCTGTGCTGCAATGGCAGAGTTGATGCCGATGGAGTTGATGACAAAGCCAACGCCGGCTACGGCTAAGCCAAGGATAAGTGTTCCCTTGTAGCCAATCTTGCTCATCAGCATAGCAAAGGGAATACTGAGAAGATAAGCTCCGTAGAAGGCGGTGTTGACATACTGGCCCTGCTGAGCCGTAAGGTTGAATGCCTTCGAGCAGAAAGAAATCATGGAGTTGTTCATTGTCGTAATGAATCCGATTAGGAAGCACACGATAAAGACAACAATCAGCGCAAACGTGTAGTTGGGGCGCTGCGTTTGAGTGTTTTGGTTCATATTGATTGAATTCAGTTGTTTTTCATTCGCAAGGAGGGAGAAAGATGATACCACAAAGAAGACATCATCCTTCTCCCTTCAAATGATTAAGCCAGAGCTTTATTTCTCTACGCCAAATTTGTAAATGGTCTTTTGTTTATACTGCTCACCCGGATTCAAGACGACCTTGGGGAAATAGGGACGGTTTGGCGAATCAGGGAAATGTTGTGCCTCGAAGCATACTGCTGAGCGCTTCGGGAATGTGGATCCGCACTGTCCTTCCTTGCCGTCGGCCCAGTTATCGGTGTACAGTTGCACACCGGGCTCCGTGGTGTAGACCTCCATGGTGCGTCCGCTTGAGGGCTCGAAGATCTTGGCGGCGAAGCTCAGCTCGCCAAACTCCTTCTTGTTGAGCACAAAGCAATGGTCGTAACCTGCGCCATTCTTGATCTGCTCGTTATCTGCATCGATGTCCTTGCCCAAGGGTTTCGCGGTGCGGAAATCGAATGGTGTGCCTTCCACTTTCCGGATTTCTCCGGTTGGGATGGAAGTTTCGTCGATTGGGATATAGAAGTCAGCGTTGATTTGGCAAACCACATTATCAATCGTCGGGGTGGGGTTGGCAATACCTGCCAACGAGAAATAGCCATGATTGGTTAGATTGATAATTGTCTTCTTGTTAGTGGTGGCAAGGTACTCGATGACCAACTCGTCGTCATCGGTGAAGGTGTATTCTACCGAAACTTTCACTTCACCCGTGTAGCCCTCTTCGCCATAGGGACTTACCAGATTGAGAGCCAATGTGTGCTCCCCCATTGGGTGGGCGTCCCACACACGTTTGTTGTAGCCTTTCTTGCCGCCATGCAGGTGGTTCTTTCCATTGTTGACAGCCAAGTGGTACTCCTTGCCGTTGAGTGTGAATACACCATCGCAGATGCGGTTGCCAAAGCGTCCAATCAGAGTTGACTTGTAGGGAGAGTCAGACTTCTGCGCGCCCTCAATACTGTCATAACTTTGGATGACGTTGGCCAAATCACCGTTTTTGTCGGGAACAAACACACCAACGATGGCGCCACCATAGTTGGTGATGGCGACAACGTGACCTTTGCTGTTCTTGAGGAAGAAGAGGTCAGTCTTCTTTCCGTCGACAGTGGCTTGATAATTGGTTCTTTTCAAGCCGCCGAAGTTTTCTGTCTCAGTCGTGCTCATAATTTCTTCAAGTTTTTAGTTACTTTATCTAGTTGCAAAGTAACTAAAAATAAACGATAATTGCAAGACAAAACAGAAAAAATACGGCGATGTTGATGTTAAAAATCCTTTAACGCTAACAAGTCTGCTACGATATAGCTAGATCCACCCACGAAAACGAAATCATCTTTGCCGGCATCTTCCATGGCTTTGCGATAGGCGTTACTCACGCTGCCACAGTCAGTTCCGAACAACTGATGCTGTTTTGCCAGTCGTGCGACCTTTTCCGAAGGCACGGCTCGCTTAGAGCTAGCTTGTGCCCAGTAGTAGGTGGCATCCTTGGGTAGTAATTCCATCACGGTGTTGATGTCCTTGTCGTCTACCATACCAAACACAATGCGTTTACGCTGGCACTCTTGCTCAGCAATCTGGTGCGCGAGATAATTCCAGCCGCCCACGTTGTGGCCCGTGTCGCAGACAACGAGTGGTTGGGTATGCAACTTTTGCCAGCGGCCTTGCAATCCTGTTGCCTCGCATACCTCTGCAAAGCCCTGCTTCACGTCTTCTGATGCGATAGCCAGTTCGTTTGTGGTTTCGTGTAACACGTCGATGGCCGTAAGTATGGTATTTGCATTCTTGGCTTGATATTCACCGCCGAGTTCGCCGTGGAGCTCTCCGTAGTGGCGAGTCTCATAGGCCATGCCACCGCCGTTGGCAACATGCCACCCGATGAGCTCTGGCTCTTGTTCTGCAAAGGTGAGGGGGGCATCCTGTTGACGCGCCTTATTGCAGAAGACAGGCATCGTCTCATCGAGCACCTCACCGATGACCACGGGCACACCTTTTTTAATGATGCCCGCCTTCTCTCCCGCAATCTTGGCCAACGTGTTGCCCAAGAACTGAGTGTGGTCGAAGCTGATATTAGTGATGATGGATATAAGAGGCCGGATGATGTTGGTGCAGTCGAGTCGTCCTCCCAAACCCACCTCTATCACGGCTACATCGACTTTCTGCTCCTTAAAATAGAGTAAAGCCAACGCCGTGGTCAGTTCGAAGAATGAAGGGTGGAGCGGTTCGAAAAACGACCGGTGCTCCTCAACGAAGTCGACGACGCGCTGCTTGCTGATCATTTTCCCATTGACTCGGATCCTCTCTCTAAAATCCACAAGGTGGGGCGACGTGTAGAGTCCGACCCTGTAGCCTGCTGCTTGGAGAATGGCTGCCAGCGTGTGTGAGCATGACCCCTTACCATTGGTTCCCGCCACGTGGATGGTCTTGTAGTCTAGGTGAGGATGGCCGAAGTGCTCGTCGAGCGCCAGTGTGTTTTCCAGTCCCTCCTTATAAGCAACAGCACCCACGTGCTCGAAGACAGGGGTGCTGTTATATAGATATTCTACAGTCTGTTGGTAGTTCATTCAGATAGCCTAAACTAATTGAAACAATGCTTGAACATGTCAAATATGCTCTTCTTCGTCGTGGTGTCTCCTTTGAAGTTCTCGCTGTCCCTGAGGGCTTCCACGGCTTTCTTTTCCTCCTTGGTGAGAGTCTTGGGCACATAGACGCTCATGTTCACGATGAGGTCTCCTGTGCCCGTGCCATAGCCCTTGATGGCTGGTAGACCTTTGCCGCGCAGGCGCACGCTCTTGCCAGGTTGCGTGCCCGGTTCAATCTTCAGTGAGATCTTGCTGCCGCTGATGGTTGGAATCTGCGCTTCTCCACCCAGTGTGGCTGTCGGGAAGTCGAGCAACAGGTTGTAAATCAGGTCTTGCTTGTCGCGGGTGAACAGGTCGTTTTTCTCTTCTTCGACTAACACTTGTATGTCGCCGTTGACGCCGTTGTGAGGACCAGCATTGCCTTTGCCGTTCACGTTGACGACCATGCCTTCCTCGACACCTGCGGGGATGTCTATCGACACAATCTCGTCACCCTTTACGACACCCGTTCCGCCACATTCGTGACACTTGTTTTTGATGACGGTCCCTTCGCCGTGGCATGTGGGACACTCGGACTGTGTGGTCATCATGCCAAACATTGAGCGCACTGTGCGGTTAATCACGCCAGCGCCATGGCAAGTAGGACAGGTCTCTGGCTTGCAGCCAGCTTCGGCTCCTGATCCATGGCAGATGGGGCAGGCAACGTCTTTTTTCACCTTGAACTTCTTGGTGACGCCCGAGGCAATGTCTTGCAAGGACAATTTGACCTTCAGCCGAAGGTCAGAGCCACGGTAGACGCGATGCTGCGCGCCGCCCCCACCTCCGAAACCTCCGAAGCCTCCGAAGCCACTATGGCCCCCGAAGATATCACCAAACATGGAGAAGATATCGTTCATGTCCATGCCCCCACCTCCGAAGCCGCCTCCGAAGCCACCTTGCGGTCCGTTGAATCCGAACTGGTCATACTGCTGGCGCTTCTGAGGGTCATGCAAGACGTCGTAGGCCTCAGCGGCCTCCTTGAACTTCTCTTCAGCTTCCTTGTCACCAGGGTTCCGGTCGGGATGGTATTTGATAGCCAACTTGCGGTAAGCCCTTTTGATGTCGTCTTCGCTTGCGTTCTTGTCAAGGCCCAACACCTCGTAGTAGTCTCTTTTCTCTGCCATTGTGTAATTAGAAATTGAGGATCAATACATAATAAAAGATGTGGAACCTTACTGTCCGACAGCCACCTTGGCGTGGCGGATCACCTTGTCGTTCATTGTGTAGCCAGTCTGCACGCAGTCGACAACTTTACCCTTTTTGTCATCGCCCATGCCCGGCACCATTGCTACAGCCTCGTGGAAATCAGTGTCGAAGTCCTTGTCTTTCGTTTCGATCTTCTTGACGCCCAATGTCTCCAGGCTCTTCACAAATTTGTTGAAGATGTTTTGTATGCCTTCTTTGATGGCTTTGGGGTCTTCGCTCTTATCAGCTATGGCACGCTCAAAATCGTCGAGCACAGGAAGTATGGCGGATACGGTCTTGGCACCACCGTTGAGAATCAGTTCGGCCTTTTCTTTCAAGGTGCGTTTCTTGTAGTTGTCAAACTCGGCCACGGTACGCAAGTACTTGTCTTTCAATTCTTCGATTTGCTTTTGGGCCTCTGCCAATGCGTCCTTTTCCTCTTTTTGGCCGTCCTCAGTCTCCGTCTTTGCATCCTCTTGAGATGCCAAGTTCTTAGCTTCAGACTGGCTGGCAGTTTCCTGCTTGTCGGCCTCGGTGTCGGCGCCTTCGACATTTATCTTTCTATTGATATCTTTTTTTTCTGTCATGATTAATGTGTTTAGCTTTTTATTGCGACATGCAAAAAGCGTGCCACATGACTTTGCCTGTGAGACAGACAGTTGCCTACCGTCTCTGTTAAGCTTGGTACATTTTTTCCTTTTGTTCCTTGATGGCGTCGTCGTGGATATACTCGTCATAGGGCATCAACTTATCGATGGTGCCTTTGGGGGTCAGTTCGATGATGCGGTTGGCCACGGTCTCGATGAATTCATGGTCGTGGCTAGAGAAGAGCACATTTCCCTTGAAGCTAACCAAATTGTTGTTAAATGCCTGGATGCTCTCCAGGTCAAGATGGTTGGTTGGCGTGTCGAGAATTAGGCAGTTGGCATTTTGCAATTGCATGCGTGCAATCATACAACGCATTTTTTCGCCACCTGATAGCACGTTGACCTTCTTTTCCACTTCCTCCTGGCGGAAGAGCATGCGGCCGAGATAGGCCTTCATGGCCACCTCGTTGCCTGGTCCATACTGCGACAGCCAGTCGACCAGGTTCAAGTCGCTCTTGAAGAATTCAGTATTGTCGAGTGGGAGGTAGGCTGTAGTGATCGTAACACCCCACTTGTATGTGCCAGCGTCGGCCTGTCGGTTGCCGTTGATGATCTCGAAAAGGGCGGTCATAGCCTTGGGATTGTGACTGAGGAAAACGACTTTTTGACCCTTCTCGATGTTGAAGTTAACATTGTCGAAAAGTACGTTGCCGTCGTCGTCCAGAGCCTTGAGCCCTTCGACTTCGAGGATTTGGTTACCCGGCTCACGCTCCATTTGGAAGATGATGCCAGGGTATTTGCGGCTTGAGGGTCTAATTTCCTCCACGTTGAGTTTCTCGAGCATCTTCTTGCGGCTTGTGGTCTGGCGGCTCTTTGCCACATTGGCAGAAAAACGGCGGATGAACTCCTCCAATTGTTTCTTTTTCTCTTCAGCCTTCAGTTTTTGGTTTTGTGCCTGGCGGAGGGCCAGCTGTGAACTCTCGTACCAGAAACTGTAGTTTCCGGCAAAGACGGTCACTTTACCAAAGTCGATGTCGATAGTCTGTGTGCTGACAGAGTCGAGAAAGTGGCGGTCGTGACTGACAACGAGCACGGTTTGGTGTTCGTCTATCTCGCCCAAGTAGTCCTCCAACCATTCCACGGTGTCAAGGTCAAGGTCGTTTGTGGGCTCGTCGAGCAAGAGATTTTCAGGTTTGCCGAAGAGGGCTTTCGCCAGCATCACACGCACCTTTTCATTGTTCGAGAGGGCACTCATCTGCTTTTGGTGCGCCTCTTCCTTTACGCCCAGGTTTTGCAGCAGCTGTGCGGCGTTGCTCTCAGCCTCCCATCCGTTCATCTCGGCAAACTTTTCCTCCAATTCGGCCGCACGGTTTCCGTCCTCCTCGGTCATTTCTGCCTTGGAATAGAGTGCTTCGCGCTCCTTCATGTTGTTCCATAGGGCCTCGTAGCCCATGAGCACTGTGTCCATCACGCTGTAGGCGTCATACTTGAAGTGGTCCTGTTCTAGGACAGACAGGCGCTCTCCAGGGCCGAGCTCCACTGTTCCCTTGTTTGGCTCCAGGTCTCCGCTAATAGCACGCAACAGGGTGGATTTTCCTGCTCCGTTAGCGCCGATGACGCCATAGATGTTTCCACGGGTGAACTTGATGTTTACGTCCTTGTAAAGTACACGTTTGCCAAACTGTATGGCCAGATTTGTGAGAGTAATCATTGATTTATTGTCGTAATGCGTTGTCACATGGTCAGTTAGATGCCATTGCTAACTTTCTTTTTCGCAAATGCGTCTATTGCCTGATGTGTGATAATG
>JBNMMB010000112.1:0-9192 GCA_050875105.1 Prevotella sp. | reverse complement strand
GGCGAAGCCCTGTCGTTTTTGGGGTTGCCTGTGGCGTGTGGTCAGAGGCAGGTGAGGCTGTCGATGTCGCGGTTGCCATTGAGGAAGGCGGTGGCGGCCATGCGCTTCTTGCCGGCGAGCTGCACCTCGGTGAGCGCGAGCCACTCATCGGCGCAGGCCACGAGCAGGTCGTGGCCGCTGACGCGGATGGTGCCGGGCGCCTCGCTGGTGGCCTGGCCCGTCTTGCGGGCGGCGAACACCTTGAGCACCGTGCCCTTGGGCGACAGCGTGGTCCATGCGCCGGGGTAGGGCGACAGGCCACGCACGAAGTCGTAGACGCGCTTGGCCGGCTGGTCCCAGCGGATCTGGCAGGTCTCCTTGAAGATCTTTGGCGCGCCGTGGAGCACCGTGCCCTCGGCCAGCGGTGCCTGCTCGATGGAGTCCACCTGTCCGTCGCCCCGGAGGATGGCGTCGATGGTCTCGATGGCAGCGTCGGCACCCAGGCGCATCAGGCCGTCGTAGACATACTCCACGTTGGCGTCGTCGGGGATGTCGAAGGGCTTGCTGAGGATGATGCGGCCCGTGTCGATGTCGTGGTCGAGGAAGAACGTGGTGACGCCCGTCTGGGTCTCACCGTTGATCACGGCCCAGTTGATGGGTGCCGCGCCCCGATACTGGGGCAGCAGGGCGGCGTGCACGTTGAACGTGCCGAAGCGGGGCATGGCCCACACCACCTCGGGCAGCATGCGGAAGGCCACCACCACCTGCAGGTCGGCGCCATACGAGCGCAGCTCTTCGACGAAGGCGGGGTCCTTCATCTTCACCGGCTGCAACACGGGCAGCCCGTGGGCCTGTGCGTAGCGCTTCACCTCGCTGGGCTGCAACTGGTCTTGGTGCCGGCCCACCGGCTTGTCGGGCTGTGTCACCACGGCCACCACATTGTATCCGCCCTCCACGAGGCGGCTCAGGGTGCCCACGGCAAACTCGGGCGTGCCCATGAAAATGATTCTTAAGTCTTTCTTGTCCATTGTGTTGAATGTTTTAAAAGTCCCACTTCACGCCCAGGCAGGGTCGGCACATGAAGCCGCCCGTGGAGCCGAAGTTGTTGGAGAGTTCCACCTCGCCACCGACGTTGAGGTTGTCGACGCCGATGTGTCGGCCCACGTTGTACCAGAGCTGTGGCTCGCTGATGAAGACCGTGTGCTTCGTCTTGCACGAGCCGTCCTCACGGTAGTCCACGCCGTGGGTCTCCCACCAGAAGTCGGCAAAGCCGTCGAACGTCAGTCCTTTCAGTCCGAAGAGGTCGCGGCAGGTCCACACGGCCGTCAGCTGCATGGGCACCCGCTGGTCGGTGGAGCGGATGGTCTTGTAGAGCGCCTCGAGGGTGAGGGTGTTCTGGAAGGTCTTGTCGTGGATGAAGTATTCGGCACCGAAGAGCCATGCGTTGTTGATGGGATAGTTCTTGGTGATGCCGCCGTTGTATTCCACGTGGAGGTTCCAGTTCTTCATCTTCGTGTTCTTCCAGAAGTTGAGGGCGCGTGAGATCTCGGTGTAGGTGCCTCCCTGCGAGATGTTCTTGCTGCCCACGACCATCTTGTCGTAGTTGAAGTCGTGGTCGACAAAGAAATAGGTGCTTCCCCACTTGTCCTGCTTGAACATCTCGAGCGTGAGGGTGACATACTTGCGGTCAGACCCGAAGTCGTAGAGGATCTGTGCGTTGACCTGCGCCTGGGCCTGCGTCTTGCCGAGCATCAGGGCCGCCGCGAGGAGGATCAAAAGTTTTTTCATCTTATGGTATTATTATGTGTGTTTGTCTTTTAGAGAGGGACGTGTCGTGTCACCTCAGTAAGCGTTCTACCCATTCGTTAAACAAAGGGCACTTCTCCCTCATCTTGTCCAGTCCTATGTCCATGGCGATACAGTTTCCTACCACCACCTTGTTATATCCGGGTATGGCAGCCAGCAATCGTTTGGAGGGCGCTGTGTCGGGACTGTTGTTGATCATTTCCGGTGTGTCGTAAGCTTCGGCCGTCGTTCGCAGTTCTTCATAATTGAGCTCACTTTCATCAAAGCTCTTGAGGAAAGCGCTCACATCACTGAACAACAACCCTTCAAACTCATGTAGTTGGATGTAAGGAATAAAACGGAAACGGTAAGTCTCGGGAATGTCTTCGGCCATCTTTTCCATTAAGAAGTGGATGCGTTCCTTTTTGTCAGCAATGCTTTTTGCCTCTTCCCAACCAGGAAAGGCAAACTGGTCCTTGATGCCATAATAATCGACCAACATGCTCACATGGGCGTCTCCCTCTTGCAGATGATTCATGATCTGTTTTTTGATTGTCGTCCAGTGAACGATGCCTCCATGAGAATGTTTTATGATGGGTGTTTCGACGTAAATGTTGTGTTTAACCAGTTCTGCCCCCAGCACTTCCGTACAAAACTCCTGCTCCGTAGGTCCTTCGCAAACAATGATAAGTCGCTTCATCGTGGTTGTCCTCCTTTCATGATGTTCAGTTTCCACAAGTCGCCAAGCGTGTAATCGTCGAGCCACTGTTCCAACGCTTCGCCATTGAGCCGTTGAATGCTGGTTCCATCCTCCTCTTGGTTGACGGTCAGCACATCCTCGGGCTCAAAGTTGCTGATCAGTTCGGCACTCTGTGTGGCGACAATGACTTGCGTGCCCTTTTGGGCCGCCATCTTGATCAGTCCCGCCAACTTCTCAATGGCCACAGGATGCAACCCCAACTCTGGCTCATCGATGATGATGACATGCGGCAACCAAGGTTGCATGAAGAGCACGGTCAAAGCGATGAAGCGAACGCTACCGTCAGACAGGTCTGTGGGACCATAGATGACAGAACTATACTTGTCTTGCCATTGCAAGCGGATTCGGTCAGCTTCTGTTGGTTGAAGATAGAAATCCTGGAAATAAGGAGCCACGCTTTGAATGATGCGGACGATGCGACGATAAACCATAGGCCTTTCTCGCTGTATGCGATAGAGGATGGCTGCCAAGTTCTCACCATGCTCGTACATGCGATAGGCATCATTTATGATGTGGCAATCGGCCGTAAATGGTGAGCGGCGGCCTGTGTCGTGGAAGTGGAACTTGCGGATCTGTGAGATATACTCATTCAGATAATCACCGGGTCTTGTGCCAACATATTCTTTCAATCGAGATTCCTCGGCATACCGATTGATGTTCACGCTTTCAAAATGAGAAGGAGAGTCTTCATAGCCGACGGTTTCTTGCTCAACGATCAGTTTTCCGTCGGACTCCATCAAGGAGAGTTGATAGAAGTTGTCGGCTTGTCGCAGTTGCAAGAGAATGTGGTCTGTCACTTTTCGCCCTTGATAGAGCATCTTGTCCACTCCGCCCACTTGGGCCACATAAGCCCCTAACCGCTTTTCATAGATGTTGCCCAACATCTCAAAAAGTGACAAGAAGTTGCTTTTCCCTGCTCCGTTGGCCCCTATCAGAAGATTGATGGGACGCAACTGCACAGTCAGCTCGCGGAATGACTTGTATCCTACTACTTTTATAGAATCCATTGTTAGGTTTGCTTATTATGGTCGATTGCCTGTTCTGTCTCTGGTCTTCTCCACCTCTCAGCGCTTTGCCTTTTGCAGCTGACTCTTGTCGATGACGACGTAGACGGTGTCGATGACGTGGCCCCGCTCGGTCTCGCCCATGCGTTTGAGCGGGTTGGCGAAGTCGCGGTCGAGCACGGTCACGCCGTCCACGAAGTAGTCGGTGTCGCCTCGGTTGCCGAGGATGTTTTTCAGTCCCCACACCTCGTGGTAGCGTATCTTGAGCTTCCATCCCTCCACCTGTGCCTGCTTCATCAGGTTGATGAGCGAGTCTTGGTCGGAGCGGTCGCGGTCGAAGCTGAAGCGAAACGGCTCGCCGCTGGTGTTCATGCCCGTCTGCGTCATGTTGAGGCTTCCCTCCCACGACTCCCATATCACGCCTTTCTTGGTAAACTCGATCAGGTTGCCCACCTTCTCGCCGCGCGAATAGTTCTCCTTGCAACCGCTGAGGGCCAGCAGCATGGCGGCCAGCAGCACGCAGTAAATCTTTCTCATCTGTCGTTCGTGTGTTTAGGGTGATGAAGTGTCTTGGCGGCGTCTGTCCGCCATTACTTGCAAAATTACAATAATTTTTGCATAGCGACAAGCCACATGGCAAGAAACAGCGCGACGACCGACAAACAAGAGAATAAACAGGGAAGACAATGGAATGTCCGCAAACAATGGGCAGACAAACAAAAACTTTTTTTAAGCTATTTTTTTGCCAAATGCTTTGCTGCTCCGACTTAAAGTTTTATATTTGCAACCAAACAAGAAATCTTCAACACGAATCGGTATGGATATCTCCATCAATGTAGCTGATAATTATTGGAACTTGCTGAAAAACCTCAGCACCGAAGTGAAGCTTGAGCTTATCGCCAAGCTCAGCAATTCACTTTTGAGCAAGCCACATCCATCGGTTTCCGCATCCCAGTTTTATGGCGTGTGGAGCGATAGCGACTTCAATATGAGTTCCGACGAGTTGGCCTCCAAAATCAAAGAGAGCCGGAAATTTAAGGATGACGTAGAAGCGTTCTGATATGGCAAGAAAAGCAAAAAAGACGCGCTTTTCGTCCGAAAAAATTTGGTGATAAGGAAATAAATCAATAAATTTGCAGTCGCAACCCCTTTCATACAACAGTTTATACGATTTTTAAAGCGATAGCCTATCGGAAAACCTCTACTTCATAACTAAAGAAAATAAAGAAATGAAGAATCTCGCAGAAATGACCGACGAGCAGTTGGCATTATGCTACGTGGATGGTAACAACGAGGCTTTCGATGAACTGTTGTCACGCAATCAATCGAAAATCTTCGCATATATCATGTTTGTCGTGCGCGACGAGGACATGGCCAACGACATCTTCCAGGAGACGTTCGTCAAGATCATCGTCAAGTTGCAGCATGGCAAGTATGCGCCCACTGGCAAGTTTGGCGCCTGGTGCATGCGCATCGCCCACAACGTCATCATGGACTGGTATCGTGACCAGCGCGCTGAGCGCATCGTGGAGCCGACCGAGGACAACGACCTGTCTAACCTCGGCCAGGAGAGCATCCTGGAGACCAACATCGAGGACCGCCTGCTCAACGACCAGGTGTTGCTCGACGTGCGCCGCATGATGAACCACCTGCCAGCCAGCCAGCGTGAGGTGGTCTACATGCGCTATTACCAGCAACTGTCGTTCAAGGAGATTGCCGACACCACCAACGTGAGCATCAACACCGCCCTCGGACGCATGCGCTATGCGCTGATCAACATGCGCCGCATGGCGCGCGACTACGACATGCAGTTGCAGCTGGCGTGAGCGCCAGTGGGCAGAGGGCCCCATAGGCAATAATAGGCCTATTAGGCATAATGGGCCTAATAGGCAAAACACCAAAACACCAATACACATCATGGGCACAATAGGCTTCTCTTCGCCTATTGTGCCCATGTTCGTTTTCTGCTGTTCTTATTTTCCCTTGCGCTGGTCGCGTCTCAGGTAGAGGCCGGCGAGGATGGTGCCCGAGATGCTGTGCCAGGCGCAGCTGATGGCACACGGCAGCACGGCCAGGGGCTGCGCGGCGAAGAAGTTGGCGGCCAGCACGGTGGCCAGGCCCGCGTTTTGCATGCCCACCTCGATGGAGATGGTGCGCTTCTTGGCAGTGTTGAAGCCGGCCAGGCGCCCGGCCAGGTAACCCAGCACGTAGCCCAGCGTGTTGTGGCAGAACACCACGGCGAAGGTCCAGAGGAAGAGCATCAGGCCACGCGCCACAAGGTCGTCGTGCACGGTGGAGATCACGCCGCCCACGATGATGGCCAGGCAGCTGACGCTGATGCCCGGCATGAGGCTCTGCAGGGTGGGGAACCACTGTCGGCGGCTGTAGAGGTAGTTGAGCGCGCAGCCGATGGCCACGGGGATGATCGTCACGATGAGGATGTTGGTGAACATGCCCACGGCGTCGATGTGGATGATCTCGCCGGCCGTCAGCTGCATGAGCAGCGGCGTCATCACGGGCGCCAGCAGTGTCGAGGCGCAGGTCATGCCCACCGAGAAGGCCACGTCGCCATGGCAGAGATAGCTCATGATGTTGCTCGACACGCCGCCGGGGCAGCAGCCCACCAGCAGGATGCCCAGCGCCAGCGCCGGGTCGAGGTGCCACACGTGCACCAGCAGGTAGGCCACGCAGGGCATGATGACAAACTGTGCGCAGGCGCCGATGAAGATGTCGAGGGGCCGGCGCGCCAGGATCTTGAAGTCGTCGGTGGTCAGCGTGAGGCCCATGGTGAGCATGATGATGCCCAGGATGACGGTCTGCGTGCCTCCCCGCACCCAGTCGAAGAGGTGGGGGAAGAAGAAGGTGACGACGGCGATGCCGATGACAAACAGTGAAGTGTAGTGAGCCAGCCACTGGCTCACCTGTTGTAAGATTTTCAACATGTTATCTCTCTTTTAATACTAACGTTCTGTCGCTTTTTCCCTCTGGACGTCACGTCCGGTGGGCGCAGCGTGTGGGCGGCCATGTGCCGTCCTTATTCCACAAACGCGATCTTGCTCTCGTCGCGCTCCTTGGCCGCCGGCGTCTCGTCGGGATAGCCCACGGCGAGGATGTAGCAGATGGCATAGCCCTCGGGCAGGTGCAGGCGGTCGATGTAGGGCTTGCAGTCGTCGGTGACGTTGATGAAGCGCACCGGTCCGCCCAGGCAGCAGGTGCCGAGGCCCATCGACTGCGCCGCCAGCATCATGTTCTCGCCCAGCATGCCGGCGTCGACCGATGGCTCACCGTCGGGCGTGGCCACGCAGATCACGTTGGGCGCGTTGCGAAACATGTTCTTGAAGTTGGCGTCGCGCTTCACCATGTCGGGGTTGGCCTTGCGGAAGAGGGCCGTCAGGCCGTCGATCCACTCCTTGCTCTCCACCACGCGCACGGCCCATGGCTGGCTGTTCATGCCGCTGGGCGCCTTGATGCCGGCCTGGGCCACGAGGGCCAGCTTGTCGTGCTCTACGGGGCGGTCGAGGTATCGGCGCACCGAGCGGCGCGCGTTGATCGTGCGCATCACGCCACCCTGGTCGCCCACGGCCTTTGGCGCCCAGGCGTTGAGGAAGCGCAGCGTCTTCTCCTTGCTGTAGCCCTGTCCCTCCTCGAGGAAGCTCGAGTCCTGTATGTGGAGCACGTTGCCCCCCTGGTCGAGCACCACGAAGACGGGGAAGCCGAACCTCGCGGGGTTGCCCAGTCGCTCCATGAGCGCCTTGGCGCGTCCGTCGCTGTCCTTGCGTGGGTTGTAGTTCACGTGGATGTAGGCATAGTTGTCGGCCATCACCTTGGCGATGTCGGCGTCGCGCGTGGCGAAGTCGGCAAAGCGCAGGCACCATGGGCACCAGTTGCCGCCCACCTGGCACATCACCAGGCGTCCCGACCCGTCGGCCCTGACGGCTGCCAGGGCGCTGTCGATCTGCGCCATGGGGTCGATGCTTTCGTTGTAGACGCGTTTCAGCGCGGTCTGCGCGCTGGCCACCGTGGCGACCAGCGCAAGGAGGAGTGATAGGATGGTTTTCTTCATGGTCTGTGTGTTTTCTTTTTTTCAATAAAAGTGCCGACCCCTTCGCCCCGTGTCGTCAGAGAGATTGTGTGGGGGTGAAGGGGTCGCCATGTGTGTGTGGGTGTCAGAGCGCCTTGAGCTGATGGATGCGCTCCTCGGGGTTGTCGGCGCGGAAGACGTAGCTGCCGCTCACCAGCACGTCCACGCCCGCCTCGGCCAGCCGTGGCGCGGTGTCGCCGTTGACGCCGCCGTCCACCTCGATGAGGGCCTTCGAGCCGCTCTCGGCGATGAGCTTCTTGAGGCGTGCGATCTTCGCGTAGGTGTTGTCGATGAAGCGTTGTCCGCCGAAGCCGGGGTTCACGCTCATCAGCAACACCATGTCGACGTCGCCGATGCAGTCTTCGAGCATCGACACGGGCGTCGACGGGTTGAGCGTCACGCCCGCCTTCATGCCCTCCTCGTGTATCTCGTGGAGGGTGCGGTTGAGGTGCGTCACGGCCTCGAGGTGCACGTTCATCATCATGGCGCCGATGCGTGCCGTGGCGGTGATGTAGCGCTCGGGGTGCACGATCATCAGGTGCACGTCGAGCGGCTTCCGGCAGATCTTGCCCACCGACTCCAGCACGGGGAACCCAAACGAGATGTTGGGCACAAACACGCCATCCATCACGTCGCAGTGGAGCCAGTCGGCCTCGCTGCGGTTGATCATCTCTATTTCGCTCTTCAGGTCGCAGAAGTCGGCGGCCAGGAGCGAGGGCGATACCAGCGTGCTCATGTCAGTTCACACAATAGTTGAGTGGGCGACCGGTCAGCTTCGACACACGGTAGGTGTAGGCGATCTGGCGAATGAGCATCAGCGTGCGGGCCGAGGGGCCCAGTTCTTCAGGGGTAAAATTCTTCATAGGCAGAGAATTTGTTGCGTTGTTGTTGGAGAGTAATACTTGTTTCCTTTCTACTCTCTAAACGCAAAGCCCCCGCGTTTTATTATCATCGTGGCCGAAAAAAATATCGGTTCGCCCCCACGAGGGGGGGCGCCCCTCTCAGTAGAATAATAATGTTGAAGCCCCCAGCAGCTTACACAAACTGGCAGATAAATCGTAAATTTGCAGCGCCAATAGCATAATAGGCATAATGGGCCCAATAGGCATAACTCTTTTCTCATCTGGAGTGTGCCATTTTTTATGATGGGTCATCTATCTGCGTGAGCGGTTTATTGCTGTTTATGGCCTGCCAGCTTTCTGAGTGGCGTGTGCGCCACTGTCCTTGTGTGTCTGCCCGCCCGTCGTGAGCGCGCTCACGTAAGGGCGGCTGGCACACAAGGACAAGCCGTAGGCTCAGAAAACTGGCAGGGGTTTAACCCGGTTTTTGTCAAACCCGTCACCGCCACAAAAATCAGAATTATTCGAACAAAAAGTCTCTCCAGAATCGCTTGAAATCAATCACGAGTCCTTTTGCTCGCAAATACGCGATTCTCAGCGCATTTTGCGCAAACGTCTGATATTCAGAGCGATAAGAGAAAATGTGCCCTTTGGAAAACTCTGCGCATGCTCAGAGTTTTGCGATAGATATCTTATCGAGTCTCCGTTAGGCATCTATCGAGTCTCGATAAGATATCTATCGAG
>JBNMMB010000111.1:0-9437 GCA_050875105.1 Prevotella sp. | reverse complement strand
GGAGAAACGTCATGATGCGAGTTTTTCTGTCACTCAGCCTCCTATTGCTTCCCTTGTCGTCCTATGGCCAAGGCAAGCTAGGCTATGCCTATGATGCTGTGGGCGCTTCTCTCCTATAGATCACCATCAACGACCGCACAAGCACATGGAAGATCACTCGGAAATGACAAGGCCACTAGAGGTTTGGTTACTCATACTCCTCTATAGCGACAGCTTGACAGACGTCATTGCAAACAATCATGACGAGCTGTTGCTTCCCACTATCCGCAATAAAGGTGTTACTTCCATTTTACTCATCCACACCATCGGCCTCAGCCGCGGCTACACGGGCCACGAGATGATGCCGGAATTCGGGCTGGTCAACATGAACGGCCGCCTCTACGACCCCGCGCTCGGTCGCTTCCTCAGTCCCGACAACTACGTGCAGGAGCCCGACAACAGCCAGAGCTTCAACCGATACAGCTATTGCCTCAACAACCCACTGAAGTACACGGACCCGAGCGGGGAGGCATTTTGGATTCCTGCAATTATTGTTCTTAGTGGTGTCGTAAATGCTGCACTTAATTCTGACAACATTCATAATTGGATTCAGACGATTTCAAGGAAGGCATCCGAACGATTATCACAATTGGTCTTTAGAACAATTAAATTATATAGACAAATTGTCAAATGGAAATACGCAATTATTTCTTAATTATTTTGGTTTATACATTAAACAACCAATAAGAAATAATCCAAGTATGCTCTACAGAGATTATTGGAAGCAATTTAAATAATAATATTATACAACTAATAATTCAACTTTATATGTTTTGTCGATTTTATAAAGTAATGCCAAATTCTTATGAGAAAGAAGGAGGTATTGTGACTTCTCCTAACAAGAATGCATGTCCACATGTTTATGATGGTGAGGATGTAGATCTTAGGAATGAGTTTATTTATGAACTTAAAGACGGAAAATACTGCCCATATCTGATGGGACCGTGGGCTGTAAACTTGGTGGATGAGAATCTTAAAGCCCTTCTTGAAGAGTATGCCGAAAAAGAGTATGTGGAATTTCTTCCGGTGATGATCCATAGTGAGCAGTATGGTGATCGGCAGTATTACATCGTTCATTTTAGAAAGATCTATGATGTGATAGACAAGGACAATACGGTCTATGGTCCAGCAGGTAACGTCATAAAACTGCGTGTTGACTACAACAAGGTGAAACACCTTCATGTGTTTAACTCGCAGCCGATTATCAGCGACATCAACATTTCCGCAAAAGTATATAAGGAAATCAAAAAGCGCAAGTTAGGCTTTGGGACATCTTTCGGACTGGTTTATTGCTTAACCAAAGAATAACAGGTAGAAAAGGATAACGATCTAAAGGCTAGGGATGTCGCTAGCGCCATAATTTTGGGCCTTTGAGGAAGATGTGTTTCCAAAATAATGATTACCTTTGCAAAAAGATTGTAAATCAGAAGAGAATGTTGAATTTAGACAATTTCTACAAGGCTCGCTATGTGCTGAGCAAGATCATCCGCCGCACCGACCTGGTGCATGCCCCCAAGATCAATCCCGAGAGTGACGTCTACTTGAAGCCCGAGTGCTTGCAAAAGACGGGTTCGTTCAAGATCCGTGGCGCCTACTATAAGATTTCGCAGCTCTCCGATGAGGAGAAGAAGAAAGGTGTGATTGCCTGCTCGGCTGGCAACCACGCACAGGGCGTGGCGCTTGGCGCCACGTCGATGGGCATCAAGTCGCTCATCTGCCTGCCCGAGGGTGCGCCCATCAGCAAGGGGGAGGCCACCAAGAAGCTCGGCGCTGAGGTGTGCCTGGTGCCGGGCGTCTACGACGACGCCTACCAGAAGGCCCTGCAGTTGCGCGATGAGCACGGCTACACCTTCATCCACCCCTTCGACGACGAGAACGTTATCGCCGGACAGGGAACCATCGGCCTGGAACTGCTCGACCAGCTGCCCGACGTGGAGGCTGTGGTGGTGCCCGTGGGCGGCGGTGGCCTGATCTCGGGCGTGGCCTACGCCATCAAGTCGCTCAACCCCAACGTGAAGGTCTATGGCGTGCAGGCCAGCGGCGCCGCCAGCATGGTGCACAGCCTCCACGACCATAAGCAGGAGAAGCTCGCCAAGGTGTCGACCATCGCCGACGGCATCGCCGTGAAGGAGCCCGGCTCGCTCACGTTTGATGTCTGCTCACACTATGTCGACGACATCGTGACCGTCAGCGAGGACGAGATCTGTGCCGCCATCCTCCACCTCATCGAGAGCGAGAAGATGGTGGCTGAGGGCGCCGGCGCCGCCAGCGTGGCCGCCGTGATGTTCAACAAGGTGCCGGTGAAGGGCAAGAAGACCATCTGCGTGGTGAGCGGCGGCAACATCGACGTCACCATCCTGAGCCGCGTCATCAACCGTGGCCTGGCCACGAGCGGACGCATCTGCACGCTCATCATCGAACTGGCCGACAAGCCCGGACAGTTGCTCAAGGTCTGCCAGGTCATCGCCTCCATGGGCGGCAACATCGTCAGCGTGCACCATGAGCGCAACAACGACAGCAAGAAGGTCACCGACTGCGTGCTCCGTCTCTCCGTAGAGACCAAGAACCAGGAGCATGTCGACGCCATCACCAAGGCGCTCACCGACAACGGCCTGAAGATCCGCGAGAACATTTAGTCAACTCTTAAACACATATCAACTATGCAAGCAATCCACACAGAGAAGGCTCCTAAGGCCATCGGACCTTACAGCCAGGCAATCAAGGTAGGCAACCTCGTCTTCGCATCGGGCCAGGTGCCCATCGTGCCCGCCACGGGCGAGTTTGTGGAGGGTGGCATCCAGGAGCAGACGCGCCAGGCGCTCACCAACGCGCAGGCCATCCTCGAGGAGGCCGGCACCAGCCTCAAGAAGGTCGTCAAGACCACCGTGTTCCTCTCCGACATGGCCAACTTCGCCGCCATGAACGAGGTCTACGCTGAGTTCTTCACCCAGCCTTATCCCGCCCGTTCGGCCGTGGCCGTCAAGGCCCTGCCCAAAGGCGCCATGGTCGAGGTGGAGTGCATCGCCGAGCTCTAAGCCGGCCACACTGCCTCTCACACAACAAAAGGCCACCGCAGCTTCATTGGCGAAGCGTGCGGTGGCCTTTTGCTGTGTATGTGTTGATCCCTTCTGGTGAGGGGCATGGCATTCTGTCTGTCTCTCGCGCGTCAGCCTTTCTTCATCCGCATGTTGAGCTGGAAGAGGCTGGGCAGCAGGATGCAGAGCGAGAAGCCCAGGCCCATCCACATGGTGCGGTCGTCGCCGTGGAAGAGGTCGATGAGCTGGCCGTCGTTCATCTGGGGCATGAGGTTGAACATCACGTAGGCCATGGTGTTGTTGACCCAGTGGAAGAGCAGGCCGGGGATGATGGAGCCCGTGCGATAATACATCCAGCCCAGCAGCAGGCCGATGGGCAGTGCGTGCACAAACTGGGCCATGTTGCCGTGGACGACACCGAAGAGCACGGCCGAGATGAGGATGGGCCACCAGTGGGCCTTGGCCGGGAACAGCTTCAGCAGCGAGCGCAGCACGGCGCCCCTGAACACCATCTCCTCGGCCACAGGACCGAGGATGCCGATGGCCAGGTAGCCCAAGGGCTCTCGCATGATGCTCTCGAAGAGTTGTGTGGCCGCCTCGGGCATGGTGAGCTGAAACTTCTCGACCGTCCACTCAGAGGGCAGGATGGTGCCCAGGGCCAGCATGACCACCCAGGCCAGCGTGGTCCAGGGATGGGACGCCAGCCACACGCGCGACACGGGCGACCAGCGCTTGCGGGCGAAGAGCAGCAGCGTCAGCAGGCTGCTCAGCGCCATGTAGGCCGCGGTCAGCTTGGTGCTCATGTGCAGGCCGCCCTTGAACAGGCTTGGCCAGATGGCCGCCCAAGACTGTCCGTCGTGCCACAGGCTGACGATGCCAAAGGCCACGCCCACGACGGCCTGGATGAGGAAAAAGACAATAATATAAGCTATAACGTTGAGGGTGGTGTGAAGGGTCTTATTCATGTTCTGTTTCTGTTTCTTTTGATAGTTGTTGTTCCACGAGTTTCTCATCTTCCTTGAGCTGTTCCACGAGCTGCGTGACGTTGGCAAACTTGCGCTCCTCGCGGATGCGGCTCACAAACGACACTTGCAGCACTCGTCCGTAGATGTCCTCGTCGAAGTTGAAGATGTAAGCCTCCAGGCTCCGTGTGTGGCCCCCGAAGGTGGGGCGCGTGCCGATGTTCATCATGGCGGGCTTGAAGGCCATGCTGTGCTCCAGGCGCACCTTCACGGCGTAGACGCCACCCGCGGGGATGAGTTGGCCGAAGCTGGAGGTGTCGAGGTTGGCCGTGGGGAAGCCGATGCGCCGTCCCTCCTTGTAGCCGTCGACCACCTTGCCGGCGATGGTGTAGGGATAGCCCAGGCAACGGTTGGCGAGCTCGATCTCGCCCTCCTTCACCAGGGCGCGCACCACCGACGAACTGATGTTGACGCCGCCCAGCACGAACGCCGGGTTGTGGATCACCTCGATGCCCAGCTCCTGGCCGTAGCGCACGTAGTCGTCGAAGCCTTCCGAGCGGTTGTGGCCGAAGCGGTTGTCGTAGCCGATGATGAGCTTGCGCACGTTGAGGCGGTCGCGCAGCACCTGGGCCATGAAGTCGTGGGCCGAGAGGCTCGCCATGTCCTTGTCGAAGTGGAGCAGGGCGGTGGCGTCCACGCCCGTCTTCGAGAGCAACAGGAGCTTGCTGTCGAGTGTCGAGAGCAACTCGGGCTGGTAGTCCTGGCGGAGCACCTGGCGCGGATGGCGGTCGAAGGTCACCACGAGCGAGCTGAGGCCCGAGCGGGCGGCCTCCTGCCGCACCTGGCCGATGAGGTATTGGTGGCCGCGGTGCACGCCGTCGAAGAAGCCGATGGTGGCCACGCTGGGCTCCAGGGGCTCCGTCTGGTCGTTGAGAAATATTGTTTTCATGTCTGTCTCAAGAGTTCTTTTTAGCTTTGCGCAGGCGCTTCCAGCCACGCCACAGTTCGCCCGCCCACAGCACGCAGGAGGTGCCCAGCGTGATGACGGCCCACTCGGTGAGCGACAGGGGCAGCGTGCGGAACATCTTGCCGCCGAAGGTCACGATGGCCCATTGGCCCACAAACACCAGCACGAGCACGAGCACCAGCCCGCGGTCGCGCCAGAAGTGGCGGAAGGCAGAGTGGTCGGAGCCGAGGCTCTTGGCGTTGAAGAGGTTCCAGAACTGCAACATCACGAAGGTGGTGAAGAAGAGCGTCAGCTCATGCACGTCGATCACGCTACCCTGGCCGTGGCGCTCACACCACAGCAGGAAGGCGAACATCACCGCGAAGAAGGCCACGCCGCAGAAGATGATGCCGCGGGCCATGGGGCGCGAGATGATGAAGTCGGTGTTCTTGCGAGGCTTGTCGCTCATCACCTCGTGAGAGGGCGGCAGTGACGCTAGGGCCATGGCCGCAAAGGTGTCCATGATGAGGTTGATCCAGAGGATCTGTGTCACCGTCAGCGGCATCTCCGTGCCAATCACGGAGCCACCCAGCACAAGCAGCAGGGCGGCCAGGTTGACCACCAACTGGAAGAAGAGGAAGCGTTGCAGGTTCTTGTAAAGTGAGCGTCCCCACATCACCGCATTGGCGATGGCGTGGAAGCTGTCGTCGAGCAGGGTGATGTCGGAGGCCTGCTTGGCCACGGACGTGCCCGAACCCAGCGACAGGCCCACGTGGGCATGGTTGAGGGCTGGCGCGTCGTTGGTGCCGTCGCCTGTCACGGCCACCACTTCGCCGTGCTTCTGCAACATCTCCACGAGGCGTTGCTTGTCGGTGGGGCGGGCGCGCGACATGACGCGCAGGGCCATGCAGCGCTGGTAGGCCTCCTCGTCGCTGAGGGCGGCGAAGTCGGCACCGGTGATGTGCCAGTCGGCTTGCTCGGCCTCGCCGTGGGCGGGCCAGATGCCTATCTGGCGGGCTATCTCGATGGCGGTGGCTGAGGTGTCGCCCGTGACCACCTTCACCTGGATGCCGGCACGGTGGCACTCGGCCACGGCGGGCGGCACGTCGGGGCGCACAGGATCGCTGATGGCCACCACGCCCTGGAGCGTCGGCGGCTCGTCACCCACCTGGCAGGCGAAGGCCAGTGTGCGCATGGCTTGCTGCTGGTAGTGGGCCAGCACCTCCTCGGTGCGCTGGCGCTCCTCAGCGCTGATGGCACACATGTCGAGCACCATCTCGGGCGCGCCCTTCACGAAGGTCACGGTTTTGTCGCCCAGGGCCACGGTCGTCTTCATGTATTTCTTCTCGGTGCTGAAGGGCTGCTGGTCCACGATGGGGTGGCTGCGCCGCAGGGCGGCATAGTCCTTGCCGTGGTCGCGAAGCCACAGCAGCAGGGCGCCCTCCGTGGGGTTGCCCACCACCTTCTCGCCGTCGAGCTCGGCGGTGGAGTTGACGGCCATGGCCACGTCGAGCAGCGTGTCGGCGGCGAGGCCAGCGGCCGGCAGGGCGGCATCGCTCAGCTCCACATCGCCCACGCGCATCTTGTTTTGCGTCAGCGTGCCCGTCTTGTCGGTGCAGATCACGGTCACGGCACCCATCGTCTCCGAGGCATGGAGCTTGCGCACCAGGTCGTTGGACTTCAGCATGCGGCGCATGTTGAGCGCCAGGGCCAGCGTGACGGCCATGGGCAGGCCCTCGGGCACGGCCATCACGATCAGCGTGACGGCCATCATGAAGTAGTTGAGCACGATCTGCAACATGCCGAAATAGTCGTTGCCGTGCCAGATGCTGCCTGTGAGGATGTCGTGGATGAGGAAGATGGCGAAGGCGGCCACCGAGACGGCGGTGCCCAACTTCGAGATGAGCTTGCCCAACTTGTCAAGCTGGATGTTGAGGGGTGTCTTCACGTAGGTGGCCTCGGTCGACTGCTGTGCCACCTTGCCGATCTCGGTGGCGTCGCCCACGGCCGTCACCACGGCCACGCCGTGGCCGTTCATCACCATGGTGGAGCGCAGGATGACGTTGGCGGGGTAGGCCTCGCCCTCCTTGGCGGTGGCGTCGAGGCTTTTCGTCGTCAGGGGTTCGCCCGTCAGGCTCGACTCGTCCACTTGCAGGTTGTTGGCCTCGACCAGCCGGGCGTCGGCGGGTATCTCGTCGCCCACCTCCACCAGGATGATGTCGCCCACGACGATGTCGCGCCGGCGCACCTCGGTGACGTGTCCGTCGCGCCGCACCTTCATCGCCTGGTCCTCGTTCATGGCCGTCAGCACGTTGAAGCGCTTGGCGGCGTCGCGCTCAAAATAGAAGCCCACCGTCGTGGCGATAAACACGGCGGCGATGATGCCGATGGTCTCCACGAAGTCGTTCTCGATGAAGGCAAGCAGCAAGGAGACAAACGCCGCGACAAGAAGGATGCGGATGATGGGGTCGCTGTATTTCTCCAGGTAGAGTTTCCATAGTGAGGCGCGTTGTGGGGGCGTCAGCACGTTCTCGCCGTGCCTGCTGCGGCTGGCCGCCACTTGACTGGCGTTCAAGCCCGAGAGGTTCACGTTTTCTGATGATGAAGTGTTCATTGCGCAATGTTTTATGCAAAGTTAGCTAAATTACACATAATAGGCCGCAACATTAAATGTTATTTAGCTACTTTTTACAAAAAATATTTGGAGTTTACACCGAAAGGCCGTACCTTTGCAACACTAATCGTGTGCGAAGCTCATGCAGGCCATGGCCTGCCATTCCGGCGCCCACCATGCCCCATCGCCCACCTTAGCCATCAACACGGACTTGTAGCTCAGTTGGTTAGAGCAACAGACTCATAATCTGGAGGTCCCTGGTTCAAGCCCAGGCTGGTCCACATTAGAAATCAAGCAGTTACGACAAAATCGTAGCTGCTTTTTCTTTTTATCGGAAAACAATGGGAAAACACATTGATTTTGAAAACTCCTTGATTTTTCAATATACTTGGCATCATATAATTCCAAGTAAAGCATGTAAACAAGGTTTCTCTGAATATCAGAACAACGTAGGAAAACAACGATTCCACAAAATTACATAAGCCATAAGACTTCATTTTCGGGTTTTATGGCTTCTTTGTTTTTATGTCATTACACACCTTGAATACATTCTTTTTTTCTTCATAAAAACATGCTTTTCCGTTAACGACTGCTAAAAAACCATACATAAAAAACTCTCTCAGTTTTTGGCGAATAGCACCTGTAATGTTCCTTTACACCAAACGAACTACCTTTGCCCACGGATTTCCAATCACGGAATTTCAAAGATGGTTCATGAGCCAACAACAGATGTGTAATCGGGATGTCAGGAAGTACAACTGTCGGACCACAAAGCAAGAATTGTATGACAAGACTCGTTACAATAGAACAATTGTTAGAGAAGCCTGTCTGCATGATGTCGGGAGAAGAATTTGTCTTGCTCCTCCAAAATGCAGAGAAAGGAACGGCAAAGGTACCTGCCGAGGTGGTGCCAGAGAAACATTATGAGCATGGTATCGCTGGAATAGCCAAAATATTTGGTTGTAGTATTCCTACTGCCAACAGAATCAAGAAAAGCGGTGTTATAGACCCTGCCATCACTCAGGTCGCTCGCAAGATTGTGGTTGATGTAGAACTGGCTTTGGAACTTGCCAAGAAAGCAGGTGGCTTTGCATCTATCAGAAAGTAGTATGGAAGAAGACTGGAAAGACAACCTATCCATTGATGCTAAGGGGAACGCATTGAAGACCATTAGCAATCTTAGGATGATTTTCACGCATGATGAGAATCTCCGTCAGATTCGCTTTGACACCTTCTGCCAAGACGACATTTCCTTTTCTCCATTGTTCTGCAATGTCAATGGAAACAAGGTGGATGAAGAATCCGTAGGAAAGATTCAAGACTACTTGGAACAAAACTATGACTTGCGCCTTACTCAGAACAAGGTGTTCGAGATATTGAAGACCACAGCTTCTGAACGCAATTTCAACCCAGTTCAAGATTATATCCGCAAAGAGGAATGGGACGGCACACCTCGCATAGAGGCTGCCATCATCGACTATCTCGGTGCAGAAGACACTCCGCTCATCAGAGAACAGACCAAATTGTGGTTTGTGGCGGCTGTTGCTCGTGCCTTTGAGCCTGGTTGCAAGTTCGACAATGTGCTCACCTTGCCAGGACCACAAGGTATTGGCAAGAGTACTTTCTTCAAAGTCATAGGTGACAGATGGTTCAACGACTCTTTCTCGTTTGCAAGTGGCGACAAGGAAAAGGTGGAAACCATCACGAATGGCTGGATAATCGAAATCAGCGAACTGAACGGCATGAAGCGAGCCAACGATGCAGAAGCGGCAAAGGCTTTTCTAAGTCGTCGCAGTGATTGTATGCGCCCTGCCTATGGTCGCAAGCCAATAGAGTATCTG
>JBNMMB010000110.1:0-9666 GCA_050875105.1 Prevotella sp. | reverse complement strand
TTCTTTACTAAAGCATATAAAAAAAAATATTACGAGCATCTTCCAAATGAAAAGAAAAAAGCAAACTTCTTTTTCCAAAATAAAAAAAATGGTTACTACATTGGTTTGGCTAATTCTTTGTTTGGCTATTTGTATTCAGGGTATCCATGCTTTATTTCTTTTGTTCTAGTCGGCTTTGCCATTAAAAAGTTTAACGAGTATAATCATTGCTTGATGGTGGTTTTGATGGCTATTCCGATAGGATTAGCTTTCATTCCAGCCTATATATCAGTGTTTGCAAATGATAGATATCTAAAGTACTTCAAGCAATTTGAAAAAGAAGGTAAGGAATGGCATAGGAAGTGGAATCGAAGGACAATAGCCTTTTTTCTAGGCTCACTTTTGGCCGAAATATTAGGCGTTATTGCCATTTTTGCTATCAATATCTTGTAAGAAACGCGCAAGTTATTTTGCGAACATGTTAACTTGTCAACAAGGTCGACATCTTTATTCTTGATAGTATGCATAAGATTTTTTCTCATTTTCAGATAGGAGTAATAGCATGCACAGTGTTGCTTGCCTTTGAGCCTATCTTTGGACGTAATGAATTCTATTTCGTCTTACCCATATTTGCGGCATTTGTGGTCTTTTTGTCTTCAGGAGGCTTGCTCATTGGCGCGCTTAGCGAGTCAGTACGCACGATTGTATAGCCAAATTCTCAAAGGCCTCTTTTGCCTTGTTGCTAGTTTATGAAATTGGCCTTGTGGTAAGTTGGTTCTTTCATTCCAATTTATTTGGTTTTTGGATTTTTCTTTTTGCTTTGGAGCTGCTTAATCGAGCCGTCAGTCATTTTTTATAAAAGAAAGTGATGCAAAAAGTAGTTTTTTGTCTGGCTTATTGCTTGAACAAAGGTAGATGTGAACCTGACGACAAGGGCGCAGTGAGGCTTTCCTCGCTGCGCTTTTTGTCATTTTGCAGGTGTTTTCCTTGCTGTGAGATGGCAGTCTTCTTAGAAGTCCTCTTTTCAAGAGTCAGAATGAGGTGTTGACGATGGTGGTGGAAGTTCCAATGTCTTTCACGGAAAACCGGGTAAGGCAAGGAAACTCGCGCGTGTTAAAGCGTTTCCTAAGAGCTGTTATCATTTTAAAAAACTCGCATTTTTATTTTCTGTTCTTTTATTTATTATGTATCTTTGCAATAAATAGGCAATGCTTGGGCGAAGGCTTCCAATCGGTCGATTTTTCTGCACACGGCAAGGGTCGAATGTGCAAAAATTGAGATTGAAGGCGCCAAATCGAGCCGTCAAGACGACAGGCACGACAAAGTCGGTCTGTTAAATGGCGATGCCTGTTTGTTAAAAAGAAAAAATCAAGTAAAGAAGAAATAGAAATGTTTGAGAACTTAAGTGAACGCCTGGAACGCTCTTTCAAGATACTGAAAGGTGAGGGCAAGATCACCGAGATCAATGTTGCGGAGACCCTGAAGGATGTGCGCCGCGCCCTTTTGGATGCCGATGTCAACTATAAGGTGGCCAAGAGCTTCACCGACACGGTGAAGGCCAAGGCCCTGGGCATGAACGTGCTGACGGCCGTCAAGCCCGGTCAGCTCATGGTCAAGATTGTGCACGATGAGCTGGCCAAGCTGATGGGTGGCGAGGCCACGGAGCTCCACCTCACAGGCAAGCCCTCGACCATCCTGATGTCGGGCTTGCAGGGATCGGGTAAGACCACGTTCAGCGGCAAACTGGCCAACATGCTCAAGACGAAGCAGCACAAGAACCCCTTGCTGGTGGCTTGCGACGTGTATCGTCCCGCCGCCATCGAGCAGCTGAAAGTCGTGGGCGGACAGATCGGCGTGCCGGTGTTCGCTGAGGAGGAGAACAAGAACGTCAACGAAATAGCCCTCCACGCCATCCAGGAGGCCAAGGCCAAAGGTCACGACGTGGTCATCATCGATACCGCCGGCCGTCTGGCCGTCGACGAGCAGATGATGCAGGAGATCGCCTCGCTCAAGGAGGCCGTCCATCCCGACGAGACCCTGTTTGTGGTCGACTCCATGACTGGCCAGGACGCCGTGAACACCGCCAAGGAGTTCAACGACCGTCTCGACTTCGACGGCGTGGTGCTCACCAAGCTCGACGGCGACACCCGCGGCGGTGCGGCCCTCTCCATCCGCACGGTGGTCACCAAGCCCATCAAGTTTATCGGTACGGGCGAGAAGATGGAGGCCATCGACGTGTTCCACCCCGAGCGCATGGCCGACCGTATCCTCGGCATGGGCGACGTCGTGTCGCTCGTGGAGCGCGCCCAGGAGCAGTTTGACGAGGAAGAGGCCAAGCGCCTGCAGAAGAAGATCCAGAAGAACAAGTTCGACTTCAACGACTTCCTCAAGCAGATCGAGCAGATCAAGAAGATGGGAAACCTCAAGGAACTTGCTTCGATGATTCCCGGTGTGGGCAAGGCCATCAAGGATGTGGACATCGACGACAACGCCTTCAACGGCATCGAGGCCATCATCCGCAGCATGACCCCACAGGAGCGTACGTCGCCCGAGGTGCTCAACCAGAGCCGCAAGATGCGCATCGCCAAGGGATCGGGCACCAGCATACAGGAGGTGAACCGCCTCGTGAAACAGTTTGACCAAACACGCAAGATGATGAAGATGGTGACGGGTAACCAAGCCATGTCCATGATGGCGCGCATGAAAGACATGAAGGGCGCCATGCCCCGCATGCCGAAGTTGTAAATAAATAAGGAGAACATTATGGCATACACATTAATCGACGGAAAGGCGACAGCCGCTGCCATCAAGCAGCAGATAGCCGATGAGGTGCGAGACATCGTGGCCCACGGAGGCAAGCAGCCCCATCTGGCAGCCGTCTTGGTGGGACACGACGGAGGTTCGGAGACCTATGTGAAAAACAAGGTGATCGCCTGCGAGCAGTGCGGTTTCAAGTCGACGCTCATCCGCTATGAGGACAACGTGACCGAGGAGGAGTTGCTGGCCTGCGTGGACCGTCTCAACAAGGACGACGATGTCGACGGCTTCATCGTGCAACTGCCCCTGCCCAAGCATATCGACGAGCAGAAGATCATCATGGCCATCGACTACCGCAAGGACGTCGACGGCTTCCATCCCATCAACGTGGGCCGCATGAGCATCGGCCTGCCCTGTTTCATCTCGGCCACACCCCTGGGCATCCTGACCCTGCTCCAGCACTATCATGTGGAGACTTCGGGCAAGAAGTGTGTCATCCTCGGCCGCAGCAACATCGTCGGCAAGCCCATGGCCCAGCTGATGATGCAGAAACAGTATGGTGACGCCACCGTGACGGTGTGCCACTCCCACTCGAAGACGCTGAAGGAGGAGTGCCAGAAGGCCGACATCATCATAGCCGCCATCGGCCAGCCCAACTTCGTGACGGCCGACATGGTCAAGGAGGGCGCCGTGGTCATCGACGTTGGCACGACGCGTGTGCCCGATGCCACACGCAAGAGTGGCTTCCGCCTCAATGGCGACGTGAAGTTCGACGAGGTGGCTCCCAAGTGCTCCTTCATCACGCCCGTGCCGGGTGGAGTGGGGCCCATGACCATCTGCTCGCTGATGAAGAACACACTGGCCGCTGGCAAGAAGGCTTACTACAAGGCATGATGACAGCTACCGAGTGGTATCAGCAAGGCAACGCCTACAGGCAGCGTGGCGACTGGCAACATGCGCTCAACTGCTACATGGAGGCGATTGCAATCGACCCCCAGTCGCCGGCTGTGGAGGCCAAAGAAATGTTGGAAAACATCTTGAATTTCTACAACAAGGATGCCTACAACCCATGAGCCGCCATGGCTCGGGGGCACCCGCGGTGAGGAAAGACAATAATAAGATTTTTAAAAGTAATTACCTATGGCAAAAATAAAGGGCGCCATCGTCGTTAACACGGATCGTTGCAAGGGATGCCAGTTGTGCATTGTGGCTTGTCCGAAGGATGTTATCGCCCTGGCTCAGAAAAAGGTAAACGTCCACGGTTACCCGTACGTGGAAGCCGCCCGTCCCGACGACTGCATTGGCTGCGCCAGTTGCGGCATCGTCTGCCCGGATGGTTGCATCACGGTCTACAAGAAAAAAATGGAGGATTAGGCTATGGCAGAACAAGAAGTCGTTTTAATGAAAGGCAACGAGGCTATAGCCCACGCTGCCATCCGATGTGGTGCCGATGCTTTCTTCGGCTACCCCATCACCCCGCAGACAGAGATCATCGAGACGCTGTCGCTGCTCAAGCCCTGGGAGACCACGGGCATGGTGGTCGTGCAGGCCGAGAGTGAGGTGGCGTCCATCAACATGGTCTATGGTGGCGCAGGCGCTGGCAAGCGCGTGTTCACCACCTCGTCATCGCCTGGCGTGGCCTTGATGCAAGAGGGCATTGCCTACATGGCTGGCTCCGAGATACCTGGTGTCTTTGTCAATGTGCAGCGTGGCGGTCCCGGATTGGGAACCATTCAGCCCTCGCAGAGCGACTATTTCCAGGCCACGCGTGGCGGTGGCAATGGCGACTACAACGTCATTGTGCTGGCGCCCAACTCTGTGCAGGAGATGGCCGACTTTGTCGACCTGGCCTTTGACCTGGCCTTTAAGTATCGCAATCCGGCCATGATCCTCTCTGATGGTGTCATCGGCCAGATGATGGAGAAGGTGGTGCTGCCGCCCTTCAAGCCCCGCCGCACCGAGGAACAGATCCGCAAGGAGTGTCCCTGGGCCACCATCGGACGCACCAAGGACCGCGAGCCCAACATCCTGACGTCGCTTGAGCTGAAGTCGGAGGTCATGGAGGCCCGTAACCTGCACCTGCAAGAGAAATACAAGACCATCCGCGAGACGGAGGTGCGCTACGAGGCGCAGCAGTGTGACGATGCCGACTACATCATCGTGTCGTTTGGCAGTGCCGCCCGCATCGGCGAGAAGGCTGTCGAGCTGGCGCGCGCTGAAGGCATCAAGGTGGGACTCTTCCGCCCCATCACCCTGTGGCCGTTCCCCAGCAAGGAAATTGCCGAACTGGCCAAGGGCAAGAAGGGCCTGCTCGTCAGCGAGATCAATGCTGGCCAGATGATACAAGACGTGAAGCTGGCGGTCAATGGTGCCCTGCCCGTAGAGCACTTCGGACGCCTCGGTGGCATCGTGCCCGAGCCCGAGGAGATCGTCAACGCTTTGAAGGAAAAATTAATGAGGTAAGGAAAATGGCAAACGAAATAATTGCGCCGGAAAATCTTGTCTACAAGAAACCGGAACTGATGAATGACACCCCGATGCACTATTGCCCAGGCTGTTCTCATGGAGTGGTCCACAAACTTGTTGCGGAGGTTATCGAGGAGATGGGCATGGCAGAGAAGACCGTGGGCGTGTGCCCCGTGGGTTGCGCCGTCTTTGCCTATCGCTATCTCGACATCGACTGGCAGGAGGCTGCCCACGGACGCGCACCAGCAGTGGCCACGGCCATCAAGCGCCTGTGGCCCGACCGCCTCGTCTTCACCTATCAGGGCGACGGCGACTTGGCTTGCATCGGCACCTGCGAGACCATTCATGCGCTCAACCGTGGAGAGAACATCCCCATCATCTTCATCAACAATGCCATCTATGGCATGACGGGTGGACAGATGGCTCCCACGACGCTCATTGGCCAGAAGACATCCACATGTCCTTATGGACGTGACCCGAAGATACATGGTTACCCACTCAACATCACCGAACTGGCCGCCCATCTCGATGGCACCTGCTATGTGACACGCCAGAGTGTGGAGACCGTGGCGGCCATCCGCAAGGCCAAGGCGGCCATCAAGAAGGCGTTCACAGCCTCCATGGAGGGTAAAGGCGCAAGTCTCGTAGAGATTGTGTCGACCTGCAACAGTGGTTGGAAACTCTCACCTGTGAAGGCCAACCAATGGATGGAGGAGCACATGTTTAAGAAGTATGTCAAGGGTGATTTAAAGAATACATTGGACGAATGAAAACAGAAATCATTATTTCAGGCTTCGGAGGACAGGGCGTCCTCTCGATGGGCAAGATCTTGGCTTACTCAGGCCTGATGGAAGACAAGGAAGTGACATGGATGCCGGCCTATGGCCCTGAGCAGCGTGGCGGCACGGCCAATGTGACGGTCATCGTCAGCGATGAGCGCATTTCGTCGCCCATCCTGAGCAAGTATGACGTGGCCATCGTCCTCAACCAGCCCTCCATGGACAAGTTTGCGCCGAAGGTGAAACCTGGTGGCATCCTCATCTATGACGGCTATGGCATCATGAACCCCACACAACGCAAGGACATCCGCATCTTCCGCATCAACGCCATGGACAAGGCTGCTGAGATGAAGAACGCCAAGGTCTTCAACATGATCGTGTTGGGCGGACTGCTGAAGGTGTGTCCCGTGGTGAGCACTGATGGTCTCAACAAGGCGCTTTTCAAGAGCTTGCCCGAGCGTCACCACAACCTCATCCCCCTCAATATGCAAGCCGTGGATGAAGGCATGAAAATCATAGAGCAAATTCTATAATACTTGATTTTTTTATAACTCTCTAGTTTAGAAGGCGGGTGGCAGTGATTGCGACCTGCCTTTTTGTTTTCGTCTTGCCAGGCAAACGAGCACTTTTTCAGCTGTTCTGCTGCTTTGTTGCCGCAAAATGTGTTATCTTTGTAGAAGATAAGCTATATCTCAGCAAAATATTCAAGCGAGTTTGATATTTTGCGTTCGATTTGCATTATCTTTGCAAACAGATACCAACCTAAAACAATAAAGATGAAGAAATTATGGATGCTACTGGCGGCTTGTGCCGCTGTGCAGGCCCATGCTCAACAACATTTGCCTTCGCCCGCTTACCAGATCCTGGGCAAGGATACAACATGCCAGGTGTTTGTCTATTCACCTGGCGAGAGAGACGGACTCCACCTGGCTTATCTTACCGATGACGAACAGTGGAAGGACGTGGGACAGCTTTGCTCCTCCGACTATTCGCAGTGGGGAAGCCAGAAACGCATGTACAATCCTTATGTGCTCCATGCCAACGACGGCTCGTGGCGCCTGCTCTTTGGCGTCAACGACAACTCGCCTTGTTTCGCTGCCGCCTACAGCGAGGATCTCGTCACGTGGCGCCCGCAGGACTACCCGCAGACCATGGTGAGGGGCGTGTCCAGCCCAGTGATGTTCCAGATGGACGACGGCACGATCGACATCTATTACAAGGCGAAGGACGGCACGAAGCACTATGTGCAGGCATCGGACGACTTTCGCAAGTTCAAGGAGGCTCCCGAACCCAGCACCATCGACGAGGCGGCGTGGGTGAGAGACACGGCGACCGTGAACGGCAAACTGCTCCAGGGAAACCTGTTTGATGTGCCCAAGGTGCATCTCGATTATATCTTCCAATATTTTGACGCCGTCCGCCATGACGCCGAGTTGAGTGGCGAGGCCATGCGCGACGATGCCAAGCGTTTTGCCACGATCGGCAATCATGTCGATGTGTCCCTCAGCGTCAATCAGGGTGAGACCAAAGCCATCAGCGACAAGCTCATCGGCGTGTTCTTCGAGGACATCAGCCGTGCGGCGGATGGCGGACTTTACGCCGAACTGGTGCAGAACCGTGACTTCGAGTACACGCCGGCCGACCATAGGGGATGGACAGCCACCACAGCATGGCAGTCGAACAAGCCCATCGTGGTGAAGACCGATGTGCCCTTGAGCAAGAATAATGCCCACTATGTGGTGTTGGCACCCAAGGACACCTTATATAATATAGGGTGGGACGGCATCACCGCCGGTCCCAACGACCAGTTTGACTTCTCGGTCTACCTGCGCAATGAGAATGGCGGCAAGAACCAGGTCGTCGTGCAACTGGTGGGACAGAATGGCGAGGTCTTTGCCAAGGAGAAGATCAAGACCGAGGGACAGGGCTGGAACCGCTATGCCATCCCGTTGGTGGTCGACAAGAAGGCCGTCAAGGGACAGGTGCGCTTGGCGCTGACGCCGCTCAAGGAGGGTAGTGTGTCGGTCGACATGGTCAGCCTCTTCCCCCATGACACCTACAAGGGACATGGCTTACGCAAGGATTTGGCTGAGGCCATCGAGGCGTTGCATCCCAAGTTTGTGAGGTTCCCAGGTGGTTGCATGAGTCACGGACAGGGCATCGATAACATCTACCACTGGAACGAGACCGTGGGCCCCTGGCAAGACCGCAAGCCCGACTTCAACATCTGGGGGTATCACCAGACACGCGGACTGGGCTTCTATGAGTATTTCCAGTTCTGCGAAGATCTGGGAGCCGAGCCGCTGCCCGTGTTGGCGGCGGGCGTGCCCTGCCAGAACTCAGCGCCCAACAAGGAGGGCATGGGCGGACAGCAGGGAGGCATCCCGATGAAGGACATGCCTGCTTATTGCCAGGAAATCCTCAATATGATAGAGTGGGCAAATGGCGACCCCGCCACGTCGAAGTGGGCCAAGATGCGTGCTGACGCGGGCCATCCCGCACCATTTGGCCTCAAGTATGTGGGGGTGGGCAACGAGGACCTTATCTCCACCACTTTTGAGGAACGCTATGAGATGATCTGCAAGGCCATCAAGGAGAAATATCCCAACATCGAGGTGGTCGGCACCGTGGGACCGTTCCATGATCCGTCGGCCGACTACATTGAAGGCTGGAAGTTTGCCAAGGCGCACAAGGACATTCTTGACCTTGTCGATGAGCACTACTACGAGTCGCCGGGATGGTTCATGCACCATCAAGACTATTATGACAACTACGACCGCACGGCGCCCAAGGTGTATCTTGGTGAATATGCCTCACGCACACGCACGATGGAGAGTGCCTTGGCTGAGGCTCTCTACCTCTGCTCCATTGAGCGCAATGGCGATGTGGTGTCGATGACGAGCTATGCGCCGCTGTTGTGCAAGGACGGCCATGCCAACTGGAATCCCGACATGATCTATTTCAATAACGACACCATCACCAGCCTGACACCCAGCTATCACACCCAACGACTTTGGGGCACGCACAGCGGCGACGTGTATGTTAGTTCGAAGGTGGGCGTCAGCCCTGAACTGCAACATCGAGTGGCGGCCAGCGTCGTGAAAGACTCCAAGACGGGCAAGACAACCATCAAGCTTGTCAACGCCCTGCCTGCCAGCGTCACCGTCTCCTTGCAAGGACTCAACATCCCGGCTGGCGCAAAGATGGAGGGTTTCACCGGAAAACCGGCCGACAAGAAGGTCGAGGAGGTGAACGGAACGGAACAAGGGCAGCGTGTCGAACTGCAACCATACATGGTGAAGGTCATAACATTCTGACAATCCTGATGAGGAAGGGACGAAAATCTTATCGTCTCTTCCTCTTTTTTCGCTTTCAATTTGTTACTTTTGAATGCGTGCGCTACCCTTTTCTGATAGGTCGTAGAGCACCATCTTGCGTGCGATAGAACTTGTTTCCAGCTCTGTTAGCACATTCTGAAAAGCCTGATGCATAGCCTTATAAAGTCATGGAAAACAATACAATACGCCTGTTTTGTACCCTCTAGATATGGCGGTTTGCATGCTTTTCGCATGGAAAAGCATAAAATTAAAGGGCAAAACATATTTTTGTAGCGAAATAATTTGGAAGTTTCAAAAAAAAATATTTCCTTTGCACTCTGAAAGTGAGAGTAAAAACAAATTATAAC
>JBNMMB010000109.1:0-9679 GCA_050875105.1 Prevotella sp. | reverse complement strand
GGTGGTCTATGTCATGGAACTGAAGTTCGACGGCTCCGCCGATGCCGCCCTGAAGCAGATCGACGACAAGGGTTATCTCATTCCCTACACTGCCGAAGGCCGCAAGCTCGTGAAGATTGGCGTGAACTACAGCAGCGAGGAGCGCACCATCACCGACTGGAAGATAGAGGAAATGTAGGCAACAAGCATTAGAATATTATTAGCCTTATTCCCACTTGGCATGCAAATGCGCAAAAAGGGCACTGGCCGACAAGCTGTCGATCTGTGCCCTTTTAGGCATAGGTATCTATATGATCGCTAAATGGAAAATATTGCAGACACACTACATCTGCGGTTTGTCTCTCATTTCGTCCGCAAACTTCTCAAATTCTGAAATGATTTGTTCGAAGTCTGGGTTGTCGCGACGTACTATAATTGCATCATAATTTTCCACATCTTCATCCATTATCCTTACGACCTCAAGAAAGTACTTGTCTTTCTTTTCATATCTTTCAAACCAACGCCGAAAAAGACGAGCCCTCATAGCCTGACGTTTGTCGCCTGTCTCGCACTGATAAAGCAGAACGTTAGGATTGTCGTGGAAGAATTCTTCTATGATTGTGATGATTGTCCACTTCAACTTAGGGTCATTAGGCGAACTTTTACCTGTCAAATTAAAGATTCCAAATTCGTATGCCCCCTTACTCCATATCATGTCGTTTTCTGAGAATGCCACATGAAACAGCCCTCCGAAGTCTGTCTTAAACAGATATTCAAAGGGACGCTTGCCTTGCCACAAAGAGTAGGGCGACTTGCAATTGAGGCGTGTCAGATTTATCAACATGTCTCTTCTTGCAACGTCTCCATCAGTTCTTTGTATTCCTTTCGGCATTGCTCTTGCCAATCACGCTTGCGTTGCTTCATCTTACGATAAGCTGCAACCATGTCTTCCCTGTTGTCGTATTTTGTCAATTCCATGGGAATAAATATTTTATGGACGCAAATCTACAATATAAAATTGAAACCGCAAAATATTTTAAGGTGAAGTTGGGAGATGAAGGCCATATTCCCGCCTGTGCCTGCATTCACCACACGCAAAAAGGGCACTGGCCGACAAGCTGTCGATCAGTGCCCTTTTGACGTGTGTTTCAGTCTATGTGATCAGTTGGCCGGCATGGCGGCGCGCAGGCCCGTGAGGCCGCGGCGGATGAGGTCCTTGGTGCCACTGCCGTCGTTGACGTAGGCCTTGACCATCTCGGCATAGTCCATGGCGTCTTTCAGTCGCTGCGAGGGAGCGGCGACGGCCTGTGCAGCCTTGAGCGCCTCGAGCAGTTCCTTCAGGTCAGACGGTTCGGCGAGGTTGCCGGGACGCATCATGCTCAGTGCGGCGTTGAGCTCGCTGGCCAGCGTGGCGCCGTTGCCCTTGTGGTCGGTGAGGAAGGTCTGGAGAGCCTCATAGCGCTGGCGCATGGCATCGATGCCGTTCTTGGCCCATGGCGCATATTCGGGCACCTTGGTCGCCATGTCGTCCCAGGCCTGCTGCTCGGCGAGGCGCTTGGCGGCCACGCGCATCAGTTCGGTGAGGGTGGCGTTGTCTACATAGGTGGTGTCCTCGATGGGAGCGTCGAGACGGAAGTAATGGGTGATGTGTCGGTCGGCATCATAGTCGGGCACGAGCTGTAGGCGGTCGGCATCAGCCGGGCTGTGGAGCGTGGCCTCGTCCCAGGTGTGGATGTCCTTGGCGGCCATGACCAGCGGTCCGCGCATGAGGGCCGCCGTCCACATGGGCTTGTAGGTCTGCTTGCGCGTGATGTCCATCTTGTCGGGCGTGTAGTCGAGGTGCTGGCCATAAGGCATGGTCACCACCACGCTGTCGCCCCGCTGCCACTGCCGCGAGGGGATGGTCACATAGGTGCCTGGCTCATAGCTGGCGGCCAGCTCACGACCGTTGACCGTGACCGAGAAGCCGCGGGTGGCCCAGTAGGGCACGCGAAGCTTCATGGTGAAGGCCTTGCGGCCCTTCTCCATGCGGATGACGGAGCGCTCGGCCGGGAACGTGCAGTCCTGGCTGAAGGTGACGCCCTGCCATGTGGCGCGTGTGGGCAGGTAGAGGCCCACCCAGAGGGTGTCGGCCGCCGAGTAGTAGGCAGCTTCCTGATATTTCACGTGGTTCTCAGCTCCCGTGCCGCCACAGCAGGTCGACTGCGGCGTCTCGTTGCCCCAAGGCTTGCTGGCGTCGAGGCCGACGGCATACTGGTAGAGCACGGCATACTGGCGGGGGTTGATCGAGCCGACGAGCTGGTTGTAGAGCACGCGCTCATAGTAGTCCATGTACCTGGCATCGTTGGGATGGTAGGCGTTGAGGTCCTTGGTGAGCTTGGCGAGGTTGTAGGCGCAGCACGTCTCGTTGATGTCGGGTCCGGCGGGGTTGGTGGCCAGGCTCACCATCTGCTTGTAGGGCTGGCGGAACATCTCACCGTTGCCCACGCCACCCATGGCGTAGCGGTAGCGTCCTTGCACGAGGTCCCAAAAGTTGTCGGCAATGTGCCAGTAGTAGGGGTTGTGGTTGGAGCGATAGGAGCGCAGCGCACCCACAATCATCGGGATGTGCTGGTTGGCGTGGCGGTCGCGGATGGCGTCGACGCCCTTGGCCAGCGGCCCATAGAAGGCCGGTGAGTCGAAGAAGCCAGCGGCCTCGATGAGCCGACTCTTCTCGGTTTTGTCGGCCACCATCTCCGAGAGGCGCGAAAGTGACTCCTGTATGCCGCCGAGCTCGCCGGCGATATACATGTTCCACATCTCATAGCGGTTGCCGGGCTTGGCGCGTCGCTCAGCCTGTGTGCCGTCGGTCTTCACATAGGTGCGATAGTGCAGGCGGTTCCATATCCATAGTCCCATGTCCTTGGCGATGGTGAGCGCCTTGGCCGAGATCTTCTTGTCGTCGACGAGGTTGGCCACATCGATGAGTCCGGCGAGCTGCTTGTGCACGGTGTAGTAAGGCGCCCACACGCCCTCCTCGTTGTTGTAGGGTGCGTAGCGCTCGATGAGGGCGCAGTGCTGGGCCGGTATGGCGTTGATGTATCCGTAGCCGTAGTGGGCATAGTCGGCCTTGTAGCGGTCGAAGTCTTGCCAGGTGCCGCCCATGGTGCGCAGCTCAGCCTCGGGGGCGAGGTCGCGCGCCTCACGGTAGCGCCCGAGCTGCTTGTCGAAGACGAAGGTGCGCTCCTGGCACTCGCGCATCTGGTCGACCACGAGCTTGATGTTCTTCTTGATCTGCTGGCGCTTGGCCTTGTCGGGACATGCCACATAGGCCATGGCCATGGCCGAGAGGTAGTGGCCGGTGCCGTGGCCCTTGAGCTTCGTGGTGGGCGAGTCCCACCCGTCGGCCTCAGGATAGCCCTCGGTGGAGAGTCCGTAGGTGTCGCGATAGTTGTAGACCTGCTGTCGCGGGTCGAGCGAGAGCAGGTTGTCGATGTCGAGGTCGCGGTTGTGGGTGAGTCGGTTGTTGCCGATGAGCTGCACGCTGCCCAGGGGCAGTGGCTCAGCCACGGGCTGCGGCGCCGGCACGAGCGCCTCGGTGGCCACCACGCTGACGCGGGCGGTGATGGGGTATCCGGCGGCAGTCTTGTTGTCGCCGACGATGTATCCCTGCACGTCGTAGGCCGACCCGGCAGGATGCTTGGTGGCGTCGGCAGCGTCTTGTTCGGTCTCGAGCGAAGCGTTCATCCACTTCACCTGTCGGTATTCGCCACTCCCGTCGGTGTAGGTCACCCAGAGGCGGTAGGGCAACATGGGCACCTGTCCGGCTGTCGTGGTGACGGTCACGGGCGTGACAGTCTTGATTTTTGCTCCCTGTGCGGCCGCCGTGAGCGACGTCGCCAGGCAGAGAGCCAAGAGTGTTGTCTTTTTCATATTGTATAAATAGGGTTGTCTCGATTGTGCAAAGATAAGGGAAAAAAGGCGCAATCGTCACGCCACGATCCACATTTAGACATAATTATCATGCTTTTGGACGCTATTGCCATCCTTCTGGGCGCCATCGGGCGCATCGGCAACGCCCCGCAGCCCTCTGGTCCGTCCAACAAAAAAGCCTATGTGCGTCTGTTCACATAGGCTTCTGCTTGAAGAATTGGACAAACTCGTCAAATTCCGCAATATAGGTGTCTACTCATCTAGCAGCTGGGGCAGAACCAAGGCGAGGGGCGCCACCATCATGGCCTGCGAGAAGACGCCGGCGTGGAGCATGCGGTTGACCTCGCTGGGACGGCGGAAGAACACCTGCAGGTCTTCGTTGGCGTCGAGGTGCTGACCACTGGTCTTGCTCACGCCCTTGGCCAGGAAACAATGGCAGTGGTTGGTCATCAGGCCGGGGTTGGGGGCCACGGTGGTGATGGCCGACCACTCGCCGCCGGTGTAGCCCGTCTCTTCCTGCAGCTCGCGCTTGGCGGCCTCAAGGGGCGTCTCGCCCGCCTCGACCACGCCTGCGGGAATCTCTGTGGAGACCTCGCCGAGGCCGTGGCGCCACTGGCGCTCAAGGATGATGTTGCCGTCGGTGGTGAGGGCCACGATGTTGATCCAGTCGGGATATTCGAGCACATAGAACTCGGGGGCCACACGGCCGTCGGGCAACTGCACCTTGTCGCGGCGGGCGGTGAGCCACGGCCGGCGGATGATGTAGTCGGAACTGAGGATCTTCCAGGCGCCTATCTCGTGTGTCTGGTCATGGTCGTGTGAAGTGGCAGGGGTGTTGGCAGTGTTATGTTTTTTGTCGTTTGTCATGGTGTCTGTTATTTGTTGTAAGTTATCGGATGAGGGGTTGCCCCGACTGGTTGCATCAGTCCACCGCACGGGCCAAGCGGGCCGATGGGCGCTGCGGCGCTGTGGTGGCTGTGGCGGCCTCGAAGGCCCGGAGCACGTCGCAGTGGGTGGTGTAGCTGTCGACCTCGCCAGGATGCTCCTTGGCGAAGGCGAGCAATGAGGCGAGAGCCTTATACTGGACAGTTTGGGGCATGAGGACGGTATGGGGATTATAGTCTTCGTCGTAGGTGACGCGCATCCAGGGATCAAAATCGATGAAGGCCAGGGCATAGAGCGAGTGATAGCGCAGCTGGAGGTTCGTGCTCTGGCTGCTCACGGCGAGGTAGCGCTGGGCCATGGCGGCATAGTCGGCCTGGCCCACACGGGCGCTGTCGGCCACGCTCTTGCCGTAATGGGTGAGATACCAGCAGTCGCCATAGCATGAGGCCTGGTAGCAGCGCACGGCGAGGTCGTAGGCCAGACGGTCGCGGTCGGCGCCCTCGCGCATCAGGCCATACTGACTGGTGAGACGGGCCATCTCCTGCGCGAATTGGAGCTTGGGGTTCGCCTTCAGGTCGGCATAGGGGGCGTCGGCCTCCCAGAGCGTGTCGTCGTTGACGCGCTGGCGCTGAAACCAGAAGGGCACCGACGGACTGCGGCGGGCGGCATAGAAGCTGATGGCCTGGTCGTTGATGAAGGGCAGGGTGACGACCTTGAGCCACGTGGCGGCCTCGGCAAACTGGCCCTCGGCCAGATACCTGGTTCCGATAAGGTCGTGGAAGAAGTTGGTGTCGCGATAGAGCGACTGGCAGACCCACCGCTCGAAGGCGTCGGCATGGTCGGCGGTGATGAAGCGGTAGTAGGCGGCGAGCTGCTGGGCCGAGAGCGAGTCGAGGCGCCAGGCATACTCGGAGGAATAGAGATAGCGGCTGATGTAACGCTCGTCTTGCTGGTCCTTGAGGAACGAGCGGTCATAGGCATCCATCATGCCATACATGGCCACGGCCATCTCGGGCTGCCCGAGGCGCTCGAAGTGGCGGCGCAGGGCGCGATAGGCCACCCGCTCCTGCACCTCGATGTAGTGGCGGTCGGTCTCCACGGGATAGGCGGCACCCGTGGCGGTGGTGACGGGCACGGCGTGGCGAGCCTGCTCGTTGAGCCAGCGAAACTCGCCGACGAGATACTCCGAGTAGCCGTCGGGCACGGTCGCCTGGGCCGTGGAGACCAAGAGGCGGATGGCGCGGGCGTTGTCCTTCATGCGCTGGGTGCCTGCGAGGCCCACGGCGGCCTGGGCCTCGGTCCACGCCTGGGCCTGGCGACCATAGAGATAGTGGATCATGGCCGTGGCCGAGCGCCAGAGGCAGGGCGCCGTGGTCTTGCCCTCGCCGACGACGCGGTCTGCAAAGCGCACGAAGTCCATGGCTTCCTTCTCATAGACGACCTTGGCGCCAAGGGTCTCGACCCACTCGCGCGAGAAGCCGTCCTTGGCGCGGCTGTCGATGGTCTGCTGGCAGTTGTTCACGAAGTCTTGCACGAGATAGGTGAGCATGGGCGAGTTGGGGTTGCGCTGGTAGGTGGCCTCGATGCCGGCGAGGTTGCGATAGCCGCGTGCCAGGACGCGCACGCTGCTCATGTCGCCCTGCTGGGCATAGATGTCGAGGGCCTGCTGGCGGTGGCCGCTCTTCCAAAGGGTGCGAGCATAGATGCTGCGCATGGCCTCGCGCCACGGCGACGACGGCAGGCGCTGGGCGATGGTGGTCCAAAGGGTGGCGTTCTGCTGGTCGAGGCCGCGGAGCATGTTGACACGCATGCGGAGCAGCACATACTGGCTCTTGAGCCTGCTGCCGCGATAGGCGCGGGCGGCGGTGGCCACAGCGGTGAGCTGCGTAAGGGCGCGCTGGCGCTCCTGGCGCGTGGGATAGCGCCAGGCCTCGGGGGCGAGCACCTCGCTGGCGGCACGATAGGCGTCAAACTGCTTGAGGTAAGCCTGCATCTCCGTGTCTTTCTTGCGGCGGGCGACCTTGACGATGTCGTCGTGGAAGGTGTCGTAGAAGTAGAGCTTGGGCGCAGAGTCGTCGCCGGCATAGCGCTGCCAGAAGGCGGCCATCTGGTAGAGGTGGGCAGGCTCGGCGTGGTCGCGATTGAACACGCTGAACATGTAATAGTTGTGGTCCGACCGCTCGTCGACGCAAGCCTGGGCGGGACGGGCCAGGCCCAAGGCCAGGAGGCAGAGGGCGAGGATCTTCTTAGGGATGTGTGTAAATCGTCTCATAATCATGGGGATTAAAACGATGGATGTTGGGTGTGCTGAGGTCGAAGAGAATCACCTCCTCATGGGCCTCGGGACGGAGGCGCTGGATGGCGTGCTCAGCCTGGCGGATGTCGCTCAGCTCGGGGCGTCGCACCACGACGCTGTCGCCGGGCAACACGGGCAGGTCGTCGTCGGCATGGAGGAAACCGACAAAGCGGCCCTCGCGGAAGAGGATGCGCCAGGTGAAGAGCGGATAGGCCGCGGCCAGGGGCAACGGATAGGCGCTGAGGTGGCGCAGGTAGGGAGCAGCGTCGGCCATGTCGAGGATGGGCTTCTGCGTGCTGAGCTGGCGGGCGTCGCCGGTGTTGTACATCATGAGCACGCCGCGGTCGACGGGCGGTGGCGCCTGCGAGAGCTGGTGGAGGCGGATGGTGGCCGACAACTGGAGCTGGCGGGCGTGGGCTCGCTGGCGCAGCGCGCGGAGGAAACGGAAGTAGGCTGTGGCGGTCGAGGCGGTCCAGTCGCAGTCGACCTGCACCTCGCGCAGGCCGCCGATGCCCTGGGCCTGGCTCATCTGCTCGATGCGGCTGAGCACCTTGGCGGCCAGCGCCACGGGATCGGTGGGCGCCTGGCCGCCGATGGACCGCAGGCAGTCGTTGACGACATAGACCACAGGCACCACCTCGACGCCTCGCGGCACGGGCGACGCATTTGCCGACGGGTCTCCCCCACCCTGCCCCGCCTGTTCGGGGAAGCGCAGCGTGGCGTTGGGCACGGCCTGTCCGTCGGCACGGCGCACCACATCGAAATAGCGCACGTAGAGACGGCTAATCCGGTGTTGGCGGATAAACCGCGTCTTGACCGAGTCCATCATCCACGTGGTGCTCCAGTAGTAGGCGGAGCGCAACGTGGCGCGCGACTGCTGTCGCTGGCAGGCGGTGAGGGCCAACAGGAACGGCAGACTGAGGATGAGCAAGCGTCTCACAGGGATAGGATTTCTCAAGATGGCCAAAAATCAATGGTTAGAACAATGGTATGGGCGCAAAGATATGCATTAATCCCCTATCTGCCAAAAAAAACAAGGGCAAATGCGGGTGTGCTTCGAATGTTTGCGCAAATGGGGTGGGAAGAAAAGCAAAAGAAAAAAGCGAGAGGTATCAGGCGATGCCACCATACTGTAAGACGGGTGCGCCCACTATGAATAAAGGCAAAGCCGCGGTCGCATGAGCGAGCTCACGACCACGGCTTTCGTTTTTTTAGATGAGACGGCCCGAGAACATCACCTTCTTGATGTCGTCCTCGTGGTCGAAGATGAAACGGGCCACGATGGAACTGAGGATGGCGGAGGTGGAGAGCTTCTCCGGTCCGCAATACTTCATGCGGTCGAGCACGTTCTTGAGCGACTCGTCGATGTAGATCGTGGCGAGCTTGCCGCCGCCGTCCTTGTATTGCTTGGCCATGTCGAGGAAGAGATCCCATGAGTCGCGCGAGTCGTCCTTGACGATGCTGTATTCCTTCATGGTGTTCTCCTTGGGGCGTCGACCGCGCGGTGCGCGCGCGGCAGGGGCGTCGTCGGCTGGCTCCTGGGCGGTGCGCTCGGTTGCGTCTTCCGTCTCGGCGGCTGCCTGCGCCACCGGTGCGGCGGCGGGCTCTGCGGGCTGCTGGGTTGCGGGCTGCGGTGCCGTGGGTTGCGGTTCTGCGGCCACGGTGTCGGCCTGCTGGTTGGTATTCTCGTCCTCATCGGGCGTATTGATCTTGGTGACGTCCACCTGGGGGTTGAGTGACGGTTCTGCGGTGCCGTTCTGGAGGGTGTGCACCAGGCCCTGTATGCCACCTGGCAACACGACGCGTGTCTTCTGTTTGTTGGCCATAACGATATGTCTTTCGGGGTTATTATGCTGTTGGATGATGATGATTATATTATTAAGGTGCCCGGCGCTCACTCCTTCATGCGGCGAATCATGAAGTCGAAGGCTGGCTTGACAGCCTCACGCTGAGCCGCCGTGATCTCCACGGTGTTGATGCGCTTGAGGGCGGCGCGGGCGGTGATGCGCGGTGTGACGGCGCCGAGCTGCTTGAAGATGGCGTCGGTCTGCTTCCACATGTCGAGCTCGTTCTTGGTGCCGATGCGCACATCGATACGGTTGGGCACAAAGAAGAGCTTGGCTGTCATCTCTGGCGTGTGCTGCCTGAGCGCGTTGATGACCTGCACGAAGGTGCCCGTGGAGTCGAGCGTCTTCTCCTCATACTCATAGGGGCAGACGATGAAGTCGGCATTGGTGAACATGGGCACCAGTCCGTCCTCGGAGACGTTACCCGGCGAGTCGAAGAGCACGTAGCCCTCGGTGTCGGACGCCGAGTCCATGAGCTGCTGCATGGTCTCCGGGTCCTGCACGTCGAAGTCCTGTATGACGTAGGGCTCCTCTTGTCCCTCATAGATTTCCATGTCTTTGCGTCGCTGCATCATGATGGTCTTCTGCAGGTCGGTGTCGATGACGCACACGTCTTGCTTCTTCCAAGCAAGATAGTTGGCAAAGAGGATGCAGAGCGTCGACTTTCCCACGCCACCCTTCTGATTGGCAAAAATTATCTTTCTGTTCTTCATTGTCGAGAGTCTTGTGTCAATTCAAGTGCAAATATACACATTATTAT
>JBNMMB010000108.1:0-9705 GCA_050875105.1 Prevotella sp. | reverse complement strand
GTGGCGCTGGGGCGCCACTCAGAAAACCAACAGGCCATAAACCGATTTAAACCGCTCACGCAATCTTTTATTCAACAAACTGCTCATACCGTTCCAACTGATCAACTGTAGTGGGTGACGTGTCCCATGTCACAGTCTGCAAAATGTCGTGTAGTGGGTGACGTGTCCCACGTCACAACAAAAGCTAAGGCCAGCAACCCGACTGCCCCACCTCCTGCCAACACCGCTGGCGAGTGTTTTTTTGCTCCACTGGTTCACTTTTTTCGTTTATCGCCATTTTTCTCATATATTATATGTACCTTTGCTATCGTCATCATCCATATTCATTTTCGGTCAAGATGAGGTGGTCCAGAAAGGTGGTCCAGAAAAGAGAAAAGTGGTCCAGAAAGGTGGTCCGGAAACACGATTCGCCATATTGCAACTCATATCAGAAGACGAGACCATCACGTCAAGGGAAATGTCCAATAAGCTGAACATAAACAGAAGTGCCATCTTGAAGCATCTCAAGAAGATGCAAGAAAGCAACATCATCCGACGGGAAGGATCACAGAAATCCGGGCGATGGGTCATCATTTCCAATCCGTGACCTAAACACAGGACCGCCCTGGTGGCCATCACAAATACAACATTCAACACCAATACCGACAAGAAAAAGACATCATGGAAACAACACAACGACTCGTGTGGGCCGACTCACTGAAGGGATGGCTCATGATCTTGGTCATCCTGGGTCACGCCATACAGGGCGTGATGCCCGAGGGATGCTTCGACAACCACGTGTGGAACCTCATCTACTCGTTCCACATGCCGGCATTCATGGCCGTCAGCGGATGGTTTGCCTGGCACGCTGGGGGCAGGCGCCCCTTCGGCAGCGTCATGAAGAGGCGCTGCTGGCAACTGCTCGTGCCCTACGTGGTGTGGTCACTGCTGTCCATCGCCCTGGCTGGCAACTATGGCTGGACGCAACTCGGGAGGATCGTGCTCTATCCCGACTCGTTCTTCTGGTTTCTGTGGATCTTGTTCCTGATCAATGTCATCTTCCAGGCCTGCCAATGGGCGGCGGCCAGGCTGCACACCGACGAGCTCGCGCTGGTGGGCGCCATGTGCTTGGTGCTCTTCGCCACGATGGTGGTGTTTGAGGTGCGCGTGTGCGGGTTCCAGTTCCTGTCCTATTATTTTCTGTTCTACACCCTGGGCTATTGTGTCCATCGCTTCCCGCTGTTGCAGGTGCGTCGGGGCGTCGGCCTCGTCGGGTTGTTCGCCGTGTGGGCCGTGCTCGCCTGGTTTTGGAACATGCACACCCTGCCCGCATGGATGCCGGCCATCCCGCACATGCCCGCGTCGCTGATGCAGTATGCCTATCGCGGACTGACGGCCGCCGTGGCCATCCTGGGGCTGTTTGGCGCTTCGCCACTGCTGCTGGGGTCGACGGGCCGCGGCAACCTCGCCATGAAGGAGGTGGGCAACGTGTCGCTGGGCCTCTACGTGTGCCACCTCACGCTCATGACGTATGTGGTGAAGCTCACCACGCACCTGCTGCCCGGCGCAGCCACATGGGCCCTGGTGGCCATCAGCTTCATCGCCTGCGCCCTGCTGTCGCTCGCCATCGTCGAACTGCTGAAGCGCAACCAGCTCACGGCGCGCATCTTCCTGGGCAAGGTGTGACCAGCCACGAGGCGCCCATATCCTCAAAAATGATGATTTTCCGCAAGTTAGCGGCGTTTTGCTTGCCCATGCGGAGGGAAAGCCGTACCTTTGCAGGCCGATAGACTGCACACGGGTGAGGAGAAGACATTCTTTCGCCGCACCGGCACACACTCCGTCACTGCAAGGCACGAGGGCCAACGCACAGGCCCACGTGTCACATTATTAACTCAAACCACACTTAACGACTATGGTTTTAAAAGACCTCCAACAAGACTTCAAAGGTTCAAACTGGAAGCACGAGATTGACGTAAGAGACTTCATCCAGGCCAACTACGAGCCCTATGCGGGCGACGAGACCTTCCTGGCCGGTCCCTCCGAGAAAACCAAGAAACTCTGGACCCTGCTGTCGGCCCTCTTCGAGGTGGAGCGCGAGAAGGGTGTCTACGACGCCGAGACCAAGCTGCCACAGAGCATCGACACCTACGGAGCCGGATACATCGACAAGGACAGCGAGGTGGTGGTCGGCCTGCAGACCGACGCGCCCCTGAAGCGTGGCATCTTCCCCAAGGGAGGCATCCGCATGGTGGAGAAAGCGCTCAACGCCTATGGCTATGAGCTCGACCCCGCCACAAAGACCATCTTCACCAAGTATCGCAAGACACACAACGAGGGCGTGTTCTCGGCCTACAACGACGACATCAAGGCCGCACGCCACGCTCACATCATCACAGGCCTGCCCGACGCCTACGGACGCGGACGCATCATCGGCGACTACCGCCGCGTGGCCCTCTACGGCACGGCCAACCTCATCGAAGAGAAGAAGCGCTACTTCAAGCGCATCGACATACAGGAGTTCACCGAGGAGATCGTGCGCCACCGCGAGGAGATCTCTGACCAGATCCAGGCCCTGAAGCAGTTTGAGCGCATGTGCGCCGCCTACGGCTTCGACGTCACCAAGCCCGCCACCAACGCCCGCGAGGCCGTGCAGTGGACCTACTTCGGCTATCTCGGAGCCGTCAAGGACCAGGACGGCGCTGCCATGTCGCTCGGACGCGTCTGCGCCTTCCTCGACATCTTCATCCAGCGCGACCTGAAGAACGGCACACTCACCGAGGAGGAGGCACAGGAGCTCATCGACCAGATGATCATGAAGCTGCGCATCGTGCGCTTCCTCCGCACACCAGAGTACAACGACCTCTTCTCTGGCGACCCCATCTGGGCCACAGCATCCATCGGCGGCATGGGCATCGACGGACGCTCCATGGTCACCAAGACCGACTACCGCTTCCTCCACACCCTCTACAACATGGGTCCCTCGCCCGAGCCCAACCTCACCATCCTCTGGAGTGAGCGCCTGCCCGAGCCCTGGAAGAAGTTCTGCGCCAAGGTGAGCATCGACACCAGCGCCATCCAGTATGAGAACGACGACCTCATGCGCGCCGAGCTGGGCGACGACTACGGCATCGCCTGCTGCGTCAGCCCGATGAAGATCGGCAAGCAGATGCAGTTCTTCGGTGCGCGCGCCAACCTGGCCAAGTGCATGCTCTACGCCATCAACGGCGGACGCGACGAGATGTCGGGACAGCAGATCGCACCGCGCTTCGCACCCATCACCGGCGACTACCTCACCTACGAGGAGTTCATGCCCAAGTTTGAGCAGATGATGCGCTGGCTGGCCAAGACCTACGTCAACGCGCTGAAGATCATCCACTACATGCACGACAAGTACGACTACGAGGCCTTCGAGATGTCGCTCCACGACGGCGACGTCGAGCGCACACGCGCCACGGGCATCGCCGGCCTCTCCATCGTCACCGACTCCATCGCTGCCATGAAGCACTGCAAGGTGCGCATCATCCGTGACGAAAGTGGCATGGCCGTCGACTATAAGATCGAGGAGGGCGAATACGTGCCCTTCGGCAACAACAACGACGAGACCGACGCCATCGCCGTCGACCTCACGGAGAAGTTCATGGAGTATCTGCGCCAGCACCGCACCTACCGCGACGCCACACCCACGCAGAGCCTGCTGACCATCACCTCCAACGTGGTCTACGGACGCAACACCGGCGCCACGCCCGACGGCCGACAGAAGGGCGTGCCCTTCGCTCCGGGTGCCAACCCGATGAACGCCCGCGACGTCAAGGGCGCCGTGGCCGCGCTCTCATCAGTGGCCAAGCTGCCCTTCCAGCACTCGCGCGACGGCATCTCATACACCTTCGCCATCACGCCCGGCGCACTCGGCAAGGAGACCGACCAGCGCGCGCAGAACCTCGTGGGACTGCTCGACGGATACTTCACGCCCAACGGCGGACAGCACCTCAACGTCAACGTCTTCGACCGACAGCTGCTCATCGACGCCATGGACCATCCCGAGAAGTACCCGCAGCTCACCATCCGCGTCAGCGGCTACGCTGTCAACTTCGTGAAGCTCACACGCGAGCAGCAGCTCGACGTGCTCTCGCGCACCATCAACCAGGGACTCTAAGGACCCTCTCGGGCCCGCCACACCAGGCGCGGCCCCACACCCATAAAAAAAGCCAAATGCCCCGGCCCGCACCACTCGCGGGAGGAGAGCATTTGGCTTTCTTTCAACCCATCACACACCCACACCACACACCATGAACATCATCGGACGCATCCACTCCATGGAGTCGTTTGGCACCGTCGACGGACCCGGCATCCGCTTCGTGGCCTTCATGCAGGGCTGCCCCCTGCGCTGCCAATTCTGCCACAACCCCGACACCTGGGACCCGCGCGGCAAGTGCCAGTATGAGCTCTCGCCCGACGAGCTCCTCGACGAGGTGCTGCGCTACCGCAGCTTCATCAAGAGCGGCGGCGTCACCCTCTCGGGTGGCGAACCCCTCATGCAGGCGCCCTTCGCAGCCGCCTTCTTCGCCCTCTGCCAGGCTCAGGGCCTACACACCGCCCTCGACACCAGCGGCTTCTACCTGACGCCGGCGGCCCTCGACGCGCTCGACCACACCGACCTGGTCCTGCTCGACATCAAGACCATGGACCCCGACCTCTACCCGCGCCTCACCGGCCAGCCGCAAGCCAACAACCTCCGCTTCCTCGACGAGCTCGAGCGACGCGGCATCAAGACATGGGTGCGCCACGTCGTCGTGCCCGGCCTCACCGACGACGACCACTGGCTCCGCCGCCTCGGCGAGCACGTGGCCCGCTACGACGTGGTGGAGAAAATCGAGATCCTGCCCTACCACACCCTCGGCACCTACAAATACGAGCAACTGGGGCTCCGCTATCCCCTCGACGGCGTGGCCCCCTTGAGCGCCGAGCGCACACAGGCCATCCGCCAGATGCTCTCAGCCTACAAGCCCTGCCTCTGACCGACGCCTTCGTGTCCAACAACAATGAGGGGGACAACAACAGACAATATCTTTATCGATTGTCTATCGCTGTCCCCCTCATTGTCGTCAAAATCCCCTTCGGACGAGCCAAACGATGTACATCCCTTTGGTCAGTGGGGCTGCGACGGCAAGTCTCGTGTTCGAAAAAATAAAGTCGAAGACCCTTGGGGCAACTGGAAAAAAATGCGTAACTTAGCATCAAAAACACAACAGCCCATTACCAATGACATCCAATTATCTCCCTTCGAAGCCGCGCTACGAGATCCTCGACGGCCTCGGCCTGCTGGGCGACATCTCCTATCCGCTCTACATCGTGCAGTACGCCATCGTCTTCGGCCTCCAGGGCACCTGGGCCACCCTCCATCCCGACGCCACCCCGGGCCAGACCATCTTCATCAACGTCAGCACCTTCGTCCTCAGCCTCCTCGTGGCCTGGGCCAGCCTCAAGCTCTTCGACGAGCCCGTGCGCGCATGGCTCAAGCGCACCTGGCTCAAGCGCTGACCGCATCGACACACACAAGAAACAACATAAGCCCGATAGCCCCCCACACAGGGACGCTATCGGGCTTATTCGGTAGTCACGTTTATCCAATCAACCGCAGGGTCTGCTCGCATGCGGCCCCACCGTAATATTTGTCAAGAACCTGCCGGAACAGCTCATCGCCTGTTGCCCGCCAAAACAGCGTCATGCACGACTTCACCTTCATGGCATCCACAGAGCCGAGGATGCAGCGACAAAAGGCAATTATGTAAACGCCAAAAGCCATCTCGGCATCATGGATGCTTGGCATAGCATAGGCAACGGCCACTTCTGGTAAAATCTAGTCAACAGGTTGAGAGGAGGAACACCCTATCTCCAAAATGTCATATCAGTTGAATTCTATCGTCAGATTATCGTAATCTATTGATATCTTTCCAAACTTGGCCAGTGCTGTTTGACCAAGCAGCAATGGCGCTTGAATGTTATCAACAACCGTTGCTTCAACATCATGTAGCGTAATGCCGCCTATCTCAACCGTTCTCAAATTTACGACTGTGCCTACAGACACTCGTCCTGTCGCATCTTGAAATTGCTGTTGGCCCAATATGTCATCCTGGGTAATCTGGCCTTGACGTACCATGACCGTGGCCTCAGCCGAAGAAATGCAAATGCTCGAGGCTCCCGTATCAAAGATAAACTTCAAGTCAAGTCCATTGACATTGATGGGGACCAAGTATACGCCTGAGTTTTCTTCCATTTTTACCTTTGCGCCCCGGCGAATGCTACGCGCCTCACGATAATCATCTCCATCAGTTTGAGAGACTGTCATATCATCATCCGTTATTGATTCTGAATAATGTCTATGACGGCAGCCTCCAAAGAGGAAACAAGCCGAAAGCAAAACCAGCAAATATATAAATCCTCGTCTTATCATCTCTCAATATTACTAATCTTAGGTATTATCTGAATGATAATACACTGGTTCTTTTCTTCTTCATGCAAATTGTACAATTTTGCAGCATTCGGTTCATCTTTCTTCACCGCTTCATAATATGCTGTATTATAGGGGCGAATACCACGAATGCCACTTCCTGAGATTTGCACTTCGCAATCAGAATTTTCGAAGTCAATGCCATTGCGCTTCCAAAGATAATACACGGCCAAAGCCCTATCGTAACTTAATTCATCATTCCTACTATATTGAATATTCGATGCCATGCCCTCAATAACGAGCATATATTTCACGTCAAGCCCAGAATATTTGTCTGACGACTTCAATGCGTTCAGCGACCTCACTACTTTCATCAACGATTGACCGATATAGATAATCTGTGCAGTATCTCTTGATGGTATCGTTGCATCTCTACTTGCGAAATGTGGAGTAAACTCCTCGCGAAGTGTCCAACGCTTATTGATGGAATCTTCGCGAAAATACACTTTTGGCAATCGGTTCACAGCCATCTGTATCTCATTGATCTTGTCAAGTTGTTTTCTTGTTGCCTGTTCGCTCATATATAGTCCTGTGGAGGACAGCACAAACAAGACAAGCATGATGAAGAACAAGCTTGTCATCAAGTCGGAATAGCTAATCCAAAAGAAGCTTTCTTTTTTCCTTTTTGGCATAATCGCAAATTATCTAACAGAAATCAATGGGCTGCGCTATTTTCACCACCGGATATTGAACAGCAGAATTGATGACTGTTCCATTATTGGGCATCTCCATTTGGGCAGTATCCGCCTTCCAACTATCCAACATGTACTTCGCGCTAACACCAATGACAAACACACACATCACGACAAACAAGAAGATGCAAACAATCTTCAACCACGTAGGTATTCCACCCTCACCTCGCTGCGTCTTTGTATTATCGACCACGGCATGCGCCAACGACTCTATCCGCTTTTCCAGCGCATTATTCACAGCTCTGTGGTCATCCCTCATGTTGTTGATGGCAGACACCAACTTGTCAAGCTGGTCTAGCTTACCCAATTTGTCCAAGCTCCGCAGATGCCCTCTTTCCGATGTGACAAGATCACGAAGATCTTCTGTTGCCTCTGTAGTGTAAGTGCGGATACTATTAATCTGCTCCTCTGCGTGAGATTTCAATGTTTCAATAGCCTGAGCCATTGCGCTGTCAATATCACCAGCAGCAGTCATAACCGCTTGATGCTCATTGACACGCTCCAAGAATTCACGCAACTTTTCCATGACAAGTTGATTCTTCTGAATGTTTCCTTGCAACGCATCCACCACGGTCTCTACTGCTTCTGTCCTCTGCAACTGGTCATTGATGGAGTCCGTCAGTTTGGCCGTCGAGCGAACAAAACTATTCATCTGCCCGAGATATTGCGTGAATCTCTCAAACTCACTCATGCTTTTGCGGAGCTGAACCAGCACATTGGCATTCAAGTTGGCCACCTGCGTCAAGTCCATCTTCTTCAGTTCCTTCTGCAACTTCACTTGGCTGTCAAACGCCGTATGGATCTCATCCATAATTTCACCGAAGTTCTTGATGTTGCTCTCAAAACTCGTATTGAACTTTTCCAGGTTGGCCTGCATGGCCAGGATGGTAGACGCTGCATCTTTGGTCATTTGTGGCAACAAACGCGTCTGAATGAAGTCATAGAACGCATTCTTCTGGGCCTCCAGTGCTGACTTTGCTCCCATATATCGCCATGACGACAAGAAGGTTGTCAGCAACAATCCGACAAAACTGCATATCATGGCCAGTTTCACGCCCTGGATGAGGCCACTTACTGAATTGACAAACAGTTCTCCATTTAAGGAGTTAGTCGAAGGGTCAAATTGAAACCTCAATGAGAACAAGCCAATGATGATGCCCAAGACTGTTCCCATCAGTCCCAAGTAGATGGGTACTGGAAGTTTATGGTTGATTTCCTCATCAATGGAGTCTGTATGACGTTCCACAATGTCTTTAATGAGATGAAAATCAGCCGCTCCACCCTTGTTTTTCCTCAGATAATTGTTGATGGTCTTAACAACATCTTGCAGCAAAGAGCTGTCTTCGTCTTGACCAACCACGATTTCGCTCACTTTTGCAATGGTCACAGGTGTCTCAACTTGCTCTGCAACCTTATACACTATGCCATTTTTCAGATATTTTTCATCTATCTCATGATCAATGGTCACCTCAACTTCTTGAAAAGGCTCAACAAAATCAACAAATTCGCCGTCAACCCAAAGAGCGGTAATGATACACTCCTCTAGATGATCGCTTTTTTTAATGTTGAGTTTATCGCCAACCTTTACTTGATTTGTCGAAAGAAACGAGAAATCGCATTCGCTCTCAACATTTTTCACTGTGCCTAAGTTTTGCACATGCTCAAGGTTGCGATAGACCGGAGTATCCTCCTTACCCTCGCTCAAATCAATTGTTGTTTGGCGCAACTCCAGGTTGTCTTCCAATGACAAGAAATGCCGGATGCTTTCTATCTGCCCCCATGCCAAATAAGCCACATAGCCCTGTGCACAGAGAATCACCAATATAATTAAGATTTCTAAAATTTCCATCTCGCTTTAATCAAATATTACCATTGCCTTGCGTTTAACAATCCATTTGCCTTCTTGAAGCACGGCTTCACCAGGCGCTTTACAATTGTAGGTTCCATTTGTGCTGCTACCTGATGCGTTACAGACCCTGTCGAGTGTCTTCTCGCGCGTGGCCAATGCCCATCTGACACGATTTGGGTACTTACAATCAAAAAAGAAATGAGCGACATTGGGACGTTTGTGATCAATCTCAAAACGATAAAGCGTTTCTTCTGTTTGACGTTCACTTCGCAAAGACAAATCAAATTCCATATCCTTCAAAGGACGTCTCATATAGAAGACGTTACTCGCTCCTACTGTTTGAGTTCCTCCAGCTCCACCCTACCATTATAGAAGTCGCTGATTTTCAGCGGCTTCTTTTGTTTTATAATAGTTTGGTCACCTATATTGGTCACCACTTCACTTTTAAGTTTATTTAATCGTTTATTTTTGCCTCACCCCTTCTTTTAAGGCAAAATTTGTACTTTCTTGGAATCTTTGTCAATATCAGCCACTGACAACAACATTGATTGCCAAATTGTCGGAAATCCCCCTAACGTTGTCGTATGACATTCCAAAGTATAGTTTGGTGCGACATGATGTCAGTGTTGGAAATAAAAGTGTATTAAATCCCCATATATAATAAAGAGGTATAG
>JBNMMB010000107.1:0-9713 GCA_050875105.1 Prevotella sp. | reverse complement strand
TTCAAGTGAAGCGTGAGAAAGCAACAGAAACAAGCCAAGAGCAGCGAATTAATCAGGTGGTTATGGCGCTGGGGTCCCACCTCTTCCCATTCCGAACAGAGAAGTTAAGCCCAGTGGCGCCGATGGTACTGCAATGCAATGTGGGAGAGTAGGAAGCCGCCTTTTTTCAATCAGACAGAAGCCCGAAGATTCACGATGAGTCTTCGGGCTTCGTTTGTTTTGGGAAGGGGGGCAGCGAGAGCTGTCACCAGCTTGGCCCAATAGGCCCATTATGCCCAATAGGCCCTATTATGCCTATTATGCCCATCTCTCCTCTCTTTTTTCTTCACCCTTTTAGGCACGTTTTCTTCCCACTTGTGCTTCCCCTGCGCCGAACAGGCGCAGAGCCCGATAACCTCCTGTTGCAGATACGTTTTCTTATGATTACCTTTGCCTTGACAAGAGTCCCGTCTTGCTGTCGGCGCTCCAGCGCAGTTAGCAAGGATTGGATACTTGGGGGCGGCTCAAAGGTTGGGTCGTGTATGGTTATTTATCTAAATAGAACTAATGTTTATGAAAAGAAAACATTACTTGTTGCTCCTTGCGCTCATGATGGGCCTTGTGGGCTTCTCGGCTTGTAGCAGTGATGACAATGGCGGTGACGAGGGAGGCGGTGACGTCGACGCGCCCACGCTGACCACGGAGGCTGCCTGCTATGTGGTGAACGATGAGGAGGCGGACATCGCTTCCATCGAACTCACGGAGACAGGACTCTACTTCATCGAGCAGCGTGATGAGAGCGACTATGGTGCCAAGAAGAACACGGTTCGTTTCCGCGGCGTGTCGAAGCGCAAGGCTTTGAACGCTCAGGCACTTGACCTCGACGATCCTTCTGAGGACGCTATCCTCACGGGCACCTACACCAAGAGCGCTGAGGGTGTGTACGTGCTCAATGGCTATGGCACCATGACCGTCACGGCCAATGGCAATAGCTATGCGGTCAAGTTGCAGAAGCTCGGCGGTGAAGAGAAGACTTATCAGACCAGTCGCGTCAAGTCGGCTGCCGCTTCGACGTTCGACACGCAACTCTGTCGAACATGGAAGTTTGAGTCGATCAACTTCACTGCGAAGTATGGCTCCTACACGATGGCCAACATCACGGCCAACAGTTGGAAGGATTTCTATACGAAGCTCAAGAAGTTGGCCAAGGACAACTGCGACGAGGAAGATCCCTGGACCGACGAGGATGAGCAGGAGTACAACCAGATGATTGCCAATGCGGAGGTCTATGGCTTGAAACAAGCTGTGTTCACGGCCGCTGGCCGCCTCTACCTGAGCTATGGCTCGCTGGTGAAGAACTATCTCTGGAAGTGGAAGAGTGGCAAGACGCTCAGTCTCTGGTGCTATGACAACGACCTCGACGAGGACGGCATGGCCGATGCCAATGAGTGGAACTCCGACATCTTCTTCACCACGACTGGCGAGCCCAACTTCAGTGCGGTGACGACGGTCGACATCAAGAATGGCAAGCTTATCCTGACCGACACCAATCGCGAGACCGAAGAGGATGAGGGCGGCGTCATCGAACAGAAGATGACCGTCACCTTCTCTAAATAATGGAATGAAGTGGAATATAACAAGTGGACCATAGACGCTCGACAGAGTGAGGGGGGAGTCTCACTTGTTTGTTCCATACCGTCACTTTCGCAGGGCGCTGAGGAGAGACGCGTCTCTCGTGCAGCGACTCTGCGAAAGTTTTTACTTCTAAAAGTCACCAATTTGCGAAATGTGCGTAAAAAAGATGGATGAATGTTTGGAAGTATGAAATAAAAGTGTTACCTTTGCATCGCATTTGGAAACAGGTGCTGATAAGGTTTACGAACCAAGGAAGTTTGGGTGAGTGGCTGAAACCAGCAGTTTGCTAAACTGCCGTGCGCGATTAGCGTACCGGGGGTTCGAATCCCCCAGCTTCCGCAAGCTGAAAAGCTTGACAAGTGATATTTGAAATTATGCTCGGTTCATCTAACGGTTAGGATACAAGATTCTCAATCTTGGCATAAGAGTTCGATTCTCTTACCGAGTACTTAGCAGATGGGAGCTGTTCTCCATCATGGTGGATTCATCTAATGGTTAGGATACAAGATTCTCAATCTTGGCATAGGGGTTCGATTCCCCTATCCACTACACCTTATCAGAAAGCCTTCGGTTACTATCGGTAGCCGGAGGCTTTTCGCGTTTCTTATGCTTCCTTTCTTTCTATTCATCGTTTGTTTTTGCCTCGCTCATGGGCCTGTCGTCTTGTGCGTGAGCGGTTTAATTAGGTTTATTGCCAGCTTGCCTTCTGAGTGGCGTGCGCGCCACGGTCTTTGCGCAGGTAGCTGTCCGTCGTGAGCTCGCTCACGTAAGGACAGCTACCTGCACAAAGACAAGCCGGAGGCTCAGAAGGCAGGCTGGGGTTTAACATGGTTTTTGTCAATTCCGATGAAGCAGCCAGTCGCCTTCACCCGTTGAGCGTTCGCCCCTCCGCGAAGCTTTTGCCTAAATAATGTCGCTCGATGTTTGGTTTGCCTAAAAAAAAACTTTACCTTTGCAAAGTGCATCCGCTTTGCTGCTTGGAGCGTTGGCTCCAGTGGGCGGCAGGTTGGCATGGGGGGCTTTTGGTATCGTTGAGACGTCAAGGCCGTATTGTACTCCTATGTGTCATAAAAGTTACATTAGAATCTGTGTGACAGCTTCTGAAGGTCAGTGCTTTCCATGGTTGTGCTAATGATGACATTACAGGTTACGCCGATAGGCCGCGTCCGACTGTGATGCGGTGACCCCCTCCTCATGTTTTTCCCCGAAGACCATTGATCGACAAGACCCAAGTGAGCTGGTTTCCCATGCGCGTCACCTATGGACGTGAGCGCTCGCTGAAGGAGTTCCTCGACAAGGAGGGCGTGGAAAACTTCCTGCCGATGAAGACTGCCGTGAGCAAGGTGGGCCACCGCATCGTGAAGAAGCGCGTGCCCGCACTGTCGAACTTGATCTTTGTGCGCGACAGCATGGAGCACATCACCCTGCTGAAGCAGACCAAGTTGGAGGCGGAACCGCTCAGGTACATGATCCGCCATGCCCTCGACCCGCTGCATGCGCCCAACGAGGTGATCGTGGTGCCCGACAGGCAGATGGACAACTTCCTGCGCGTGGCCGCCGGACCCGAAGACGAGTACACCTACCTGACGCCCCTCGAACTGCAAGGGCGAGAGCAGGGCGCGGTCAAGATCGTGTCGGGACCGTTCAAGGGCGTGGAGGGCGTGATCAAACGCGTGCACGGCAACAAGCAGGTGGTCGTGGAACTGGAAGGACTGGGCGGAATCACCATCCACTTTGTCCCGAAAAACTTTATGGTGAAATGACGGGGGCCATGCGGCCTGAACGCATGGACCATCTTAAAAAATCTATTACTATGACGCAAGAACAACGCTGGAACATGATGTGGATGATGATGATGGACTTCTTCAAGAAGTACAACCGTCGTCCGTCGAAATACAAGCCCGAGGAGAGAGACTTGCACAACTGGGCGAAATACAACTGCAAACGGCTGCGCGCCGGCAAGTTGCAGACTGACAGGCTCGACCGCATGAATGAACTGCTGGCCGAGGGCGAGCGACTGAAACGCATCAACCAATATCAATACAAGCACCAGGAGACGCAAGACATCTTCGACGCACTGCCCATGGAAACCGCAGAAACCGCTGAACAACAATGAACAAGGCTTATCCATACGACTACCTCATCGTGGGCTCGGGACTCTTCGGGGCCACCTTTGCCCACTTCGCACACCAGCACGGCAAGCGCTGCCTGGTGATCGACAAGCGACCGCAGCTCGGCGGCAACGTCTACTGTGAGGACGTGGAGGGCATCCATGTGCACAAGTATGGCGCGCACATCTTCCACACCTCCAACCGGCGGGTGTGGGACTTCGTCAACGGCATCGTGCCCTTCAACAGATACACCAACTCGCCCGTGGCCAACTACCAAGGACGGCTCTACAACCTGCCGTTCAACATGAACACGTTCTACCAGATGTGGGGCGTGACCACGCCCGACGAGGCGGCGGCGAAGATTGCGGAGCAGCGCGCCGAGGCCCTCGACAAGATGCGGGCGGACGGCGCCACCGAACCACGCAACCTGGAGGAACAGGCGCTGACGCTCATCGGACGCGACATCTACGAGCGACTCATCAAGGGCTATACGGAGAAACAGTGGGGACGGCGCTGCACCGACCTGCCGGCATTCATCATCAAGCGATTGCCCGTCAGGCTGGTCTACGACAACAACTACTTCAACGACAGCTTCCAGGGCATACCGGAGGGCGGCTACAACCGACTCATCGACGGACTGCTCGAGGGGGTGGAGACACGCACCGACACCGACTTCTTTGCCGATCGCGACCACTGGGAGCGACAGGCCGAGCGCATCGTCTACACAGGACAGCTCGACGAATACTTCAGCTATGAGCATGGACATCTCAACTTCCGCACCGTGCGCTTCGAGACCGAGGTGAAGGCGACGCCCAACTACCAGGGCAACGCCGTGGTCAACTACACCGACGCCGCCGTGCCCTACACGCGTGTCATCGAGCACAAGCACTTCGAGTGCTTCGGTCAGCAGGTCTACGACCTTCCGCAGACGGTCATCAGCCGCGAGTACAGCACGGAGTGGCAACCCGGCATGGAGCCCTACTATCCCGTCAACGACGCCCACAACAACGCCTTGGCCGACCGCTACCGCGCACAGGCCGCACAGCTCGCTCCCCGCGTCATCTTCGGCGGACGCCTCGCCGAATACAAATACTACGACATGGCTCCCATCATCGAGAAAGTGATGGGGATGTGGGAGTAGGCTAATATCATTAGGAACCAACGCGAACAAAAATGGGACTGATAGAGGAACGCTACATCAGCTTGTTGACCGACTTTGGCTTCAAGCGCATCTTTGGCACAAAGCCCAACAAGGACTTGCTCATCAACTTTCTGAACTCCTTGTTTGCCGGCTTTCAGGTCATCAGGGATGTGAAGTACCTGAACAGCGAGCAAGTCGGTGATGTCTTTTCTGAGCGGAAGGCCATCTTCGACGTGTATTGCGAGAACGAGAATGGTGAGAAGTTCATCGTAGAGATGCAGAACGCCTACCAGAAGTATTTCAAGGACCGCTCTCTTTTCTATTCCACATTCCCCATCCGTGAGCAAGCGCCCAAGGGTGCCGACTGGAACTTCAAGCTGGACCATGTCTACACGGTAGCCTTGCTGAACTTTGACCTTGAGGAGGCAGCTTTTGACGAGAAGGACATCAACCATGATGTGGGATTGCTTGACAAGAAGACTCATCGTGTGTTTAACGACAAGCTGACGTTCAAGTATGTTGAGATCGCGAAGTTCAACAAGTCAGAGGACGAATTGGAGACACCTTATGACAAGTGGCTCTATGTCTTGAAGAACCTCTCGCATCTTGACAAGCGTCCCAAGGCGTTGAAGGAGCGCATTTTCGCAAAGCTCTTCGAGGAAGCCGAAATCGCCAAGTTCACGCCATCGGAGCTGAAGGAATACGAAGACAGCCTGAAGGCATACCGTGACGTGAAAAACTCCATCGAAACGGCCATGGAGCAAGGCCTTGAGCAGGGTCGGGCAGAAGGCGAGAACCAGAAAGCAGTGAAAGTGGCCAGGAAGATGCTGGCAGCAGGCATGGACATTGACACGGTGTCCAGCATGACAGAACTGACGGTGGAGGAGATAAAAGGACTTACCCTAAATTGAGTACTTACCTTCGAAGAATAAAAATTTATATAAATATGGATTTGCAAGCTAAAGACTTAGATATTGACCAGCTGTTTGGCAGCACAGTCTATTACATCGACTTTTACCAGCGTGAGTACAAGTGGGGGAAGGACCCAGTGCTTAAGCTGCTCGATGACGTGTTCTATAAGTTTGGCATAGAATACGAGAAACATAAGGATTCGGACGTGAACATACAAACCAATATAGCCAATTATGGTTGGTACTACATGAACACGTTTGTTATCAACGAGGTGGATGGCAAATGCTTTGTGGCTGACGGCCAGCAACGTCTCACAACTCTGACGCTGATTCTCATTAAGTTGTATCATTTGGCCATACAATACCAGATGAAGAACATGGAGAAGTGGATCGATTGCAAAGTTGCAGGCTTTAGCGGTAATGGCCAGAACTTCTGGATGAACCATGTGAACAGTCTCAAAACCATCGAGGCTATTTACCAGACAGGTGAGATTGAAAAGCTGATAGAGGATAACACCACATCGCGCAACATCGTTGCCAACTATGCAGTCATCTCCAGCTATATCAACAAGATGTTTGCAGATGGCGACAAGAAGAAGTATGAGGTTTTTGTTTACTACTTCCTGAAGCGTATTCGTTTGGTCTGCTTGAATATCGAACAGGTAGATGTGCCCATGGTCTTTGAGGTCATCAATGACCGTGGCGTCCGCCTGAAGCCCTATGAGATACTGAAAGGCAAACTGTTGGGACAGGTAGACAAGGATGAGATGAACCAACTGGGACTTAATGAACTGTGGGATCAACACATCGGACTGCTCAACTCGCTGAGCGATGATGAGGCCGACCAGTTCTTCACCTATTACCTGAAAGCTAAGTTTGCTAATACACAAAGTGAAGGCCGTAAGTTTGACAACGACTACCATCGTAGCATTCTTGCCGTGGAGTCTTTGGGCCTTGAGCACAACGACAAGAATGTGAAGCATTTCTTGCTCAACGACTTTAGCTATTATTCACACCTATATTATAAGGTGAGGCGACTGAGAAATGTTTTCGATGACCATTTTCCTCACGTCTACTATAATGGACTGACACAGATGGACACGCAATACATGCTCGTACTGAGTGCTTGCAAAGTCAACGACCCGCAAGAAGATGTGAAGATCGAACGTGTCGCCTATGAGGTGGACCGCCTGTTCACGCTCATGCACTTGCAACGCTGCTACAACAGCAACCTGTTTACTGCGCTCATCTTTGAGATCTCCAGCCATATTAGAGACGGTGAAGCTGATGAACTTCACGCTGTGTTTGACGCCTCCCTGCTCAATGCCCTTCGCCAAGTGCATGGCAACGACCAACTCACTTCTACGTGGAACTATGGATTCTTCCGCAATGTCGGCTATGACAATCTCGACAAACGTTTCATGCGATATGTGTTGGCAAGAGTGGAACAGTATATTGCTGATAACACGAAGATGCAGATGAAGTGTAGCCTCTACGATCTGGTCATCAATCGTGGTGGTGTTAGGGGCTTTCACATCGAGCACATTTTGGCCAACAACAGCGAAAACTGTGCCCTGTTTGACAACAATGAGGACTTCTTCCGTAGCGAGCGCAACCGACTGGGCGGTCTGCTCCTGATGAAAGGCCAGGACAATGAGGCGGCAGGCAATGAGCCATTCTCACAGAAACTCAAGTCATACGCCAACACCCTCTATTGGAATGAAACTCTCCGCGAGGACAGCTACAAGAGCAAGCTCGACTTCACCAACTGGATAGCCTCAACACATCTCAACTTCCAACCCTACGACACCTTCGGACGCGAACAGCTCGAACAACGCCACCACCTCCTCTTCGACCTCATCGGGAGGATATGGGAGTGAGAAAAAGGATGTGCACAATGGTGATTATGCAGTTGTAAAGTCTGAAATAGTCAAACGAATAATTAAATGCTGATGGAGAAGATACAGATACAATTTGAACTTGCTGCGAAATGGTATTGGCTTAGGAAAATAGGAGAAATAGTCAATAATCCTTGCCATGATAGCGCTGTTTTGCTTACCTTTTCCAAGACGATAACAAAAGAAGAATTGATGCCGCTACACCTTGTGACTTTAGCCAATTTGATTCAGTATCTTTTTGACCAAGACAATAAAGTCTATATTGATCCTAACACAAACAAGGTGGTTTATGAATTTGTCTATAATGAGTTGAAGTTTTCTGAATATTGGAGCAAAGGTAAAAATCATGTGGATGCAACTCCAACCATTTTCAATCTTTGGAGATTAGTAGACTCAGAAAAAGATGCGTATGCTAAAAATGTTGAGGCTTATTTCAAAAGAAATTATTTCAGAGATAGAGATTTGAGTGTTATTACGGTAGTGATGACTGAAGCCTTCTACAATGTGTTCGACCATGCAAATGCCGGTCAAAATGCATTTTCGTTCATTAAGTATGACAAAGACAACGGAATTCTTTATGCTGCAATATCTGATTTCGGAGTGGGAATAGCCAAGTCAGTAAAGAACTTCCAAAAGACGATTATGAGCGACAAGGAGGCCTTGAATTTGGCTATCAAAGATAACTTTACGGTGCGTTCAACGGAGAGAAATCATGGCTTTGGTCTTTCTAATATTTTGAGTGGAAGTGATACAGCCAGAATCTTTAGCGGAGAAGGCCTTGTCGTGAAAACAGTGGCTGGTGTGAAAGTCGTAGCAACGTCCTTTGGCTTTCCTGGAACTCTAATCTATTTTGAAGTAGATTTGGCAAAGACAGAGAAAGAAGAGATAATCAACAATTTTGAATGGTAAAAAAATAAACTTATGTGCACATTTAATATGAACTCAGCGCTGGAGCAGAACAAGGATTTTGTAGCTGCTGGCAATGCGCTTTATCTGAGCATTAAGGAGGCAATGACCAATCATGACACGCTCTCTGTGGATATGGAGGGTGTCACCTCCCTACCGTCCATCTTCCTGAACGCCTCATTGGGACGAATTATCGATGAGGTAGGCAAAGAAAAGTTGAAGCGCTCTGTGGGCTTTGTCAAGATCACAAAGCAACAGGCCATGCGCCTTCGCGACTATATGTTAAGATACAATTGATGGGATAGCCTCAACACATCTCAACTTCCAACCCTACGACACCTTCGGACGCGAACAGCTCGAGCAACGCCACCACCTCCTCTTCGACCTCATTGGGAGGATATGGGAGTGAGAAAAGCTCCCGATATTTGGTCAGTCGTGAAAGTGGCTATACAAAGGGAGAGCCCTAATTTGAGTGCTAACAAACAAATACATTAAAAGTAAAATGTCTAAGGTTTCGATCATCATTCCTGTTCATAATTCGGAGAAAACACTTGATAAATGTGTGCAATCTGTATTGAATCAAAACTTTCATGACTTTGAAGTGATTTTGATCGACGACGGAAGTGAAGATACATCCTTGGCGATCTGCAAAAAATACGCCCAGCAAGATGGTCGTGTTCAGGTGATCAGTAAGCAATCGGGGGGGGCAAGCTCTGCAAGAAACAGGGGCTTGGCTGTAGCTACAGGAGAGTGGGTCACATTTATAGATTCAGATGATTATATTAACGCTGAATTCTTGGATGGAATAGATAATCACGATGAGGACATATTATTTTGTAGTTACAAAAAAATACATGGTACCGAAATTAGTTCTTTTGATCCTGCAAAAGAATTTGGGGACATGAATTTGCATGGGATTATCAGTAATTTCTGTGAATACCAAATTATGCGGACACCTTGGGCTAAAATATATAAGAGGTCATTGATTGGCGATTTAAGGTTTAATGAAACCATGAGAATTGCAGAAGACACCCAATTCCTTTTTTATTATCTGGCTTGTTGTAACACTTTTGGCATGATGGAAAATAGTTGCTATTTTTACGTTAAACCAATGAGTCCTGAACATATCAGA
>JBNMMB010000106.1:0-10019 GCA_050875105.1 Prevotella sp. | reverse complement strand
CCGCGAGAGCTTATCCGCGGCTTCGCTGACCTTTGCGGCGCCTGCTGAGCCGAAGAAGTTGCGGGCGGCGATGCTGCCCCTGTTGCCGTAAGCTGTCGAGCGTTTCACGGTGCCTTGGTTCACAAAGCGGAGGATGAAACCACGGTCCAGTGGACCGTAGTCCAGGATCCGTTGGGTGTTGGCGGAGCGCTGCCTGCCTCCTGTCGGGCGCGGGGAGGTGTTACCATGGGCGCTGCTCCCGGAGGCCCTCCGGCGATTGTAGATGTTGATATTGCCGCCTAAAATCTTCTTGTAGGTAATCCGTCGGATGGCTTGGAGCGACTGTCGGGGGTCGCCATTGGCGAAGTGGATGCTCCGGATGATCTCCTCGCGCGCCTCCTCCAGCACCTTCTTCTGTTTTACAACGACGCTGTCGTCAATATCCATCTTGTTTCGAAATTCTTCGTTAGAAAATTCTCACAAAACGAGACAACGGCATTCGGGAGTTGTGAACAACTCCGAATGCCGTTGCTTTTTCGATGAGTATGGGTCTCGCTGCTGGGCGAGAGACCGTTATTTGAGTTTGTTGTAGATGTCGTCGGTGACGGGCTCGAGCCACTCGTTGGAGGCTCCGGGCTCCACATCCTTCATGTAGGCGAGGTGCTGGAACCATGAGTCGCGCGCTGCTCCATGCCAGTGCTTCACGCCCTCGGGGATGGCGATGACCATGCCGGGCTTGAGCGCCACGGCCTCCTTGCCCCACTCCTGATACCAGCCACGTCCGGCCACGCAGACCAACACCTGCACGCCCTTGTGGTGGATGTGCCAGTTGTTGCGGCAGCCAGGCTCGAAGGTTACGTTGTGTGCGGCGCCCATGTCGGCGAGGTAGCTGTTGCCGGTGAAGTATTTGGCGTAGGCCGTGTTGGGCTCGCCCTTGGGCCACACGCTGAAGTCAACGGTCTCGACGGCCGTCTCAGGCTCGCCGAAGACTGCGGCCACCGCATTGGCGCAACGCGTGGCCTCAGCCTCACCCACACGCTCACGGAGCACAGTGGGTATCTCGTGGAGGCGCTCATCGCTGACGCCCATGTTACGAGCGCCGCTGACGTGGGCCTTCAGTTGCGGCTCGCAGCCCGGCAGGGCCGCAATGGCGCTGACCGTCACGATCTCTCGGTCGGGGAAATCGAGCACGTCACGGGCGAAGATGTCGCCAAAGAGATGCGCCTTGAGATAATAGTCGGTCTGCGGTGCGAAGGTGTAGTTGAAAGGCTTGCCGCTGAGCTTGGTCTGCACGGCCGTGCCCTGCTTCAACGCGTCGTAGTCGGGCGCCAGTGGCGATGCCTCGCGTCCGGCGTCGGTCTTCTTGCCGGCTGCCTCGCGCTCAGCCAGCACGCGTTGCAGGGTGCCCAGGCCGTTGAGCGAACGGGGGAAGCCCGTGTAGGCATAGAGTTGCGAGAGGGCCTCCTTGGCCTCGCTGACCGTCAGGCCCTGGTCGAGCCCATCGTGGAGCGCCTTGGCCAGTGCCTCGGTGTTGCCTTTGGCCTCGTTGGCCGCAATGACCACGAGCGCCTGTTGTTTACTTGTCAATTCCATAGTTTTTTGTTGTGCGAAAAGGCTTCCCGACACCATGAGCGCCAGGACCGCCGTCATGATTCTTTTGATGTGCATAAAAAAGGAGGGTGTTTTCTGCGGTTGATCAGACCAGGGAGCGCCAGCCCATGAACATCTTGGTGACCTCACCGTCGTGATGGTCGAAGAAGAGGCTGTGCTTGGTGTCGAGCGCAGCGATGCGGCTCATCTCGTCGGGTGTGAGTTCGAAGTTGTGGATGTCGAGGTTCTCGGCCATGCGCTCCTTGTGTGACGACTTGGGGATGATGATGACGCCACGTTGCAAGAGGTAGCGCAGGGCCACCTGTGCCAGCGAACGGCCATGGGCCTGTCCGATCTCCTCGAGGGTGGGGTTGGCGAAGAAGTCGTTGCGCCCCTCGGCGAGCGGAGCCCATGCCATGAGGCGGCAGCCGAACTCGTCGAGATACTTGCTGGCCTCCTGCTGCTGGCAGAAGACGTGGGTCTCGAGCTGGTTGACCATGGGCCTAACGTCAACGTTGGAGGCCAGGTCGATGAAGTGGTCGGGCTGGAAATTGCTCACGCCGATGGCTCGCAGCTTGCCCTCGCGATAGGCGTCCTCCAGGGCGCGATAGGCACCATAGCGGTCGCAAAAAGGCTGGTGGAGCAACATGAGGTCGATGTAGTCGGTCTGCAACTTGCGCAGGCTCTCGTCGATGGATGCCTTGGCCTTCTCATAGCCATAGTTGGAGATCCAGACCTTCGACACGAGGAAGACCTCGTCGCGCGGCAGGCCGCTCTTCTTCACGGCGTCGCCGACGCCCTGCTCATTGTGATAGGCCTGTGCCGTGTCGATCATGCGATAGCCCACGCTGAGCGCGTCGGCCACACAGCGCTCGGCATCGTCGGCAGGCACCTGGTAGACGCCATAGCCCTCCTGGGGCATCTTCACGCCATTGCTGAGTGTTACGTATTCCATTTGTCGATTGCTTTTTTTGTGTTACCGGTGGCAAAGTTAGCGCAAAGGAACGAACTATCGCTTTCACAAAAAGCACTGATATTTTCACTTTTTGAACAAAACGCTTGGCGGAAAGCGCGGAGGTGACTATCTTTGCGGCATGAAGAAGTTTTTCTATTCGACCGACTTCACGCAGATGAACCTTCCCGAACTGAAAGGCTGCTGCCTGCACCTGCTCTGCACGGCGGGCGAGGGCAGTTTCATCGTCAACGGCCATTGTTACCATGTCAGTCCCAACGACCTGGTGGTGCTGTCGTTTGCCGACCGTGTGCGGCAACCCGCCGCCGGACCCGACATGCGCGTGGAGATGTTTGCGGCCGACACGGCCTTCCTGAACCGCCAGTTGCCCGCCAACAACTACGGCATCGGCGGAAGCATCAGCCTCTACGACAATCCGATCATCCCTTTGAGCGACACGGGCGTGCGGCGGCTGACGGACGACCTGCATCGGTTGCGCGACCGCATGGCCGACACCGACATGCTGTTCTACGACGGACTGATGGGCAGCCTATGCCTGACGATGATGTACGACATCTTCGAGTTTCACACGCTGCGCGACCAGACGACGGGCCAGACGGAGCGTGCGTCGTACATCGTGAAGTCGCTCATGGACCTGCTGTCGTCGGGGCTGTGCCAGACGGAGCGCGAGGTGGGCTATTATGCCGCGCGGCTCCACGTGTCGGCCAAGTACCTGTCGGCCACGGTGCGCCGCCTGACGGGCCAGAGCGTGAACAGCCTCATCGACCGTTACGCCGTGGCCATCCTCAAGGACCTGCTCGACGACCCACGCCTGTCGCTCACGCAGGTGAGCGACCGCATGGCCTTCTCGTCGCTCTCCTACTTCAGCCGTTACTGCACCAAGCACCTCGGCCAGTCGCCCAGCCAATACCGCTCAAGCATGCCCGGGCGCGACAAGGCGAAGGAAGGCGCATAGCGGCGCACTCCACCCTACTGGCGCAACTTCTCGCGGAAGCTGTTGCTCCGGCTGAGATAGGTCATCAGCAAGAGCACGCTGGCAAAGGCCACGCCGAGCGACACGAGATAGGCCACGCCGGCAAACGAGTCGTAGAGGCCGTGGAGCAAGGCCGGAACGGCGAGGGCCAGCACGTAGAGCGACTTGCGATAGCGCGGATAGAGATTGGCAAAACCCACAAAATAGCCGCAGATGCCGCCCCACAAGGCATGGAGGAAGGGCAACGACGTGAGCCGTGCGATGTTGAGGAAGAAAGCGGTGGTGTAGTCGGCCTGCACATTGACCGTGGTCTGATACTCCACGCCTTCAAACACGCCAAAGGCGATGCCCGACATCAGGCCATAATAGACCAGCGTCTGGGGCAAGAGTGGTTCGCGGGCGCGCCGCACAAGAAACAAGAGGGGCGTCATCTTGACAAACTCCTCGGTGAGGCCCACACCGAGCACATAGCCAATGATGTTGACCGGGAAGGCCACACGGGTGAAGAAATAGAAAAAGTTGAGTTGGTTGAGGCCTGAGAAGATGACGAACACCGCCACCTGGGTGAGGAAGAAAACGCTGACGGTGGTGCGCACGTTGACCTGCCGCGTGCGGAAGAAGGCATAGAAGAACAGTCCCCAGATGACCGCGAAATAGAGCGCCACGGCATAGAACACGAGCACGCCGCCGATGGGCAACAGCATCAGCACCGAGAGCGAGAGCCCCACGATGGCGAGCACCAGGAGTCGCTTGTCGTCGAACCAGCGGTGGTGGGCCATGTCGTCCTTGGGAAAGATGAAGTCGGAGCCGATGGTGCGCAGTTGCTGGGCCAGTGTGCCACGATGGGCCACCTGGGGGCAGAAGCCGCGCTCGCGCAGCAGTTCGATGACGGTGGCCGAGCGTCCGGTGGCGGCGTCGCGCGCCTTGTCGTGGGCCAAGAGCATGCCTTGCTCCACATAGCGAGCCACGACAGCCTCGTCGTAGGGCCCATATAAGTGTGAATTTCGGATGACGTAAATCATTTCATAAAAATCATTAATCTTCGCAACTTTTCTCCCCGCCAGTCGTCCAACAATTATATATCAATTAAGGAGAAAGAAGGATTATCATGTGGAAAAACATCTTGAAGGGCACTGCCCTGCTGACAGTTCTGATGGCCATCCTGACCGCGTTGGGCATGGCCGCCGTCAACCGAGAGTTGAAGAAATCGTTTCAACACCCGCTTGACGACGACGATGTGATGTAGCTCGCCTCAGCAATGCTTGCGCGAGAAGATGCTCATGTTGTCTGAGGCCTTGAAGACCACCTTTTCGCGTGCCTCGATGGTGATCTTCTCGCCGGTCTGCGGGTTGACGCCCTGTCGCTCGGGCATCTGCTTCACGGCGAAGCGCCCGAAGTCGGGGATGGCCAGTTCGTGGTCGCCCTCGGTGAGGTTGTCGGCGATGGCGCCGAGCACGGCGTTGACATACTTGGCGGCGTCGCCCTTGGTGAGTTCGGCGCGCTCTGCCACTGCTGCAATGAGTTGTGTTCTGTTCATTTCTTTTTATGGTTTTGTTCGGGCGGTCGTTGTCGCCCGATGGGTTCGTGTGTTCGATAGTTAGTTGGCGGCTGTTGGGCCCTGGGGTCAGACGTTCTCCAGGTCCTCAGCAGATGTCTCCATGATCGACGCGGCGATGCCGTCGGCAGTCTGCACGATGCAACACAGGGGGTGAAGGGTGCGTGCCGTGTCATAGCAGCGCTGATCCTCATAGGAGTTCATGTTGATGCCCCATGCGCCCATGTGCCAGCGTATGGCCAACATCTCGTCGTCGTGGAGGTCGAGGCCGCTGAGGAGGAGCATGATGACCGACTTCTCGCCATGGCCCATGGGGAAGTGCTTGTAGTTGATGTTGTAGCCCTCGGTGTCGACCCACTGTCCGAGCTTGTCTCTCCGTTTCTTCACCGTGCGGTGGTAGATGTCGGTCTTGCACACGTCGTGCAGCAGCGTGGCGATGATGACGCTCTCGCGCTTCACCTCGGCGGCCGAGGCGGGGTCGAGGGTCTTCAGTCCCTCCCACACCATCAGTCCGGCGCGGCAGGTGTTGAGGCTGTGCTGGCAGAGGCCGCCTGCCACGTTGAGGTGGTGCCCGGCCGAGGCGGGTGCCTCGAAGAATCCGTCCTTCTCCAGGTCTTCTATCACATAGTCGATGCCCTCTCGCTTGGTGGAGCGCAAGAGCTCTTCAAACTCCTCTTGGTTTTTCTTGCAATCGATGCTCATCGTCTTATCGTTCTTTTTTTGCGTGTTGGCCACCTTTTATATAGTGGGGCCATCACCTGTTTTACCACGCAAAGGTAACACTAAAATGTGGCACAAACGAAGATTATTGGCAAAAAAACATGGCGAGGGCGAAATTCAAGGGGTGGATTGTGCCCTCGGTGAGCACATCTGAATGACCTTGTTGCAACCTGTAACTTTGTAAAAAAGCCGCCCCACACCAAAAAGTCCTCAAACTCGTTGCCTATCTTTGTCGCCAACACACAATAGGCAACATATCATGATGCAACTCAAGACATTTGTTGACCGGCCCATCCTGTCGGTCATGTTATCCGTGGTCATAGTGATCCTGGGCCTTGTCAGCCTGTTCGCGCTCCCCCTGGAGCAGTATCCCGACATCGCCCCGCCCACGGTCAAGGTGAGCGCCTCCTACACGGGCGCCAACGCCGAGACCATGATGAAGTGTGTCGTCACACCGTTGGAGACGTCGATCAACGGCGTGGAGAACATGCAATACATGACGGCCAACGCCACTAACAACGGCACGTCGACCATCACCATCATCTTCAAGCAGGGAACCAACCCCGACATGGCCGTGGTGAACGTGCAAAACCGTGTGGCGGCTGCACAGGGCCTGCTGCCGGCCGAGGTGACCAAGAGCGGCGTGACGGTGAGGAAGACGCAAAACTCCAACCTGAAGTTCATCACGCTCTACAGCCCCGACGGGCGTTACGACGCGAAGACGCTGGGCAACTACATGAAGATACACATCGAGCCGCGCCTGGCACGCGTGTCGGGTGTGGGCGAGGTCAACGTGTCGGGTGCCGACTATGCGCTGCGCATCTGGCTCGACCCGGCAAAGATGCGCGCCCATGGCCTGGTGCCGGCCGACATCGACAACGCGTTGGCCGCGCAAAACATCGAGTCGCCCACGGGCAGTCTCGGCGCCGAGTCGGCCAACACCTACCAGTATGTGCTCAAGTACCGTGGCCGCTACACCGACGCCAGCCAGTTTGAGCAGATCGTGGTGAAGGCTGGCTCCAATGGCGAGCTGCTGCGGCTGGGCGACGTGGCGCGTGTCGAGCTGGGTGCGGCCAACTACAACCTGCGCACCACCACCAACGGCCATCCGGGCGTGTCGGCCAGCATCACACAGATAGCCGGGTCGAACGCCAACGAGGTGGTGAAGGAGCTCGACCGCGTGGAGGCCGACGTGAGCCAGTCGCTGCCACCTGGCATGGTGCTCGCCGACCAGACGAGCGTGATGGACTTCCTCGGCGCGTCGATGCGCAGCGTGGTGGAGACACTCGTCATCGCCCTGGTGCTCGTGGTCATCGTGGTGTTCCTGTTCTTGCGCGACGTGCGGTCGATGGTCGTGCCCACCATCGCCATCCTCGTGTCGCTGGTGGGCACCTTCGCCTTCATGTATGTCATGGGCTTCTCGCTCAACCTGCTGACGCTCTTCGCCCTGGTACTGGTCATCGGCACGGTGGTCGACGACTCCATCGTGGTGGTCGAGGCCATCCAGGCCAAACTGGCGTCGGGCCAGCACACGCCTTATGGGGCCACGGTGGCGGCCATGGGCGAACTGAAGTCGGCGCTCATCACAACCACCATCGTCTTCATGGCCGTGTTCATCCCCGTGAGCTTCACCAGCGGCACGACGGGCGTGTTCTATAAGGAGTTCGGCCTGACGATGGCTGCCGCCGTGGCCATCTCGCTCTTCAACGCCCTGACGCTCTGCCCGGCACTGAGCGCCCTGCTCCTCAAGGGCAAGCCAGCGACCGACGAGGTGCGCCCCAACAAGCTGATTGCGGCCTACACGCGTGGCGTGATGGGCATGATGCGCCACCAGCGGGCCGTGGTGCTGGCCGTGCCAGTGGCCATCGCGGTGCTGGCCGTGCTGGTCGCCACGACGAAGACGAGCCTTGTGCCGCAGGAGGACATGGGCACCATCGATGTCGGCGTGCATTGCCAACCGGGATGGAGCCTGGAACAGACGGGCAAGGTCATGGACCAGGTGGAGGCTGCCATCAGCACCATACCACAGATCAAGATACACACGCGCATCGACGGGCGCGACGCCCAGTCGAACCAGAGCTCGTCGGCGGGTTTCCTCTCCGTGAGACTCAACAACTGGTCGGAGCGCACCCAGGCCGCCGACGACGTGGACAGCGTAGTCAACGAGATCTATCGGCGCACGGCCTGCATCAAGGACGCCGATGTCAGTTGCGCCACGCTGCCCACCATCCGCGGCTATGGCTCGAGCAGCGGATTTGAGCTCTACGTGCAAAACCGGACCGACGAGGATTTCGAGGGTCTCACCGCGGCCACCAGCCGCTTTGTGGAGGCGCTGAACAAGCGACCGGAGATCGCCAAGGCCCACTTCTCCTTCCGGATGGACTATCCGCAGTATCGCGTCGACGTGGATGCCGCCCAATGCCTCATGCGCGACGTGTCGCCACGCGACGTGCTGGCGGCGCTGTCGGCCTACCTGGGTGGCGACTACGCCTCCAACTTCAACAAGTTCACGAAGCTCTATCGGGTGATGGTGCAGGCCGACGTGGCGGCCCGCCTCAACGAGGCTTCGCTGGCGGGCATGTTTGTCAGGAGCGCCGACGGGGCGATGCTGTCGCTGAGCGAGTTTGTCACGCTGCAAAAGGTCAACGGCGCCGAGTATCTCACCCACTTCAACCTCTTCCCAGCCATCCGCGTCAACGGCACGGCGGCCCCCGGCTACAGTTCGGGTCAGGCTCTGCAGGCTGTCGACGAGGTGGCCTCGCAGACGCTGCCCGGCGGCTATGGCTATGAGCTCAGCGGCCTCTCGCGCGAGGAGTCGTCGCAGGGCAACACCACCGTACTGACACTGGCCATCAGCCTGCTGTTTGTCTACATCATCCTGTGCTGCCTCTACGAGAGCCTGCTCATCCCCTTCGCTATCATCCTGGTGGTGCCCTTTGGCCTGTGTGGCAGTTTCCTGCTGGGCACCGCGATGGGCATCGACAACAGCATCTACATGCAGATAGGCCTGGTGATGCTCATCGGCATGCTAGCCAAGACGGCCATCCTGCTCACCCAGTATGCCACGGAGCGCCGCCGCGAGGGCCTGTCGATTGCGCAGGCCACGCTGTCGGCGGCGGCCATCCGCCTGCGTCCCATCATCATGACGGCGAGCGTCATGATCATCGGCATGATACCGCTCATGCTGGCCCATGGCGCGGGAGCCCGCGGCAACGTGGCCATCGGCACCTGTGTGGTGGGCGGCATGACCGTGGGCATCGTGGCCCTGCTCTTCTTCCTGCCACCGCTCTACGCCGTCTTTGAGCGGTGGGATGAGCGGGCGTCGAAGCGCAGACGAAGAGCGTAAGGAAGAAAACAAAAAAAATCCGCTGACCTTTAAACCTTAGGCGTTTAAAAGTCAGCGGATTTATTATGTGCTGGTCGTGCAGGTCTCCGCACGTTAGGGTTGTGTCCAAAAAGACGCGTGAGCCCGTGAGCCACAGGCGAACCAAGATTGTCCCCCATTGTCAATCATTGTCGTTAAACATCCGTGAGACCAAGCGCCCAATGCGCTCCCCATCAGCTGTCATTCGTTAAATTCGAGAAATTACTTCCCGATGGTCAGTGGGTCTGCGACAAGTCTTGTGTTCTTCCTACGAACACAAGTTATTTTTGACCGAACACGAATATCTCGAATTTTCCGAATGCAGACGATTTTTTATTCGTGTAATTCAGCGCCGAATGCGCTCCCCATCAGCTGTCATTCGTTAAATTCGAGAAATTCGTGTTCAAAAAAAACGCGTGAGCCGTTGCGCCCAACGCGCAACAAAAGTTGTCTATGTGTTGTTTGCCCGTTGGGCCCCTCCCTGAGTAGAAAAGTTGTAAAAGGTTGTAATCGTTGTACGAGTTGTCTTAAACCCCATCATTGCCAGTCGTAGTGACGTGAGACACGTCACCCACTAAAGATTGTCCCTATTGTCCCCGATTGTCGTAAAAAAAACATTCGTGCTATCCAACACCCTCCCCATCACTCGTCATTCGTTTAATTCGTTTAATTCGTGTTCGAAAAAACAGTGAGCGCCGAACGCGCTTTTGATAGTCATTCGTCGTTGGTCAGTGGGTCTACGACAAGTCTCGTGTTCGAAAAAAACGTGAGCCACAGGCGAACCGAAAAAGTTGTCTATGTTGTTTGCCCGTTGGGCCCCTCCCTGAGCAGAAAAGTTGTAAAAGGTTGTAAGCGTTGTATGAGT
>JBNMMB010000105.1:0-10394 GCA_050875105.1 Prevotella sp. | reverse complement strand
AAGTTAAGTTTTTATTCAATTTATTTCAACTAATGGCAATACGAATTGTTGGAGTAGACTTGCCCCAGAACAAGCGTGGCGAAATCGCATTGACTTATATCTATGGTATAGGTCGAAGTAGTTCAGCAAAGATATTGGATAAAGCCGGCGTGAGCCGTGACCTGAAGGTCAGCGAGTGGACTGACGACCAGGCTGCTAAGATCCGTGAGATTATCGGCGCTGAATTCAAAGTGGAGGGTGACCTCCGCTCAGAGATCCAGATGAACATCAAGCGTCTGATGGATATTGGCTGCTATCGTGGCGTCCGTCATCGTAATGGTCTTCCTGTTCGCGGTCAGAGCACTAAGAATAATGCTCGCACTCGTAAGGGTAAGAAGAAGACTGTTGCTAATAAGAAGAAGGCTACTAAGTAAAATTTAGTTTTGGGTTGAGTTGTTCGTTTGAGCATTTCTTGTGCTCTAAGAACGATTAACCTTTAGCTTAAAGCTCAAACAAAATGGCAAAGACAAAAGCAACATCTAAGAAGAGAAACGTAAGGGTTGAAGCTGTAGGTCAGCTTCATGTCCATAGCTCGTTCAATAACATCATTGTATCGCTTGCCAACAACGAGGGTCAAGTTATTTCTTGGTCTTCTGCTGGTAAGATGGGTTTCCGCGGTTCGAAGAAGAATACTCCTTATGCTGCCCAAATGGCTGCTGAGGATTGTGCAAAGATCGCTTATGACCTTGGCCTTCGTAAGGTAAAGGCTTTCGTGAAGGGTCCCGGTAATGGTCGTGAGAGCGCTATTCGCGCCATCCACGGAGCTGGTATCGAGGTCACTGAAATTGTTGATGTGACTCCGTTGCCACACAACGGTTGCCGTCCTCCTAAGCGTCGCCGTGTCTAATTAGGTTAAGTAAGATACAATAGATTTAAAGCAATTATATTATGGCAAGATACATAGGTCCTAAATCTCGAATTTCACGCCGTTTCGGAGAGGCCATCTTTGGTCCTGATAAGGTTTTGGCTAGACGCAATTTCCCTCCTGGACAGCATGGTAATGACCGTCGTCGCAAGCAGTCAGAGTATGGTTCTCAGTTGGCTGAGAAGCAGAAGGCTAAGTACACTTATGGCGTGCTTGAGCGTCAGTTCCGTAACTTGTTTGACAAGGCTGCTAAGAGTGATGGTATTACTGGTGAGGTTCTTCTCCAGCTTCTCGAGAGCCGTTTGGACAATGTCGTATACCGTTTGGGTATTGCTCCTACCCGCGCCGCTGCTCGTCAGCTCGTTGGTCACAAGCATATCACGGTTGACGGACAAGTGCTCAACATTGCTTCCTATTCAGTTAAGCCCGGTCAGGTGATTGCAGTTCGTGAGAAGTCCAAGTCTTTGGAAGTCATTGATGCAGCATTGGCTGGTTTTAACCACAGCAAATATCCTTGGCTTGAGTGGGATGACAATACAAAGAGCGGTAAGTTCCTGCACAGACCGGAGCGTGCCGACATTCCCGAGACTATCAAGGAGCAGTTAATCGTTGAGTTGTACTCTAAACAATAATCATTAAATTAATGGCGATATTAGCATTTCAAAAACCTGATAAAGTTGTGATGCTGGAGGCCAATGAGCACTACGGAAAGTTTGAGTTCCGTCCTCTTGAGCCTGGTTTTGGTGTTACCATTGGTAATGCCTTGCGACGCATCCTCCTTTCATCGCTGGAGGGCTATGCTATCAACACCATCCGTATCGGTGGTGTTGAGCATGAGTTCTCTTCAGTTCCTGGTGTTAAGGAAGATGTAACCAACATCATTTTGAATCTCAAGCAAGTTCGATTCAAGCAAGTAGTAGAAGAATTCGAGAACGAGAAAGTGAGTATCACCGTAGAGAATTCAACTGAATTTAAAGCTGGTGATATCAGTAAGTATCTGACTGGATTTGAAGTGTTAAACCCTGATTTGGTGATTTGTCATTTAGACTCCAAGGCATCAATGCAGATTGACTTGACTATCAACAAGGGACGTGGATACGTTCCTGCTGACGAGAATCGTCAATTCTGTACAGATGTTAATGTACTCCCAATCGATTCCATCTACACCCCGATTCGTAACGTTAAATATTCGGTTGAGCCGACTCGTGTCGAGCAGAAGACCGACTATGATAAGCTTACGCTTGAGGTTACAACTGATGGTTCCATTCACCCGAAGGACGCTCTCAAGGAGGCTGCCAAAATCCTTATCTATCACTTCATGTTGTTCTCTGATGAGAAGATTACTCTTGAGAATCCTAACACAGACGGCAACCAGGAGTTTGATGAGGAAGTGTTGCACATGCGTCAGTTGCTGAAGACAAAGTTGACGGATATGAATCTTTCTGTCCGTGCGCTTAACTGTTTGAAGGCTGCTGATGTCGAGACTCTTGGAGATCTTGTGCAATACAATAAGACTGATCTCTTGAAGTTCCGTAACTTCGGTAAGAAATCGCTTTCAGAGCTTGATGATTTGCTCGAGAGTCTGAATCTTTCGTTTGGAACTGATATTTCAAAGTATAAATTAGACAAGGAGTAGTTCTTTGCTGGACATTGCTTAGATAACGCTCTTTCAAAAAGTAAAAAACAAAATGAGACACAATAAGAAATTCAACCATCTGGGTCGTACTGCATCTCATCGCGCTAGCATGCTTGCTAACATGGCATGCAGCTTGATCATGCACAAAAGAATCACTACGACCCTCGCTAAGGCCAAGGCTCTCAAGACTTATGTCGAGCCCTTGATTACCCGTTCTAAGAAGGATGACACAAACAGCCGTCGTGTTGTTTTCCGTTACCTTCAGAACAAGTACGCTGTGAAGGAGCTCTTCGGTGAAGTTGCAGCTAAGGTTGCTGATCGTCCTGGAGGCTATACACGTATCATCAAGCTCGGTTCACGTTTGGGTGATGCTGCTTCTATGGCTTTCATTGAGCTCGTTGACTTCGACGAGAACATGGCCAAGACCGTGAAGGCTGAGAAGAAGACTCGCAGAAGCCGTCGTTCTAAGAAGGCTGAAGACGCAGTTGCCACTGAGGCTACTGCCACTGAGGCACCTGCCGAGAACGCAGAGGTTACTGAGACTGAGGCTCCTAAGGCTGAATAATTTAGATCACATTTCTCTTAGTAATATCTCCAAGTCAGTTATGGCTTGGAGATTTTTTTGCTTTTGCGTTTCCTTTGTGCTTGTATTTGTTGCTTTTAAAAAGTAATGAATTACAAGCAACTGTTCAGTGGCAGGAACATTTGGCGGTTTTTATCCTTAAAGCCCTATAAAACAAATTGATTTTGCCCAGCAAAAAATGGTTCAACTCATTTTGAAGATGTTTCATACTGTGCCTGTCAAGCTAGATTGACTTTCAAGGCTAGATGGATTTATTGTGGGGAAATCCCTATGCTTTTTTAGGGAAATGGGCCTTGCGCTTTGTGGGGATTGTTATAACTTTGCATCTGTAAGAATGATGCGAGGTGAGTGCGGAGTGGTCATTGTGACCGGTTCGTGCTTATCTGCGTGAATAGAAAAGTGTAAGATCATGAAAAAAACTATGGTAGTGGCGTTGTCAGCAGCTGTGCTCTTGATGGGCAGTTGCGACACGAATATGGGCGCTGGAGCCTATACTGGTTCCTCGTTGGGTAGCATATTGGGCTCGGCCATTGGCGGCATTGCCCAGGGACCACGTGGCTCCGATATTGGCACTATTGTGGGCATGGCTGGCGGTGCCATTATTGGTGGCGCCATAGGTCATGCGCAAGACCAGAAGCAACAGGCTGAGCTCGACCAGTACAAACGCGACAAGGCTGCTCGTGCCGCAGCCCGCAAAGCCCGTCAGCAGGCAGGCGATCGCACCACCTTAGGTAACAGTTCGGCTCAGCCCTTGGCTCACGACACCGTGGCATCGGCCAATTATGGCAGTGGTTTTGACGCCTCCAATAGTGGCGACGACCGTATCTATGATTTCAACTCGAGCGACTACACGGGCGACTATACTGCCCAGCAACCCGAGACCACGATGCCGCTCCAGTCGAGCGTTGTTGAGTTGGCGCAAGGTCTGAAGTACACGCCGAACATCGAGATTGTCAATGCCCGTTTTGTGGATGACAACCAAGACGGCAAGATCCAGCGTGGCGAGATCAGCAAGATCATCTTTGAAGTGATGAACCGCGGCAACCAACCGATTTATGATGTGCAACCGACAGTTGTCGAGGCCACAGGCAACAAGCACCTGTTTGTGTCGCCCAACATGCATGTGGAGCAGATCGCGCCAGGCAAGGGCATCCGTTACACCGCCATGGTGAAGGCTGACAATCGTCTGAAGAATGGTATGGCCAAGTTCTGTGTGAGCGTCATCCAGGGCAACACACACATTTCCAAGGTCACCGAGTTCAATATTCCAACCGTCAAGTAAGCCCTAAGCCCCATGACGGGTACGACAATTCTTTTTTTATAAATAACGGGGGACTGCCTGAGTGTCATTGACACTTGTGCAGTCCCCCTTTTTGTTTCATCCATGAGGCATCCTTTGTCATCCCTTCTGATTTCCCTTCTGCTCCTGTGTGCTTCGCCAGTCCATGCCGACCCGCTCGACAGCCTGCGTGTGGACACGTTGGCTTACCAAGGCCGTCATGCCATCGACTTTGTGTTGTTAGGCGACGGCTACACCCTTTCCGACCAGGCGCGGTTTTTGCGAGATGCACGCCGTTGTTTTGATTATCTGTTCCGCACGTCGCCTTTCGATCGTTATCGCAGTTATTTCAATCTCTATGCCATTCCTGTTGTCTCACGAGAGCGTGGCATCACCCATCCGGGCGTCCGCCTTGCCGATGGCACGCAAGCCTGTCCTGAACATAGTGCTATGCCCCTGCAACAGCGCGACACCTATTTCCGCCTCTCGCTCGATCTCGATGGCATCCATCGCCTGATTGGTTGTGGCAACTATCGTGGCCTCCGCCGCATCCTTCGTCGTTATGCGCCACATTGCCGACAAGTGGGCATCCTTTCCAACACCGATGAGTATGGCGGCATGGGTGGCGACATCCTTTTGGCCACACGCAACAAGCAGAGTCGCGAGGTCTTTGTCCACGAGTTTGGCCACTCCTTCGCCCGTTTGGCTGACGAGTATTTTGCGGGAGATGATTTCTTTGAGGAATTGCCCAATATGACCTATGATAGCTTACCCTCCACCGTGCGTTGGTATCGCTGGCTCGACGTGCCCGGCGTGGGCATCTATTCCTATCAAGGCTCAGAGAAGGCCCGTCGTTGGTTCAAGCCTACAGAGGCGAGCGCAGGTAGTCTTTACTGCAAGATGCAAGTCCTGGGTCGTCCCTTCTGTCCCGTCTGTCGCGAGGCCCTTGTGGAGCGCCTCCATGATCTTTGCAATCCGATAGAAGCCGTGTTGCCAGCCGACAGCGTTGTCCGTCCGCGTCGTTCCTCCCAACGCTTTGCGCTGACGCGGTTGCTCGAGGCCCGTGGCGGCCACACCCTCATCGTCTGGCGTGTGGACGGCCGTGTGGCGCAGGTGGGCGGCAAGCGCTTCCGTCTTCGCTTCGCTCGAAAAGAACCGCCGACGCCCCACACCGTCAGCGTGTCTGTCAGCGATGAGAGCGATTATGTGCGCTCGCCTGAGCATGCCCTCCGCCATGTCTACACCCACACCTGGCAGGTGCATCCCTGATCGGCGAAGCGCGCAGTTGGGCAAGATGGAGAAGCCGAGATACCCCCCAGTTGCTGCCAAGAGCCCTTCGCTGACCTATGAAAAAAAGACAAGGCACGGATCCTGCGAGCGAACTCGCGATCCGTGCCTTGCCTTTTCGCCTGATGGCTGCAGGCTTCCTCAGCGTTATGTCAGAAGGGAAACAATACGAAGGCGCATGCATCCCAGATGGCGTGCGAGATGATGAGCGCTGTGAGGCTCTTGGGGAAGAAGCGATAGACAAGTCCCCAGCAACCGCCCACCACAGCCGCTGCCACGACCAGCATGAAGTTGAGCGAGGGCACATGCACCAAGGTGTAGCAAGCCGTGGCCACCACAAAGCCCCAGTTGCGACCCCAGCGAGCCATCATGCGTCGCTGTATGAAGCCGCGCCAGAAGATCTCCTCGGCCGGTCCGATGATGACGAGGAGCAACAGGGCGATGACCGCAGGCGATGTGCCCGTCTTCATGTCGTAGATCATGTTCACCTCTGGTCGTGCGAAACTGAACATCCATTGCGACACCTTGTCGCCTGTCCAGAACACCCACCACAGCACGAAGGCGATGGCCAGGCCCCATGCCACATTCGTCCATGACAGTCTCACGTCGCGCGTCCACTCCCTGCACCACAGGCAGGCCAGTGCAGTCAGCACCAGTGCCGATGCCGTCATGGTGTACCAGAAGTTGATGTGCGGCGCTGTCCATGGCGAGAACATCACAAACCACAATGCCGCCGCCACCGCGATGGCTATGGTCACCTTTCCCATTTTCAAGCCCTCAGTCATCCGATCCATCCTCCTATCAAGTACCCCAGGGCGCAGAGCACGCCAAAGACCATCTGCAGTTGTGCACTGCTCTTGTCGAGCGTGGCGATGCCCAGGTGTTCCTTTTCGGGTTGGGCTCCCAGCATGGTGTTGATGTTGCGGCGAGCCACGGGCAACGTCAGCATGACGATGAGTGCCGTCCATGGCGAGGCACCCAGGATGGCGTAACCCAGCGTGAGCACAAAGGGCATCACCAGTTCCCAGACGTATGCCTTCTTTGCGCCATCCAGGCCTATGGCCGCGCATAGCGTCGTCAGTCCTGCCCGCTTGTCATTGTCGATGTCGCGTGTGTTGTTGGCGTGAAGAATCGACACCGTGAGCAGTCCGAGAGGCATGATCACGAACAGCACCTCGGGCAGATACCGTCCCGTGGCCACGTAGGCCGTTCCGATGGCCGGCAGCAGCGCGAAGCTGATGAGGATGTTCACGTCGCCCAGCGCGTGCGCCTTCATCCAGGGGTAGAGGGCAGGCAGTGCCATGCCCACGATGCCGATCCACAGCGCCGTCCACGACGAGCGACTGAGCAGGTAGAGGCCGATGACCATGGCCACCGCCAGCAGGCAGACGCCATAGCGCAGGATGGTCCTTGCCTCGAAGGTGCCGTCATAGATCCAGGTCACCCCGTTGGGACAATCCTCGAGGTCCACCCGTCGTGTGTAGTCATAATAGTCGCTCACCATGTTGCCGCCCGCATGGGCTATGACCAACAGCGGCAGGCACAGCAGGGCGTTGCCCCAGTTGATGTCGATGCCTTGTTTGCCCACATACGCTAAAAATCCCCACATGATCAGGATGGGCATGACCGATGCAGGGAACGACCAGGGCCGGGTGGCGATCACCCAGTCCTTCAGAGTTCTTTTCTTTTCCACGTTTTTCCTATCTGTTTTGTTTGTTCCCTTTTCTTTCCTCTTTTTTAGTTGCCAAACCAACCTTTCACATGGTCGAAGACACTGCTCCAGAACGAGGGATCTTTCTCTTTGGTCGTGGCCGCATGTTGCTTGGCTTTGACCGTCGTGCCCGTCTTGGCGGTGGGGTGGGGTGTCTTGCTGGATGGCCTTGCCGCCACAGGCTTGTTGGCGGTCATGACCTCCTTGGTCTTGCCGTTCTCCTCCTTGTTGGGTGTGGCGGTTGTCGGGTCGTTTTTGGCCAATATCTTCTGCCGTTTCTCTTGCGCCTGCTTTTGGGTGGGCATCTTCTGCTTCACCATCATCTCCTCCTTGGTCAGGCCTTTGTCCACATCCTCGTCGTCCTTCCAGTCGTTGATGAAGCTGTAGGCCGCCTTGGAGAAGTCAAACTCAAAGTCGGGCAGTCCGCGTTCCGGTTCGTCGTCCATGCGGTAGGGTGGGTTGGGCCCGTCCACGCGTCTCACCTCCACCATTGCCACGCCTTGCGAGAGCATGCCCAGTTCGCGAGCCGCTCCATAACTCAGGTCGATGATGCGTCCGCGCCCGTAAGGTCCACGGTCGGTCACCTTCACGATGATTTCCTTTCCGTTGCTGAGGTTCTTCACTTTGAGCAGCGTGCCGAAGGGGTAGTTGCGATGGGCGCATGTCAGGCTGTCGTGGTGCAGCCGTTCGCCGCTTGCCGTCCGTGCGCCCGTCGCCCTTTTCGAATAATAAGAGGCCCTACCCCTGTGCGTTTGAGCCTGCGCGGGGGTAAGACCTAATGTTGCTATGAAACTTAAAAAAACTACTTTTCTATAATTCACAATCTTTTTGGTTTTACATGATGTTCGTCGGCCACGTGTCACACGATGCCTTGTGCGAGCATGGCCTTGGCCACCTTCATGAAGCCGGCGATGTTGGCACCCTTCACATAGTCGATGTAGCCGTCGGGCTGTGTGCCGTACTTGCGACACTGCTCATGAATGCTCTTCATGATGAAGTGGAGCTTCTCGTCGACCTCGCTGTCACTCCAGTGCAGCCGCATGATGTTTTGGCTCATCTCCAGTCCCGATGTGGCCACGCCGCCAGCGTTGACGGCCTTGCCCGGTGCGAAGAGCTGGTGTGCGTTGACAAATTTCTCCACCGCCTCGGCCGTGCAACCCATGTTGCTCACCTCAGCCACGCAGACCGGTTTCTGAGCCAGAATCTTGTCGGCGTCGTTGCCGTCGAGCTCGTTTTGTGTGGCGCAGGTCAGGTAGATGTCCGCCTTCTGCTCCCACGGCTTCTTTCCGGCGTGGAATGTGGCTCCAGGGAATTCGTCGGCGTAGGGCTGGCACACGTCGTTTCCGCTGGCTCGCAGTTCCAGCATGTAGTCGATCTTCTCGCCGCTGACGCCGTCCGGGTCATAGATGTATCCGTCGGGTCCGCTGATGGTGATGACCTTGGCCCCCAGTTGGGTGGCTTTCTTCACGGCGCCCCATGCCACGTTGCCAAATCCCGACACAGCAATGGTCTTGCCCTTGATGTCGATGCCCTTGGTGTCGAGCATGTGGTGCACGAAGTAGAGTGCGCCGTAGCCCGTGGCCTCCGGCCTGAGGATGCTGCCGCCATACTCCAGTCCCTTGCCCGTGAGCGTGGCACCCTGGAACATGCTCGTCAGCCGTTTGTATTGTCCGAAGAGGTAGCCTATCTCTCGTCCGCCCACGCCGATGTCTCCGGCAGGGATGTCCATCTCCGGTCCCACATATTTATATAGTTCCTGCATGAAGCTTTGGCAGAACCGCATGATCTCGGCGTCGCTCTTGCCTCGTGGCGAGAAGTCGGATCCGCCCTTTCCGCCGCCCATGGGCAGTGTGGTGAGAGCGTTCTTGAAGGTCTGCTCGAAGCCCAGGAATTTCAGGATGCTCAGGTTCACAGATGCATGGAATCTCAGTCCGCCCTTGTAGGGGCCAATGGCGCTGTTGAACTGCACGCGGTAGCCGATGTTGACCTGCACCTCGCCCTTGTCGTCCACCCAGGGCACGCGGAAGGTGATGATGCGCTCGGGCTCCACCATTCGTTCCATGATCTTGGCTTTCTCAAACTCAGGGTGCTGGTTGTAGACGTCCTTCACCGAGATAAGCACTTCGCGAACAGCCTGAAGAAACTCAGACTCACCTGGATGCTTGCGCTCCAGTTGTTGCATGATTTTTTCAACATCCATAGTAGTAATCGTTCTATGGGTTTGTGGGCATCCGCCCACTTGCCGCAGGTTATAGTTTTATAAGGTTTCTAAGTTGGATGACTCCAGCTGCTTGTCATTTTGTTATGAATGACACCGCAAATATAGTCTTTTCCCCGACAAGTTCCAAATAAAAGCTGAATATTTTAACGCCTCTGTTCGCATTTTGATAATCTTTAGGATTTGTGTGCGCAAACGTGTGCCAGTGCCCCGCAAAAGATGTGGCGTAAGGGGCGATCGAGGTAGATCGAGTGGGCTGTTTCGCCAGCCCCTGCGATAGGCTGTGACCATTGGCTGAACGAGAACTGGCTTCTATTATGGCTTGATGTGAAATTGTCGTGTGACAGTGTTTCAACGATAGTGAATCAATTTTACAACAACCCCTCTGAGAATCGCTCGAAATCAATCAAACCTACTTTTGCTCGCAAATACGCGATTCTCAGCGTGTTTTGTGCAAACATCAGATATTCAGTGCGTTATGCGAAAATAAGCCTTGCGGAAAACTTTGCGCATGCTCATAGTTTTGCGATAGATATCTTATCGACTCTCGATTCGATATCTATCGACTCTCGATAAGATATCTATCGAGTCTCGATTCGATATCTATCGCAACTCGATAAGGCCTCTTTCGCCGAACAATTTCATACAAATTAACCGACATTAAGACTTTTAACGAAATTTAATCGGACAAAAGCGGTTTATTTTTCTCTAGAAGGTGCAGTCGCCAGGTGCCTGTTTTTTCAGAATTTTCAAGACAAGACAGCCTTTTCATTCTT
>JBNMMB010000104.1:0-10478 GCA_050875105.1 Prevotella sp. | reverse complement strand
GCCTTATCGAGTTGCGATAGATATCGAATCGAGACTCGATAGATATCTTATCGAGAGTCGATAGATATCGAATCGAGAGTCGATAAGATATCTATCGCAAAACTATGAGCATGCGCAGAGTTTTTTGAAGGCCATATATTCATGTAACTCACTAATATCCAACATCTTATGCAAAACGCGCTGAGAATCGCGTATTTGCGAGCAAAAGTAGGCTTGATGGATTTCGAGCGATTCTGGAGAGACTCTTTGTCCTAATCTTTCAGAAACCATTCCCGTCCACGGTCCTCCCCCATGCGGCGCTTATGTGCTGTGCCCCGGCCGTTGGCGCAAGAAACATCAACGAATGTTAAACCACCGGCATGGCCCACGCTTAATGGCCCAAAAGCAGTAATTTTGCAGCCGTAATCTATGTCCCATTTGACGAGATAGCAGCCAATCCGACATATTATCAACAGAAAGTATGATAGAAAACATTCAAGTGATGGTGACGCTCTTCATCATCGTGATCCTCGGTTACCTACTCTGCAAACTGGGTTACATGGGCGACAAGTTCGACCAGAAGCTTTCGGCCATCGTCATCGACATCTCCTGCCCCGCGCTCATCCTGTCGTCGGTCATGGGCGACCGCATGCCCGACCGCACACTCATCCTGCCCCTGCTGGGCGTGGGCTTCCTCACCTATTTTGTGTTGCTCATCTTCGGCTTCTGGGTGCCGCGCCTCATCTCGCGCGACCACGACGAGCGGGGCATGATCGGCTTTGCGCTGATGTTTGCCAACGTGGGCTTCATCGGCTACCCCATCGTCTCGTCGATCTTCGGGCCCGAGGCGGTGTTCTATGCGGCGTTGCTCAACATGCCCAACACCTTCTTCATCTTCACCGCGGGCGTGATGCTCGTCAAGGGCGAGTACAGCGTCAAGCGACTCAACCCGAAGGTGCTCTTCTCGCCGGCCATGATCGCCGCCTTCCTGGCCGCCCTGCTGGTGGCCCTGGGCGTGAAGACGCCCGAGGTGGTGGCGCGCCCGGTGACGATGGTGGGCGCCATCACCGTGCCGGCGGCGCTCATGGTGATCGGCTCGTCGATGGCACGCCTGCCGCTCCGCCAGATCGTGGGCAGTCCGAAGGTCTACGTGTCGTCGGCCTTGAGGCTGCTGGTGGTGCCGGTGTCGGTGTACATGCTCTTCCGCGTGTGTGGCGTGAGCGACATCATCAACGACATCAACACGGTGGTCATCGCCATGCCCGTGGCGTCATACGGCACGATGTTTTGCATGCGATATGGGCGCAACCCGGCCCTCATGACCGAAATCACGTTTGTCACCACCGTGGCCTCCATCGCCACCATCCCGCTCATCACGATGCTGTTCAAATAGGGGGCATGGGAAAGATGAATGTGCTAAATATTAATAAAAAGCATTAGAAACAGGCTGCGAAACACGTTATTATTCCGCATATTTGCAAAACATTTTGTGGGCACACGCAAGGCTGAATGTGGAAATCTTTTTATACCTTTGCAAAAAATAGACAGACTATCCACATGAAGAAGAGATCGCTCATCATCATCCTGTTGCTCCTGCTGGCCGTGCTGCCCAGCGGAGCCGTGCTCAAGGAGCGCAACCTGGCCGGCACGCTGGCCATGCTGCGCATCGAATTGACCGAATACCGACAAAAACTCGACAACGAGACCGGCGCGCGGAAGGAGCAAAGCGAAGCCGTGATGAACCAACTGCTGGCCACCATGAACAAAAGCCAGCAAAACGCCATCATGCTCTACTCGCAGAAGAGCGGATATGTGTTCGACCTCTCTTACGCCTGCCACGAGGCCACAGAGCAATACAAGACCTTCAAGAACACTGCCGGACCCTTCCGCACCTATGTGGAAAACGCCGACGTGGAGATTGCACGCTACGACAGCCTCATCTCGGACCTCAGCACGATGTACACCGTCAGCCTCAGCGAGAAGGCCAAGATCGACCGCAACGTGTGTCTCACGCTCGCCATCTACATCCGCCGCACACTCAACGAGAACCGCACGCAGAACCAACAGTACATCAACATCTACAACCTGACGGGCCAACGACTCAAGAGCCTCAACGACTACGCCACCAAGCGATACAAGGAGATACAAAACAGCATCTTCACCAACAGCGGCGTCAACGTGCTGACCATCCTCAAGAACCTGCGCGCCGAGCTCAAGGAGACCACGGAGACGGTGGTCGAGAAATACAAGCCCACCCATAAGTTCAAGTCTGACTGGGACAGCCGCATCATCCTCATGCTCCTGGCCATCATCATCTTCTATGGCGTCATAGCCGCAGGCGCGAGCTACTTCGTCATCGGCTTCGCCGTGACCAAGCTGATCAAGCACAATCGCGCCAAAGCCCTGCTGCGCTGGCTCTCGGGCGGCAAGGACGGCGAGGAGGCCAAGGCCAACTTCAAGGCCAAGCGCGTCTGCATCATCCTCGCAGCCACGGTCATCGTCTTCGCCGCCACGCTGGGCATCTTGCGCGTGTCGATCTCACAGAACTTCCTCATCATGGCCTGCGGCCTGCTCGTGGAGTATGCCTGGCTGATGGGCGCCATCCTGCTGTCGCTGCTCATCCGCCTCGACGGCGAGCAGATCAAGCACGGACTGCGCATCTACGTGCCGATCATGGCCATTTGCTTCATCGTCATCTTCTTCCGCGTGGTGCTCATCCCCAACATCCTCACGAGCATCGTGCTGCCGTTCCTGCTGCTCTTCAGCACCGTGTGGCAGTGGATCGCCATCCGCCGCAACAAGGGTGACCTGCCCTCGTCTGACGTGTTCTACGCCTGGGTGTCGTTTCTCGTGTTCCTGGCCAGCGATGTGGCCTCGCTCATCGGCTACACGCTGCTCTCCGTGGAGATGCTCATCTGGTGGACCATGCAGCTCACCTGCGTCCTGACCATCACCTGCTTCTCCGACCTGCTCAAGCAGTATGGCAACCACCCCAACCGCCGCTTCTTCGACGACAACACGCCGGTGAGCCGCACCTGGTTCTTCCGCTTCCTCTACACCGCCGTGGCACCCATCCTGGCCACGCTCTCAGTGCTCGTGAGCATCTACTGGGCCGCCGACGTGTTCAACCTCAGCGACACGTCGTGGGAGCTCTTCAACCGCCGTCTCATCGACACCACGAAGTTCACGTTCTCCATCATGAGGGCCGTGCAGGCCACCGTGCTCTACTTCCTGGCCTCCTATGCCAACCGCGTGTCGATCCACGTGCTCTACTACCACCTGCTCAACCGCGAGCGCCGCAAGGCCCAAGAGGAGAAGCGCAAGGCCAGCGAACAGGCCGTGACAAGCCGCATCGCCATCTGGCGCAACCTCATCCAGGTGGTCATCTGGGGAGCCTGGCTGCTCGTCACCACCATCATCTTCAACATCGACAACTCATGGGTCGTGGCCATCACGGCAGGCCTGTCCACCGGTATCGGTTTCGCCATGAAGGACATCCTCGAGAACCTCTACTATGGCATCTCGCTCATGGCAGGACGCATCAAGGTGGGCGACTACATCGCCATCGAGGGCACGAAAGGCACGGTGAAGGCCATCTCCTACACCTCCACCACGGTCGAGGCCCTCGACGGATCGGTCATCGCCTTCCAGAACTCGCAGCTCTTCTCGAAAAACTACAAGAACCTCACCCGCAACCACGGCAACGTGCTCTCCATCATCCCCATCGGGGTGGCCTATGGCACCCACGTGCCGCAGGTGAAGCAGACCATCACCGAAGCCGTCGAACCGCTCAACAAGCCGGGATACATCAAGTTCATCAAGGTGGTGCTCGCCGGCTTCGGCGACAACTCGGTCGACTTCAAGATCCTGGCATGGGTCGACTCGCGCAAGCAGACCTACGCCGAAAGCGACATCATGGAGGCCGTCTACGACGCCTTCAACGAGCGCAACATCGAGATTCCGTTCCCACAGCGCGACATCCACATCGTGTCGGACACCGCCCACCTCGTGCCACCCTCCAAGACCTCGCCCATCCAGCACGCCGACTCCATCGAAGAGGCCGAGGAGCAACTGCGAAAGCAAGATGACAAGTAATAAAACTTAAGCAAGTATGGCAAACTCCGTAGACAGAAGACTTCCCGTTGGCATCCAATCCTTCGAGAAAATCAGACAAGGCGAATACCTGTATGTTGACAAGACCGACATCATCTGGAACCTTGCCAACAGAAACAAGACATACAACTACCTGAGCCGCCCACGCCGGTTCGGTAAATCGGTACTTGTCGACACATTGCAAGCCTACTTCGAAGGAAAGAAGGAACTCTTCGAAGGCCTGAAGATCATGGACTTGGAGAAGGACTGGACCAAGCGCCCTGTCATCCGCCTCGACATGAGCAACGCAGGAGCGGAGCCCAGCACCCTGCGCAGTTATCTCGACTACGTCTTCCAGGAATATGAGGAGATGTACAGTGTCGAGATGAAGCCCAGCGCTTCCCTTGCCACGCGATTCATAGAAATCATCAAGACCGCCTACAACAAGACGGGGCAGCAGGTGGCCATCCTCATCGACGAGTACGACTCGCCCTTGCAACATTCATGGCGGACACCCCACCACGAAGCCTGCACCAGCATCTACCGCGAGGTGTTTGCTGTGCTGAAATCACAAGACCGCTACGAGCGCTTTGTCTTCATCACGGGCATCACCAAATTCACACAGATATCTCTGTTTTCGGTCCTCAACAACTTGAGCAACATCAGTTTCGAACCTGAATATGCCGCCATCTGCGGCATCACTAAAGATGAAGTTGCCGAGAACTTCAAGCCCGAGATAGAAGCGATGGGTAAAGCCAACAATTGGACGGCCGAAGAGACCGTGGCACAATTGAAAGCTTATTACGACGGCTATCATTTCAGCAAGAGCAACATGGTGGACGTGTTCAATCCCTTCAGCCTTATCAATGCCCTGTGCGACAAGGAGCTAAGAAACTATTGGGCCACTTCGGGTGCCACGTCCCTTCTACCAAAGTTTGTCAACAACCTGGAAATTCGTCTCAAGGAATTAGACAATTGCGCATTATTGGGAACCATCATAGAGACATCGGATGTCACTGGCGGAGGGGCCGAACTATTCCTCTACCAATCGGGATACCTGACCATAAAAGGGTATGTGAGCGGCACCTACATCCTCGGTTTCCCCAATTACGAGGTTAGGCAAGCACTCAATGAAATAGTGCTTCCAGCGCTGGCCATGCGCAAGACCAACGACATTCAGTCTACGCAAGCATTCCTCAACCTCTATCTCAACACAGCCAACCTGCCTGAGGCCAAGAAATGCCTCAAGGCCCTGATTGCAGACGTGCCCTACAGCAACAAGAAACTGGCTTCCATGGACATGGAGGAGCGTTATCGCCTCATCATAAGCACCATCTTCAATGCGATCGGCTGCCGTGTCGAGGTGGAAAAGATGATCGCAACAGGAAGAATCGACATGGTGGTGGAGACACAGAACGTCATCTATGTACTGGAGCTGAAGCTATCCAACAACGGGGGACTCCCTGCCGCCGAAGAACAGATGAGGGCCAAACAATACGCAGCGCCTTTCCAGGCCGACAAGCGCCAAGTGATCGCCCTGGCCGTGGAACTCGACAGCGAGGGCAAGGGACTGGTGGACTGGAAAGAGGTTTAGCCATCTGTTAGGATGAGGGGCTGACTCTTCTGACTGAAAAGGAAATCATACAAACAAAAAACAAAAAAGCAGGCTTCCTGTCTGCTCCACGGCGGAGCGCAGGAAGCCTGCTTGTTTTGTTTATCTTCTCGGCAAGCCACCCACAGGGGATGGCCCGCCCGCAACGGTTGCGATTAGAAGTTCCAGAGGAGACCCAGTGTCAGGTTGTTGCCGTCGATGTCAACACCCCAAGCGTTGCTGCTCTTGGCGTGGTCGTAGCTGGGCTTGTAGGTCTTGTAGCCCACGAAACCAACATGAGCGACGAGGCTCACGTTCTTGTTGAAGTTCAGGGCAACACCGGGCTTCAAGCCGACAGTCCACTCATTGCCTGTGCTGTTGTAGTGCTTGTATGAGAAGCCACCGTCGACAAACAGGTCAACCATCTTGGTGTGGAGAGCTGTGTAGCGAACGTAAGGAGCCACCTCGAAGGTGCCGATAGCGTGGTCGGCGTCCTCGATCTCAACGGGAGTGCCCTTGCCCCAGCCAACAACTGTACCGATGGCCCAGTCCTGGTTCAGCTTGTAGCCGATCTCGGGGAGAACCTTGTAAGTGGTCTTGCTGTCCTGACCAGCAATCTTGGTGCTGGCAATACCGAAGTTACCACCCAGATAAACCTGTGCGCTTGCGCTCACTGCAATCACAGCAGCAGCCAAAGTCATGAATAACTTTTTCATTTTACGTAAAGTTTTAATTAATTAATACTGATTTACTCTCTATCGTTTAAGTGTCGCAATGCCACCATTTTAGTGGGTTTGACGTCACGAAAACGGTGCAAAAATATAGAATAAAATCATTCCCTCCAAAATTTCAACAATCTTTTTGCGCCAACTTGTTAAATTATTGTTAAACATTCGTCTTTACAAGCCCTTTTAACTAACTTTGCATATCTAATTAAATAGGAGAAACCACATGCACCCAACATTCATTGCCGGCCCCTGCGTCATCGAGTCAGCCGAACTGCTCGACACCGTAGCCGCCACGCTGACAGACATCAACCGCCGTCTCGGCACGGATATCATCTTCAAGGCATCTTTTGACAAGGCCAACCGCACGTCGATCCACTCCTTCCGCGGACCGGGCATCGACAAGGGCTTGCAGATGCTGGCCGACGTGAAGGCCAAGCACGGCCTGCGCATCACCACCGACATCCATGAGGCTTGGCAGGCACAGGCGGCGGGCGAGGTGTGCGACGTGTTGCAGATCCCCGCTTTCCTCTGCCGGCAGACCGACCTGCTGGTGGCCGCCGCCAAGACGGGCCGTGTGGTCAACATCAAGAAAGCGCAGTTTCTCTCTGGCCGCGACATGCGCTATCCGGTGGAGAAAGCGCTCGACAGCGGCGCCAAGGAGGTGTGGCTGACCGAGCGCGGCAACTGCTTCGGCTACAACAACCTCGTGGTGGACTTCCGCAACATTCCCGACATGAAGGAGATCGTGCCCACCGTCATCATGGACTGCACCCACAGCGTGCAGCGTCCCTCAGCTGGCGATGGCAAGACCGTGGGCGACCGCAAGTTTGTGCCGTCCATGGCACTGGCCGCCAAGGCTTTCGGAGCCACGGGCTACTTCTTCGAGGTGCATCCCAACCCCGACGAGGGCTTGTCTGACGCCGCCAACATGCTGGAGCTCGACAAGCTCGAGGGCCTCATCGCCCAGCTCCTCGCTTAGCGACAAGGGCCTCACCCCACCCTCTCCCAGCACTCTCCCAGGCAACGGCACACGCCGGGTGCCTGCCTCCATCACCTTTTCATCACGTAGATCATGCAAAATCCCTCCATACCGGTCACCGACCTCTCGATGTCACTCAAGTTTGCTGAGCGCTGCTTGCGCGACGAGGCACAGGCCATACTCGACCTCATCCCACAGCTCGACAACAACTTTGTCAGGGCCGTCGACCTCATCTACCACTGCCACGGCAAGGTCATCGTGACAGGTGTCGGCAAGAGCGGAAACATCGGACAGAAGATCGCGGCCACACTGGCCTCGACAGGCACGCCCGCCTTCTTCATCAATCCTCTCGACGCTTATCACGGCGACCTCGGCGTGATGACGCCCGACGATGTGGTGCTGGCCCTCAGCAACTCGGGACAGACCGACGAGCTCCTGCGCTTCGTGCCCATCCTGCTCCACATGCACGTGCCCATCATCGGCATGAGCCGCAACCCGGAGTCGCTGCTGGCCAAATACTCGACGATACACATCAAGGTCTTCGTGGCCCACGAGGCGTGCCCGCTCAACCTGGCGCCCACCTCGTCGACAACAGCCGCCCTGGCCATGGGCGACGCCCTGGCCGTGGCACTGATGCAGGTGCGCAACTTCCGTCCGCGTGACTTCGCACAGTTCCACCCCGGTGGCGAACTGGGCAAGCGACTGCTCACCACCGCCGAAGACGTGATGCGCACCGACGACATGCCCATCGTGCCACAAGACATGCACCTCGGCGAGGCCATCATCCATGTGTCGAAAGGCAAGCTGGGCCTGGGCGTGTCGCTCGACGACAACGGATGCGTCATCGGCCTCATCACCGACGGCGACATCCGCCGCGCCATGGAACGCTGGCAGGCGGAGTTCTTCGACCACACCGTGGCCGACATCATGACGCGCAACCCAAAGATCGTGACGACCAACACAAAGATTTCCGAGATACAGCGCATCATGCACCGCTACAAGATCCACTCGGTGCTCGTCTGCGACAAGCAACGCAAGCTCTTGGGCATCGTCGACAGCTACGCTTCCTCGATGCTCAACCAATGATGCCGACACAGGCTAATGATCCAACCAACGAACAAGATAACAACACAAGACAATGGGGATAACAAGCGCATACAAGGTGTTGCGCCATGAAAAATTTGAGTGTATGACCATGATACTTAGCTGCCTCGCACTGGCCTTTCTCTTGCTGCTCCCCTCGCAAGCAAAGGCGCAGACGAGCGACTCGCTCATTGCAGACCACCTGGAGAAAGAGGGCATCTCGTTCTCCAGAGACAACAGCGTGACGCTCCTCATGAGCGGACAAGAGAAGTTCGACGATCTCTTCCTGGCCATCGACCAGGCGCAGAAGAGCATCCACATGGAGTATTTCAACTTCCGCAACGACTCCATCAACCGACTGCTCATCAGCCACCTGGCACCCAAGGCCAAGGCGGGCGTGGAGGTGCGGTTGCTCTTCGACGGCTTTGGCAACATCAGCAACAACCAGCCCATGCGCCGACGCGACCTCGACTCCATCCGCGCGCAGGGCATCGAGATCTATGAGTTCAACCCCGTGAGGTTTCCTTGGGTCAACGACATCTGGAGCCGCGACCACCGCAAGATCGTGGTCATCGACGGCAAGGTGGCCTACACCGGCGGCATGAACGTGGCCGACTATTACATCAAGGGTACCAAACAGGTTGGCGAGTGGCACGACATGCACTGCCGCATCGAGGGCACGGAGGTCAACACCCTGCAAGACATCTTCCTCCGCATGTGGAACAAGGTGACCCACCAGGACATCCACGGGCCGCAATACTACCGGGGACTGGGCGACGTGAGCTACTTCCACGGCCTCAAGCCCGACACCTGCCAGACGGCAGGCCACAAGATGGTGGGCATCATCAACCGCGAGCCCCACACATCCAACCGCATCATACGCGACTTCTACACCAACGCCATCCGCATGGCCCAAGACAGCATCAAGCTCATCAACCCCTACTTCACGCTCAACCACAGCATCAAGCGGGCGCTCCGCCAGGCTGTCAAGCGTGGGGTGAAGGTGGAAATCATGCTGTCGGTGAGAAGTGACATCCCATTGACGCCCGACTGCGGTTTCTACAATGCCCATAAACTGATGAAGCATGGTTGCACGGTGTGGATGTACAAGCCAGGCTTCCACCACACCAAGGTCATCATGGTCGACGGCCGCTTCTGCACCGTCGGCTCGGCCAACCTCAACGCCCGAAGCCTGGCGTGGGACTATGAGGAGAACGCCGTCATCATCGACCCCGGCACCACCCACGAGCTCGACCAGCTCTTCGACAGCGAGAAGAGCGACTCCTTTCGCCTGACGCCCGAGACGTGGAAACAATGGCGCACGCCCTGGCAGCGGTTCCGCGGATGGTTTGCCCACCTGCTCGCACCCTTGTTGTGAGTGTCATAGTGTGAGCAGGCGGAAATCATTGTCGTAAATAAGTGCTATTCTTATTGTGGGCAGCCCTATATCTTGTTGACGTCCACATAGCCGTGCATCACGGCATAGATGGTCAGTGCCGAGACACTCTTCAGCCCGAGTTTTTCCTGGATGTTCTTGCGGTGGCTGATGACCGTGGTGAGGCCAATGTGCAGTTGGTCGGCAATCTCCTTGTTGAGCATTCCCTGCGCGATGAGGCTCAGCACCTCTATCTCCCTGTCGCTGAGCACCTTCTCACTGAGCACGCGGGGCATGGGCGGCAAGTTGCGTCCGCCGGCATGGGCGCCCTGCTCCAGGTGCAGCAGGTCCTTCACCACGTCTTCCTCGGGTTGGTTGATGCAGAGGCTGTGGAAGGAGCTCAACTGCGCCTGCGGTGTCAAGGCCAGCGTGGTGACGATGGTCTTATGGCTCCTGTCGAGAAAGAAGGTGCGATGCTCGACCACCACGCTCTGCGCCACAAAGTAGTGGACAAACTGGTCGGGGTCGTGCATCAGCAGGTCGTCAAACGTGCTGAAGGCCTCGACGGTCATGATGGGCATCACGTTTTGCAGCATCTGCCTCAGGCCCATCACGGCCAGCGTGTTGGGATCGATCACGGCTATCTTGGGG